>JAEZIT010000076.1 GCA_023436495.1 Acidobacteriota bacterium
CCCCACTCCTCAACTCTCCCCTGCGGTTCCCATCCCGCGAGAACCATCAGACCACAGCCGGGCAAAAACGCAAATGGTGATTCTTATGAAAAAGGGCGATTTTTATGAGATTTATGATTTTTATGGGATTTACGATTTTTATGGCGAACTCGTGCCGTTTGCGGGCGCGGCGGGCGGGGAATTTTCGCAAAATGTCACTAACCCGGGTGCGCTCTGTCATTAATGCACCCACGGCCGGCCGCTATTACGGCCCACCGTAGTCATTAACGCGCGCGCCCGTAGTGCCGTTCATCCCGTCCATCTGCTCGTTCGCGGTTTCGCCGGCGATCCCGGCAAGAATGCCCGCCATCCCGACGATATTCCGCCGTCAGTGCATTAGCGACGGGTCGTCTTCGAGCTCGGTTACGATGGGATGGTCGCGGTTCGTTACGCCGCGCAGGATCTTGCCCGCCGGGGCGAGCTCGACCCGCGCCGTCAGCACGCGCGCCACGCGTTTCGGCAGGAACGCCGGCGCAAGGTTGGCAATGGAATTTGCGAGCGATGCGATATCGCCGCCGCCCGACCAATGCTGCCGCACGACATTCTCGTCCGTGTGGTTGATCAGCCGCAGCAGCGTAAGTGCAACCAAATAAAGGTCATCGACCTGGCCAATGAACGGGAAAACGTCCGGGATAAGGTCGATCGGCGAAATGACATATACGATCGCCGCCATGAACAGCGCCTTGTCCGCCGTCGGGACCCGGCGGTCCTTCAACAGGCGGCCAAGCAGCCGGACCATGTTCGGCAGGAACATCAGGAAACTGTTCATACGCCCGCGCAGCTGTCCCTTTTCACGTCGCGATACCTTTTTTCTCGGCTCTTGTTTCTTGCTCATATTCCCGCCTTTCGTAAATGTTTTCTAAAGTCTAGAAAATAGCTGTTATTTGAGCAAGTTTCGCGGCGAATGGTTGTGTGGTAAATTCTTGTACTTATGGTCCTTCAAGAGATCCGCCGCCGCGCCGCCGCCGATATTCAGCACATCGTCCTGCCCGAGGGCGAAGACCCGCGAACGCTGGCCGCCGCCGAAGCCTGTGCCCGCGACCGCATCGCGAAAATAACCGTCATCGGCAGCGAAGAAAAGGTCCGCGCCGCCGCCGCCGAAGCCGGCGCGAACCTGAACGGCGTCGACATCCTGGACCACCTCGCATCGCACCACGAGCTCGCAAAAACGGCCGCGCTCTATCATCAGGTCCGCCGTGCAAAGGGCACGACGCTCGAAGAGGCCGAACAGGCCGTCCGCGACCCGCTCTATTATGGCAATCTGCTCGTTCGTGAAGGCAAAGCGGACGGTTCCGTCGCCGGCGCCACCAATACCACAGCACACACCGTCGCCGCCGCGATACGCTGCATCGGCGTCCGGCAGGGCTTTAAAATTGTCTCGAGCTTCTTTCTCATGGTCGTCCCCGACAAAAAATTCGGCGAGAAGGGCGCAATGATTTACGCCGATTGCGGAGTGGTCGTCGATCCTGACGCCGGCGAACTCGCCGAGATCGCAATGGCATCGGCCGATTCATGCCGTGCCCTGCTCCAGGCAGAACCGCGCGTCGCTATGCTCTCCTTCTCAACCAAAGGAAGCGCCAAACACAAGATGATCGACAAGGTCGTCGAAGCTCTAAAGACCGTGCGGGCACGAATGCCCGACCTGAGGATCGACGGCGAGCTCCAGGCCGACGCGGCGCTCGTCCCGGCGGTCGCACAGTCTAAAGCCCCCGGCTCGCCCGTAGCCGGCCGCGCCAATGTTCTCGTTTTCCCCGACCTCGACGCCGGCAATATTGCTTATAAACTGACCGAACGCCTCACCGGCGGCACCGCGATCGGCCCGATCCTGCAGGGCCTCGACCGCCCGTGCAACGACCTGTCACGCGGCTGCAAGGCCGAAGACATCGTCGACGCGGTCGCCATCACAGCCGTCCAGTCGCAGGCTCGAAAAAGCGTCTGAAACTCGTTCGTCCCGTCCCTAAAAGCTGGGGCCAATTGGATTCTTATGGGATCTGGCGGTAATTCAATTCGAGGCTTGGTTCGGCGGCTTGGCCCCGGCCTGATTACCGGAGCCTCGGACGACGACCCCTCGGGCATCGGCACATACACTCAGGCAGGAGCGTCTCTGGGCCTTGCTACCCTTTGGACGGCGGTCGTTACGCTCCCCCTGATGGCGGTCGTCCAGCACATCTGCGCGAAGATCGGCATGTGCACAGGCCGCGGCCTTGCCGGCGTACTTCATAAATATTACCCTCGCTGGCTGTTGTACCCCGTTGTTCTTGGCTTGGTTATCGCGAACACGATAAATGCCGGGACCGACATCGCCGCCATTGCCGCCGCGATAAATATGTACCTTCCCGTCCCGATCGCGGTCCTGGTGGTACCGATCGCCGGGGCGATCATCGCCCTACAGCTCTGGGGCTCTTATCATCTCATCGTCAGGGTTTTTAAGTGGCTTACGCTGACATTATTCGGCTATGTGCTGGCCTCGATCCTGGCCCATCCGGACTGGTCGTCCGTACTGAAGGCAACGTTTATTCCCACCATGCGCTTCGACCCCGAATACCTCACGACACTCGTCGCGATCCTCGGAACAACCATCTCACCGTATCTTTTCTTTTGGCAGGCCAGCGAAGAGGTCGAAGAAGAAATGGAAGAAGGCCGAACGAGCATCGCATCGCGCAAAGGTGCGACCGACGACGAACTCAGGGCCGAAAAAATAGATACGGTGACGGGAATGCTCTTCTGCAATTTCGTCTTTTATTTCGTTATACTAGCGGCCGCTTCGACACTTTACGGGACCAACGGCTCGCAAACGCTTTCCGTAACAGCCGCCGCGCAGGCGCTCCGACCGCTGGCCGGCGACGCCGCGGGTATTCTGTTCGCCATAGGGCTGATCGGTTCCGGGCTGCTGGCCGTGCCGGTCCTGACCGGTTCCGCGGCATATGCGGTCGCCGAAACATTCGGTTGGCATTCCGGGCTCAACGAACGGCCGCGGCGCGCGAAACGATTCTACGCCGTCATAGTCGCATCGACCATCATCGGCGTTGCCCTCGATTTCATCGGTATCGATCCTATGTCGGCCATGTTCTGGACAGCGGTTATAAACGGCGTGGTCGCCCCGCCGCTGCTGGTTGTGGTCATGCTCGTCTCAAATAACCGAAAGGTGATGGGCAACCGGACCAATGGACCGATGACGAATCTGGCCGGCTGGATCGCCGCCGTGGTGATGTTCGGCGCGGCTATCGGAATGTTCGTTACATGGACGGGATGAGGAAATATTTCATGACAGCCTCACGGTTCATGTGCCGTCGGGCTCAGAGCGTTCCCGAGCTTTTGTGCCTGCGTCTGGTCGATCGAAGATAGTTTATCCCGAACCTTCTCCGCTTCACCGTCCTTTCCCATCGAAGCGAACGCAAGGCCGAGATTATAATATCCGACGGCAAAATCCGGTTTTAGCTTCACCGCACGTTCGAACGACGCGATCGAGTCTTCATATTTTTCCAGATAGAGATACGCGATCCCAAGTTGATTAAGTGCAAACACCGAATCGCGCTTGACGGCAAGAGCCTGTTTCCACGCTGCGGACGCCGGTAAATATTCACGCTGCTTCTGGTGCGCGAGCGCTATCCCGCACAAAGCCTCGAATAGGTTGGGATTAAGACGAAGCGCCTTGTTGTAATCTTCGATCGCAGCTTTGAAATCACGCTTTGCCGAATCAGTGTCATTCTTCGAAAGCTGCCGCGATCCCGACGCATAGTGCATATTCCCGGACACGAGATAGGCGTCATAAACCGACATGCGCTCGGGTACTGCGTTCTGCGGCTCGGCGACTGGTTCGACCCGGCACGTTCCTACAAGCTTTTGCAGTTCTTCACGCTTTGATCTTTCTTCCGTCGGAGCGGCCTCGCCGATCGACGATGCACGATGAAATCGGCACACGCCGCTTTCGTCGCATTCTTTAATTATGATCCGTTCACCGCCGCAGGAATAGACACGGTTCAGCTTCAACACCTTCTCGAGCGGCGCGGACGCCGTCTGCGCGCTAATCGAAATGACGAATGCGGCAAAGGACGCTATGAAAACATGGACGATCATGGCGGCGGACATTTGTGCGCTCCCTAGGTTCGCGATTGGCGGTCATTGGGAGAGTTCCCGGTTCGAGTATGTGAAGCAGCCGTCTTTGCGAGGCTCACTCGGGACATGACCGAATTCCACTCGGTTATAGCGCAATTCTGCGATGCAGACAAGAAAATTCCCCATCAATACAGGCTCTTTTCGCCGGGCGGCCGCGATTTCCAGCGCTTATGGATCCAGAGCCATTGGCCCGGATATTGACGAATGAGCCTTTCGATCTCAGCCGTGAACCGTGCCGTCGTTTCGGTAATGTCACGCTTGCGGTCGCCGGTTCGGGCCGGTTCGACGGGTTTCCCGTGAAACGCGCGATACTTCCCAAGCTTCTCGTCCCAGACGGCGCACATCGGCACGATCATTGAATTCGTACGCATCGCCAGCATCGCCGCACCGCTCGATGTGCACGCCGGTACGTTGAAGAAGGGCACAAATACACCTTCCTTCGGATGAGCGTTCACGTCCGCCAAGATCCCCAAAACTCCGCCTTCGCGCAGGATCTTGCTTGCGATCATTATCGAATTCGTCTTGTTTATTGGGCGGTTGCCGAATCGCGTCCGCAGGGCAACGGTAAGGTCTTCGATCAACGGATTATCGAGCGGCCGGGCGAGGTACGCGATCGGTTCGTACATTGCGGCGTATGCAAAAACGAACAGCTCCCAATTTCCAATGTGGCCTGTCGTGATTATCGCGCCGCGGCCTTCCTTTTTCGCGCGGTCGTATTCGGTAAGAAGATCCGGATCGATCTCGAACGTGATCAGTTTTTCAATGTCTGCCGGCGTATATTTCGGAAACTGGCTCATTTCACCGAGCACGCGTCCCAAGCTCTCGAATGATTGCCTGACAATGGATTCGCGTTCGGCCGGTTCCATCTCGGGGTAAGCGATCTCCAGATTACGCCGGGCGACACGCCGCAAGCCTCCAAGCGTACGATACCCCAACCCGGCAGCCGTTTTGCTTATGAACATCGTTGCACCGCGCGGCATGGCACCCAGCGTGCCTAATAAAAGCCGCACCGCCGCATACTCTGCCCAGGTCTGTAGCTTATTTTTCTTCGCCATTATCCCGCGCCGGATCGAACGAAGATTTTAACAGGTTCGGACGGTGATTTCCGAATGCCCTATGTATAACTCGCCCGCAGCCATTTCAGTGCCTGTTCGGTATTTGAAAAGAATTTAACGTGGACGCCGCGGTTCCGTGCCGAATGTTGGAAAAGTTCGCTCAATTCATCCGGCTCATATCCTTGAAAACAGATCGCCAGCCAAAGCGACGGCACGGTCTCGGCCGCGCGAACACCTGATTGAAAGGCATCGACCGTATCGAGGTCACGACGCGGAGCCGGGCCCTCGGCGAGCACCCGGCTGCATCCGAATTTCTCACACTGTTCGGACAAGAACGGCCATAGTTCATTCATTGATTCGGTGGTGATCTCAAACCCCTCGCCGTGACGAATGTACAGGTGGTCTTCGCGAAATTCAATTTCCATCGGCAGTTCCGACATCGATCACAATTATGTTCCAAACCCGGGTTTTATTACAGCCCAAAGCAGATCAATTTTCGAAGGGCATTGCGATCCAGCACGTTTAAGCGTCGGCGGGACCGTTTTCGTTCGAATACTAGTGTGACGGATTCTGCTTCAGCACTTCGGCACGGAGCATGAAACTGCCCTGGGTCACGATCCTGTCGCCGACGGTCACACCTTCAAACACCTCATACAGTCCGTTGGATTCGGGTCCGACGCGTACCGGCCTGATCTCAAAAATATTGGGATCATTCGTGCCAAGGAAAACTACATTCTGGCCGCTCAGTGACTGTACCGCACTTGCAGGTATAACCGGCGCCGTCTGCTCGGCATTGCCGAGCGCGCCGAAAGCCACGCGAACGAACATTCCTAACTTTAACGACCGGTCTACGTTCCCGAGCTCGACCCGCACCTTGCCGGTCCGCGTAGATTCATCAAGTTGCGGGTCTATATACGTCACTTGCCCGCGGAAAACGCGATCCGGAAATGCATCGGTCGTGACGCTAGCACCGCTTCCCGCCCGAAGCCGCGCTAAGTCCTTCTCGAACACTTGCGCGATCACCCAAACGCTGGAGAGGTCTGTGATTCGCATTAATTCCTTGTTTGCTTCGATAACCTCGCCGGGATTGACGCCTCTGGCGGTGACCGTGCCGGCTATCGGTGCCGGGATCGACAATTCCGCCGAGACCTGCGAAGCGGACCGGAGCGAATCGACGCGCGCGGCGGGCATTCCATATACGATCAAGCGCTCGCGCACCGCGGCCGCTTCCGATTCCGCCGAACGAAGCTTGTTCAGCGCTTCTTCGTTTGCCGCGCGCGCTTCCGGTGATAACGTCAGCAATTGATTTGCCCGCTCGAGCCGTTTTCGGGCCTCTTCCCTTTCGGCCTCGGCCGCCCGAAGTTTCGTGTTGTCCTGTTCGACCTCCTCTCGGCTTGCCGCGCCGATCGTGACCAGCCTGGTCGTACGCGCGTATCGTGCACTCGCTTCCGCCAGCGCGGCCTCCGCCGCGGTAAGTTGTTTTGTGGCCGCGTCAACTTCTGTCCGTCCCGGCTGGTTTATTGCGACGAGACGCTGTGTTCTCTCGAAATTGCGGCGTGCATTCTCACGTTCCGTGGCAAGCGCCACATAGCGCGACTGCGCCTCGGCGAATTCGTTGCTGGATACGACCGCGACCGTCTGGCCTCTGGAAACTGGTTGGCCCAATTCGGGAACGACGCGCCGAACGATCCCGCCGACAAGTGAGACAGCGGGCGTTTCGCGGTACGCATTGGCTTCGACCACACCGGTCGATGCAACACCGGCGGCCGTTGCGGACGCAAGCTGCTCGCCGACCGTTACTAATTCAATGCCAGCATTTTCGCGCTGTTCCGGTGAAAGCGTTACGGTCTGGCCGGTGATAGGTGCCCCGGCGGCAGGTTCGTCCGATGACATCCGCGGCGCGGGTACGGGTTTGCCCGCCTGCCCATCGCCGCGAAAAGCGAGGAACCATACACCAAGCACGAAAATAGCAACCATGCCGATTATCGCTCCCGCCATCAAACGCGGGTTTATCCTTCGCCGTTTGGCCGCATTGCCGGCGTCTTCCGTATAGATCTGATCTTCCGTCTCGTTCATTTGTCTGTTAATTGCGATGTTCCGGCCGCCCTGAGCAGCTCCGCCCGCGCACTATAAGTTTCGAACGCCGCATCGATATATCCGTTCTCAACGTCAATATACCGATGATGTTCGGAAATATAATCCAGTAACGTCTTTGACCCGAGCTCGTATGTCTGGCGGATCACACCGAGATTGGCCGCCGCCGGTTCGCGAACGCCTGCCTTGTAGATCTGCATTGCGCGTGCCGCGCGTTCATATCGGGCATATGCCGCCGCAACTTCGCGTCTTATCGTCAGCTCGCCGAATTCGCGCCGCTTGCGCGCCGCTTCTTCTTCTAATTCCGACGCCGCGATCAAACCCTGATTCCTGTTTCGAACCGGCAGCATCAGCCTGACGCCGAATGTGAATACGTTCGACCGCATCTCGATCGGCATCAGCATTCCGGCATCGTCGATTCCAGACACCGGAAATCCCGTTTTCATTCGCTGGTAGCCGAGCATCAATTCCGCGTCTATCCTCCCCTCCGCCCTTGCCTGATCGGTCCGCGCGGCCGCTAGCTTTTCTACCGCCCGGGCGCCCAACAGGTCCGGCCGCGTCTGCAGAGCGCTCATTGTGGCGCCCGATCGGTCCGGCAGCGAATCCAGCAAACTCTCGAAATCGCCGCGTATCCGCAACGGCTCCTCGGGCGACATTCCCGCAAGGTTTCGAAGCTCGAACATACGCTGCTCGACCGTCCCCTCCGCCATTTCACGCATCGCCCGAAGACGGTTCAATTCAACAGTTTCCTGGCTTTGTTCCAGCGGCGGACGACGTCCCTCGGCCACCATTGCGGCGACGAGATGAAAATTCGTCTCCTCTTCTGCCAGCATCTGTTCCGCGAATCTCAATTTATGGGCCGACGCCAGCGCTTCGCCGAATTTCAGGCGTACATCGTATGCAAGCTGCCGTTCGCGCTCCGCCAATGCGTAACTCCTGATCTCGATCTCGGCTTCTGCGATCCGAATGCGTGCTCCGCGGCGTCCGGCAAGTTCCAGCGGAAGGCCGCCTTCCACCATCAAGCTGCGGTCTTGGCCTCCCAGCTGTTGTGTTCCGCTTAACTCAAGGCTTGGGTTGGCACGAAGCTTTGCCTGCCGCAGAAGCTCGCGCGCGGCCGCGGCTTCACTGCGAAGTGCCGCGATCTCGGGATGGTTCTCAAGCGCCGTATTGACCATTTCTTCAACGGTCCGCCCGTTCGCCTGATCGAGATATTTCAGGTGCGTATCAGCCGCCGGAGCATGCTGTATCGGCGTCTGCGAAAGGGCGAAAACAGCTGCCGCCGCAATGATCAGAAATGTTGACGTCAATTTGCGTATCATCAACCTAACCCCGTTCTTCCTGCTTGATCTCTCGCAGACGTAGCCAGTAAAAGATCACCGGCGTAACGATCAGCACGTGCAGCAGGCTCGACAACATTCCGCCGAAGACGGGCGCCGCCAGCGGCCGCATGACCTCGGAACCCGTTCCGGTACTCCACATGATCGGCAAAAGCCCCGCGACGATCGTAGTGACCGTCATCACCTTTGGCCGAAGCCGGAGCAGAGCGCCTTCCGTTACGGCCTCGAGCAGCGTTTCGCGATCCAACCGCCCCAGCGCGGCGCGCTTCTTCGCGACCGCCTCCTCCAGATACACGACCATCACGATCGCCGTCTGCACAGCCGCGCCGAAGAGCGCGATAAAGCCGACCCAGACCGCGACCGAAAAGTTATAGTCCAGCATCCACAGCAGATAGAATCCGCCCGTCAATGCAAACGGCACAGCAAGCAGAACGTGCGCCGCCTCGAGAAACGAGTGATACGTCAGATAAAGCGTGGCGAAGATGATCAAAATAACGATCGGAACAACGACCATCAGGCGCGATCGTGCCCGCTGCTGATTTTCATATTGCCCGCTCCAAGCAGCGTAATATCCCGCCGGAAGCTGGACCTTGTCCGCGATCGCCTGTTTCGCCTCGTCCACAAAACTAACGATGTCGCGGCCCCGTACGTTCAAAAGCACCGTACCGCGAAGCAGGCCGTTCTCGCTCTGGATCATTGACGGCCCTTCGATCATGCGAATATCGGCAAGCTGTGACAGCGGTATCGGGGCACCGCTCGGAGAGGTGACGGGAATCTGCGCGATCGCCTCCGGCGTTTTTCGAAATTCTTCGCTGTACCGAACTCGTATCGGAAAACGCCGCCTGCCTTCGATCGCGGTCGTCAAGTTCGATTCGCCGATCCCTTTCTCGATCACTTCCTGGATCGTTCCGACATCGATGCCGTAACGTGCAGCGGCCTGCCGGTCGATCTTTATATCAATATAGGGCGCGCCGCCGATCTGCTCAGGGTAGACATCGGCCGCTCCGGGCACCGATCTCACGGCGTCCGCGATCTGGCGTGAGACCTGCTCAAGAGTGTCAAGATCGTGTCCGAAGATCTTCACCCCAACCTGTGACCGAATGCCCGTGGCTAGCATTTCAATGCGGTTTATGATCGGCTGTGTCCAGATATTCGTCACGCCCGGCATCCGCAGTGCGGCATCCATTTCCGCAACGAGCTTTTCGCGTGTCATTCCATCTCGCCACTGGTCTTCGGGCTTTAGATGAATGATCGTCTCGTTCATGTTTATCGGCGAAGGATCGGTCGACGTCTCCGCGCGACCGGCCTTGCCGACGGCCCATTCGACCTCGGGAAAGGAACTAATGATCACGTCCTGTTTGCTAAGGATCCGCGTGGCTTCATCGAGAGAGATCGCCGGGTCTGTGACCGGCATATACATCAGATCGCCCTCATTCAGCGACGGCATGAACTCGCTGCCGATCAGCGTCGTAACATACATCGACCCCGCAAAAAATATAACTGCCATCGCGGCCGTCGCCGCCCGGTTGCGCAACGCCCATTCGAGCGTCGGCTTGTAAACCCGCCGCAGCACGCGCATGATCGGGTTCCATTCCTCGGGCCGCAGTTTGCCGCCCAGCAGATACCCGCACAGGACCGGCACAAGCGTCACCGCCATCAGCGCCGCCGCTATCATCGCGAACGATTTTGTGTAAGCGAGCGGGTGAAACATCTTGCCTTCCTGCCCCGTCAACGCAAAAACCGGCACGAACGCGATGACGATGATAGCCATCGACGAAAATATCGGCCGCCCGACCATCTTCGTCGCCTCGCGCACGATCTCCCATTTACGCCGTCTGCTGATCGGGCCTGTGTCACTCTCGGTCTCGAGAGCCCGGTACGCATTCTCGGTCACCACGATCCCGGCGTCCACAAGGTCCGAAACCGCGATCGCAATTCCCGCAAGCGACATGATGTTCGACGTGATCCCCATCAGGTACATGAACAGGAATGAGACCAACGCCGCCATCGGCAGCGGGATCGTGACGATAAAGATCGAACGAAAATGCGCAAGGAACAGCAGATTCACGAGCGTGACCAGCACAAATTCCTCTATAAGCGCCCATTTCAGCGTATCGGCTGTGCGGTTAATAAGATCGGTCCGATCATAAAAAGGCACGAGCTCGACACCCGGCGGCAGCCCGGGCTTGATCTCCTCGATCTTTTTCTTGATGTTGTCGATGGCCTCGAGCGCGCTGATGCCGTATCGCATGATAACGACACCGCCGACTGCTTCCTTGCCGTTCTTGTCGAGCGAACCTGTCCGGAACGCATTCCCGAGCTTTATCTCGCCGACGTTTTTTACATAGATAGGCGTGCCGTTGCTCGACCCGATCACGATATTGGCCACATCGGCGACCGACTCAACAAGGCCAATTCCGCGAACGACCGCCCACTGGCCCGATTGTTCGACGACGTTTCCGCCGACATTATTATTCGATCGTTCGACGGCCTCGACGACCGTCGATAGCGCCAGCCCATACGCCCTTAACTTATTTGGATCGACATCGACCTGGTATTGCTGAACATAACCGCCGACCGTCGCAACTTCTGCTATGCCCGGTGTGGAATTAAGCTGATATCTTACGAACCAGTCCTGCAGCGTCCGCAGATCGCGAAGGTCCATCGTGTCGGATTCGAGCGTGTACCAGTAAACCTGCCCGAGCCCCGATGCGTCCGGGCCCATCGTCGGCGTCACTCCCGCCGGAAGCTGCGACGAGACCAGGTTAAGGCGCTCCATTATCCGCGTCCGGGCCCAATAAAGTTCGACGTCGTCTTCGAAGATCACATTGATCATCGAAAAACTGAACGCCGAACTTGCCCGTACGGTACGCACGCCCGGCAGGCCTTGAAGGTTCGTGACCAGCGGATAGGTCACCTGGTCCTCGACCTCCTTCGGCGAACGCCCGGGCCAATCGGTAAATACGATCACCTGGTTGTCCGAAAGGTCCGGGATGGCATCGATCGGTGTTTTGACCAATGCCCAATATCCCGCCGCCGCGATCGCGATATATACTGCGATCACGATCACTCGGTTTTGAATCGACCAGTCGATCAGCCTGTTGATCATTTCAACCTACTCCGATTTTGAATCCTTGCTCCAATCGGCCTTCCATTCGGCCATCTTCTTGATCTCGGCTTCCTGCTCACGGATGATATCGTTCGCAAGCTGCTTTATCTCGGGATGTTCGGCCTTTTTGAGTGCGTCCTTTGCCATTTCGACCGCGCCTTCGTGATGCGGCGTCATCATATCAAGAAAATGCAGCTCGAAATCCTTGCCGGCCATATTATTCATCTCTTTTGTATGCGATGGATCGTGCATCTTTTCTGAGCTCATTTTCATGCCCGGCATATCCATATTGTGTGCGGCGGGCTTTCCCGCGTACCATTTCTCGCGCCATTCCTTCATTTTTGCGATCTCGGCATTTTGGTCGCTGATTATCTTTTCAAGAAATGCCTTTAGCTCCGGCCGGTCGGTCTTTGCCAAAGCTTGCTGCGACATAGATACCGCGCCCTGATGATGAATGATCATCGTGTCGATGAACTGTAGGTCGTACGGTTGTTCGGCCGCGCCGGGCGCCGATGCCATCGGGCCCATATTCGACATATCGTGGCCCTCGTGGCCCATGTTCGCCATATCATGGCCCATATTGGCCATGTCGTGATTGGCCGCCGACGATTGTCCGTTGGCGGCAACGTTCGTATTCGTAGTGTTCGCCTGCTGCTGGCATGCTGCTCCGGTAAACACCGCGGCCGCAGCCGCTGCAATAAGGATCGATCTGATTCCGTTCATAATTTCTCCTTTCAAGTTGCGGCCGGAACGAAGACTGAAACCCAGCTTCCTCCGGCCGCTTCGCTGCTATTGCGCCGTTATCGGCAGATTGGCCTTGCCGTTGCCGGCCGGCCCTTCGTACGAGATCTGCGCCTGCCATTCGCCGCTCATTTGAAGGTCGGTCTTACCTGCGTAAACGCCGGGCGTTGACGTCGTCGTGAACGTTGCCGGATCGGTCATAGCGGCCATCGAGCCCATCGCCGGCATAAAGAAATTAAGCGAAACTGCACCGACATCGACCGTCTTGCCGGAAGCGTCCGTAAACGTCAGCGTGAATTCCTGTTTGCCTTTACGCAGGACGCCGTCAGCGCTTGAAAGCGTCGCCGTCAGGTTATTGCCCGCGGGCCCGCTTTTGATCGTCTTTCCCGTCTGGGCCGAATCGCCGCCCGAGCCGCAAGCCGCGGCGAACAATGCGAATACCGTAAATATCGAAACGAATATAAGATTTTTCATAAATGTTGTCTCCTTTTAAATTGAACGGATGATACCATCGATCTTTAAATACACGACGGCGCACAAAACCACCGGCTTACACCTCAAAGCGCGGTAAAAACAGACTATTGCAGATTTAGATCAGAAATGCGTGGTGGAAAAGATAGAGGTTCGGCGGCCTCCGGTAGCGAGTGGTCGATTTGCCGATAGAAGGGGCTGTTTCCGGTATTCTTGCCAGAAACGGTATGAATTTGAAAGCTGCCGCGACGGTGTGTGCGTCCTCGTTGTTCTCGAGGACCAGTTTCGCACCGTTCTCGTGATTCGTACGAGGCGTGGCCTGTGTGTTCAGGTCGCCGCAATCTGATTCACAGCACGGCACCGCATTCATCGACGCCGTGTCGCTTTTGTCGCGCAGACAGCATGAAGACCGGCTGTGGTCGCCGTCCTCAAGGCAGCCGCAGACGCCGGCCCAAACCTGCCCGGCGATCAGAAGAACGAATAAAAATGCTGCGGCGCGCTTCAGCATACAACAAAAATATGAACCCGGCCGAGGGCTTTGTCAAGCACGCCTTCGGCCGCGGCCGCCATATTTATTATGCGTAGCGAATAAAGTCCGCTGGGAACATCCGGTAGATCGACACGCCAACTATCGCGCTCAAACTCAAAAGCTTTCAGTCAGGCTCTGTCCCTGATCTATCTTATCGGTCTGCCGCTCGTGGTCAGGCCCATAAGCCGTGCCGGGAATACCGCGAAATCTTCAACTTCCCAGGTATTTTCTCCCCGAAGGCGAATGCGCGCCGCGGGAAAGAAAGTGCCTTCGCCGCGCCCGCGTTTATCGAGGAACAACTCGGCATATCCGACCTTGTAATCTTCGGACCGGGCGCCGTAACGGAGCTCGAAAAACGTCACCGTTCGCCGGTAAAACACCCTGAGTTTAGTTCCGCCGTCGCCCCAAGGTTCGGATATTATAGCGTTTGCGGTTACTCCGACACCTTGCCCCAGGGCGATCCGTCCTGCTTCGAGCTTGTCGAGAGCTCTCAAAAAGCCGTCCTGCCTGTCGTCGCGCAGCGCCTCGTTCAGCACTTTGACCTGAGCGTCCGTCGTATATCTATTGACGATGAGAGTGAATTGACGGGAACGGTATCCGGCACGTCCGCTGATCCCGATCGCTGTCCCATTGACTTGGTATCTCGATTGAGCAAGAGCTTCGGCCGGAAGCATGCCAAAGGCACCAACCAGGAAAGTTAAAACTAAGATCGCGAGAGAGAACCGGCGTGCAAACATTCTATGTACCCCCTTTTTAATTAGTAGCGTTAACAACGCAAACTCTATTAGGAGTATAAGATAACGCCGCACCTATATACGTAAGGCAGAATACTATGCAGGTTGGGCCTAAAAGCACTTTAGCAGCTCGGCAAGCTCCTCTTCGGACGGCAGCGCGGTTCGTGCTCCGATCGCCCTGCATTTTAGCGCCGCGACGCCGTTCGCCATCCTAGCCGCCTCTTCGACACTCGCGTCGTTCAGAAGTCCGTAGATCAGCCCTACGCGAAATGCGTCGCCGGCGCCGGTCGTGTCCCGGCAGCCGCCCGGTACCGCGAACCCCGGCGTTTCGATGAATTCACCGCTGCATAACAGAAGAGACCCGCGCTCGCCAAGAGTGACTCCTACAACGCCGCAGCCGTATTGCCTCTGAAGCTCGCGCAGGGCGAGGCGGGGCTCGATCCCCGCGCCCAGCAGCTTGGCGGGAAATTCGGCCGACATGATCAAAATATCAATATGCGGCAAAAGCTCTTCGATCCCCTCGAAAACATTATCGATGTCGGACGAAACTATGGTGCCGCACTCTTTGGCCGCCTTCGCCATTGCCGTACATGCCTTAATATCGTGGGGCGTAAAATGCAGCACGCTCGCCCGCCGGACGGCTTCCAGCGGAGCCTCGTTCTCCGCGAATGCAAGCCGCTTGTCGCGCTGCCAAATAACTGTACGTTCTCCGTTTCGGGCGTCGATCACAATGAACGCGATCTGCGTCCTTGCTCCGGCGACCTGTTCGGCATAGGTGAGGTCAACATTCTCCTGACGCAGCGATTCCATTCCAAACGCGCCGGCCGGGTCGTCGCCGAAACGCCCTATGTATGACGAGCGAAGCCCGAGACGACGCAGCCCGGCCATCGTCGTTGCCGCTTCCCCGCCGGGCGCCTGCGTATAATCGACGAGCTCGACCTTCGAGTTGAACTCCGGATAGTGCGGCACCTGAATAAGAAAATCGACCGCATTTGTGCCAAATCCGACAACGTCGAAGTCGCGTCCGGACGGCAGCGAAAATGGAAATTTCATCGATAGAAAAGCCTACCTTTCCGCCGATCGAAAAATTACAAAAATTCGATCGAATAATCTTGCCAAAGTGTTTCAGTAAAGTTAGATTCTATAAATACGGTCTTTCACTTGGCGTTAAAGTGGTAAGTTAAATCTATATAATTTTCGGAGAAATAAGAAATGCCGACATCGATTTGTCCTGAGTGTGATGAAGCAGTTTTCGTGGATGCTGAATCGGAGCAAGGTGACGTTGTAGTTTGTGATGAATGCGGAACGCAGTTGGTTGTGGTTGGCCTTGACCCGATCGAACTGGATGTACAAGAAGAAACGGACATCGATGATCCGGACGAAGAGGACTTCGAGGACCTTGACTACGAGAACGATCGTTATTAAGAACATGCGGCGGGCGCTTTTCCGGCCCGTCCGCCGCTTACCTTTTTACCTGATAGCCCGCCCGATTTTGCCGGATCAAAAATCCGCCTGTTGTTTCGACTTTTACTTCGTGAAATTTGCCGCTGCTGATCGCCTCGTCGCTCGGATAGAACGCGAGGGCGTATGATGCCGTGATCTCTTCGGCAAGGGCGCGAAATAGCTCTTCGAAATTGGTATTTGTCGCGTAGAAGCTCTTGCCGCCGGTCTTCTCGATAAGCCCGCTTGCCTCGAGCGGCGTCATTAGCGGTTTGTCCGTACGTTGAAGCCGCGAAAATGACGGCAGTATTACGGAATAGATACTTGTCTCGGCCGCGTTTGCGCGCTCGATCACGGTTTTCGGTGAAACGACATCGCCGACCGGAAAACCGTCGGTGATCACTATCACAGCCCGTTTCGGCAGACGGTTCCGAATGGCGGACGGTGATTTCCTGTTCAGCATCCGGACCGCGTCATCGACAGCGTCATAAGCATGCGTCGAAAGCCCGTCCATATCGCGCTCCAGCCGGTCGAATGCTTTCAACAGCCGGTCCGGCCTGTTTGTGAAACTCTGCAGCGTCTTGACCTTCATCCCGAATGAGGTTACGGCGAAATAAGATTCGTAATCAGCAAGCCCGCGCGTGAATTTTGCCATCGCTTCCTGCAGCTTCTGCAGCTCCAACGCCGTCATGCTGCCCGACACATCCAGAGCGAAAACGACCGATAGCGGCCGTGACTGATCGAGTCTTCGGACGGGCTGAAAGAAATCTACCCGGCGTTCGATGCCGTCCTCATACACGCGGAAATCTTCCCGGCTTAGGTTCTTTATGGGAACGCCGTGCTTGTCGGTTACTGTGACCTCAAAAACGGCGAGTTCCGTATCGACGCGTAGAACGTCGTCCGCCTGCTGGCCGCAGATTTCTTGGTCCAGGGCAAGGACGGCCGCGGTAAGGACCATGAAAGCCGTGAACCCGAAAACTCTTCTGAATCGGTCCATATTTATATTCTAAACCATCGGTCAAAATGACCGAAAAATTTCATTTTGAATGTAATCAATTCCACCGGTGAACGGAATCAATTATTCGATGCGCGTTTACGCCCAATAAATACGCCGTTATTCGTTTGAAATTTAGTGGCACGGCGATTGTATATACGAACGGCGGCATGTCTCCCACCATGCTGCGATCTTTAGAATGATCTCCGTTTTTTGACCTCCGAGTTTTCCTCCCGCGAACCGTGACAATCAATAGATGCGAATGAAACCACTGAATTTTTCAGAACTGAACCTCCAGACAAAGGCCTTGGCCGCTGCCGCTGTACTTATGGCGGCGGCTGTTCTTGCTTACGCTTCGCTCTCGGCGTTCTCGTTCTCCTATTCGAAGATCGCGGTCCTTGCTGTCGCAATTTTTGTCTCTATCCTTGTCAATCGTTACGCGGCCCGCATCCCCCGGACCCGGATCGTATTTTCGCCTAAGGAAATATTCGCATTCTGGGGAATAATCTGGCTCGGGGTTCCGGGCGGGCTGCTGATCGCGGCAAGCGCGTCGTTCGCGCGGTACGTCCGGATCGGCGACCTCAAAAAAACGCGCGTTTTCGAGATATCGATAGATATCCTCGCCACGCTGGTCGCGGCCGTCACTTACTACGTTTCTTCGGGTATCTTCCAGGATATTGGCGGACGGTTCGGCGCGGACGATGCTCGTGCCGCAGCCGGCGGAGCCGTCGCGGCCGTGTGCCTGATGGTACTGACACACTACGTGATCGCGGCATCCTCTTTGTATTTGGCAGACCGCCTGTCGGGCCATGCGGATTATCCCCAGCTTGTATCTCAGCGGTTCATCGTTCCGGCAGCTGCATATTCGATCATCCTATGCCTGACGATCATTCTCTATTTCGCATTCAATCAATTCGGCATCGAATTCGGCCTCGTCCTGGCCCCGCTGGCCATTATTGGCGAAGTTCTTTATCGCATCCACGTCCGGAGGCTGTCGCAGAAGACCAAAGAGATATGCGATGCGAGCAGAATTCATCTGGCAACGGTCGAAGCTCTTGCCACCGCCATCGATGCGCGTGACCAGGTCGGCATGGGCCACGTACGGCGAACACAAATTTACGCGATCGGGATCGGCGAACTGCTGGGGCTGCCCGAATCCGACATCAATGCACTGCGGACCGGAGCTCTCCTGCACGACATCGGCAAACTCGCCGTTCCGGACCACATCCTGAGCAAACCCGGCAGATTGACGCCGGCCGAACACGAAAAGACCAAAATTCACGCATCCGTCGGCGCTTCGATCCTTGAAAAGGTCGGGTTCGATTATCCGGTCGTCCCGACGGTGAAATATCACCACGAATGCTGGGACGGCAGCGGTTATCCCGAAGGCCTTAAGGGCGACAATATCCCGCTGACGGCGCGAATACTCTCTGTTGCCGATGCCTATGACACGCTCCGCGGAGCCCGTCCTTACAGGCCGCCGGTCTCCCGTGCCGAAGCGACCGATTTCCTGCGCCGCGAGGCAGGCACCCAATTCGATCCGGCGATCGTCAGCATATTTCTGAAAAATCGCAGCCACTTCGAAACGCAGATCGATGAGAACGGCCTTTCCTATAAGCTCGACACCGAGCCGAAACACGCCGTCCGAATACCTGCCGGCATCGGCGAGCAGAGCTACGTCGAACAGATCAAGCGCGCAAATCGCGAAGTATTCACGCTGTACGAACTCGCACGCGATTTCAGCTCGTCGCTGAACCTCGAGGAGACGCTGTCATTGTTTGCCCGGCGGATCTCGGAGTTCGTTCCGTTTTCGACGTTCTCGGTTTATCTTTTGAATAATTCGAAGGATTCGGCATCAGCCGCGTACACACAAGGCCTTCACGCCGAAAATTTAAAGAATGCCAAGGCCGTCGTCGGCAAAGGCGTGACCGGATATGTGCTCAAAAAACGCACGGCCGCGCAGAACGTCGATCCGGCACTCGATTTCGCCGAATCGCTGCCCGAGCTTGCGGACGAATACGTATCGATGGTCTCGATCCCGCTCGTCGCCGACGAAGAGCTCATCGGCGCCGTTTCGCTCTATTCCGCCGACCTGCTCAAATACGAGGAAGAGCACCTCAGGCTTATTGAGACGATCTCGCGTATCGCCTCCGACGCCATCCGCCGGTCGCTCCAGCACGCCGAAGCCGAGACCTATGCATTGACCGATCCGATGACCGGCCTGCCGAACGCCCGCAGCCTGCAGCTTCAGTTCGAAAAAGAGGCCGCACGCGCCGGCCGCGGCGGCACGAGCTTCCAGGTTCTAATGCTCGACCTTGACGGGTTCAAGCAGGTAAACGACACGTTCGGCCACAAGGCCGGCGACAAGATGCTGAAGGAGATCAGCCGTGTCATCCGCGGCCAGCTCCGTGATTACGATTTTCTTGCCCGGTATGCGGGCGATGAATTCGTCGCGATCATTCCCGAAACAAATTCGGACGAGGTTGTCGAACTTGGCCGCCGTATCGAAGCGGCCGTGCTGGGATTCGAACTGCAGATCGGCAAGGAGACCGCACAGGTCGGCGTCAGCATCGGCTGGGCCGGATACCCGGACCACGGCGAGAATTTCGATCAGATGGTAATTGCCGCCGATAAGGCGATGTACGCGATCAAATCCGGTCGCAAGCAGAAGGAACGCATGGTGCCTGCCGACGGCACTCCCGAACCGCCGCCCGCTCCCGGATCGGACGCGGAACCGTCCGGACATGTCCCTGAGGCGATGCTCGTTTCGGGCGAACACCTGATCGTGGAGGTCGACGAAACGCATATCATCTCGTCGGCGGTGAATTGATCAGAACGCCTGCGAGAACCGGAAATGGATCTGGCTCTGCGGCAAACGGTAAATTGCGTTCGGGCCGTTCATTTGCGGGATCTGGAATTGCGGCGGATTCAAAAGATATCCGTAATCTACGCCGATCTCGCCGCCGATAGGCGTCTTGACCCGTAAACCTATTCCGACAGTATGTGACCAAAGCGCTCGGAGATTCTGTTGGAGTACGTCATTTGGCGGAACGTCCGGAGGGTTAAAGATGTCCCCGACCCTCCTGAACACATTGCCGCCGTCATAGAACGGAACGGCCCGTATCGATTTCGTCAGCGGTATCCGCGCTTCCAGGTTTACGACCGCGAGCGCGTTTCCGCCGAACGGGATCGTGAACGGGTCCAGAAACACCGGTTCGCCGCTGCTGTTCCGAAACGTTCCCTGCGGCACGACGACCACTCGCGGCCCCGCCTCTTCGAAATCAAATCCGCGAAGCGTATTTGCGCCGCCGGCAAAGAACCGCTCGCTGATCGGCAGCAGGCCGTTCAGGCTCGCGAATTCCCCATTGCCGAAACGGTCGCCGTCCGAAAAGACATTCGCAAGCCCCAAAATCCCTCTCGCCGCAAACGTCGTATTCTTCAGCATCGGCACCGAAAAATAATAGTTGTACGAAAGCTGCAGTTTGTTGAACCCGACGTTCGCACCCAATACCGGAAGCGACACGTTATATTCGGCCGTCAGGTAGCTGCCCTGCGTCGGGTCGCTGGCGTTGTACCGGCACGACGGGCCTGCTTCGCCGCGGGCGATTATGTCCAGCAGAGTATATTTGATAGCGCAATTCTCGCGTGTGTCGCGAACGAACGTCGCGCCGAAACCGGAAATTCGCGTCCGAGCATCGGGCCGCAACAGGTCCTTGATCAGCAGGCTTTCGATGTTGTAAAGCCTGACCTCCTCAAATCGGTAGCGGAAAAAGACTATGCTCCGGTCCTTTAGGTTTATCGTGCGGTTCGTTTCCGCCGTGAACGTCAGGCGGTTGATCGTCGGATCGCCTGCTCCCTGCCCGAAATCGTCGATCGGATTCCCCTCTTCATCTACACGCTGGACTATCCCGAACGTACCTTTGTCGAACGCCGATCTGAAAAATCGCGTTACCGTCGAATCTCGCTGATACTGGGCACGCAGCGTAAGCGGCGCGAACCGGTCCTTTCCGTCGCGCAGGAACCGCGGATTGACATAATCGAACTGGACCAACTGCTGCCGCTGGCTCCAGCTTATCCGTGCGCCGCCCTGCCACAATCGCCCGAGAAGGTTAAAATGGCGAATGTCGAAGAAACCGTTCAGCCCCAGGTCGGTCGAATATCCGCCGCCGTATTGCATCAGGCGCGGTGCCTGCTCTTCGACGTTCACGATCACGTCCGACGTGCGGCTGCCGTCGGGAAGCGTGCCGGACGGCTCCGGCTTTATCTCTACCCGTGAGAAAGCGTCGCTGCCGTAAAGGTTCTGTTCGCTTTTGTAAATATCGGTGCGCCGCAGCGGCTCGCCCGGCTTAAGCGTAACGGCCTTTAGGATCGCGCTCGGTTTTGTATCGTCATTGCCGGTGACCAGGACGCGGTCGATAAATACCTTCTTGCCTTCGTTCTCGACATTGAACGTGATGCGCGCAAGTTTTTCCTGAGTGGTCGGATCGACCGTTCCTTGATCGAACGACGAAGTGATGCGCGCGTCGAAATATCCGCGTTCCGAATAAAATGCCGACAATTTACGTTCGGCGTTCCGGATCTTTGCACGCGAATAATTCTCGCCCGTCAGCGACGGCAGCTGCGCCATCAGCTCCGCGGTCGGAATTTCCTTGTTGCCCGCGATATTTACTTCGTTTATAACGGTCGGCGCGCCTTCTTCGACGACGAATGTAATGATCAGGTCGTCGCCCGTCGGCGAAACGCCCTGATTTACGCGGACCGTCGCGTCCCGAAACCCGAGCTCCCGCATCAGCGACCGGATCGTATTGGCGTCTTCTTCCAGGATCCGTGCGCTCGTATAACCGCGTCCGTATCCGAACAGAGGAATTATCCCGAGAATGTTTGCTTCCTGCGAATCCAGAACGGTCGAAATGTCCTCGATCGTCATTTCGTCCGTGCCTTGCAGGCGAATATCGACGAGGCGGAGCCGGCGGTTCAACGCCACCTGATAGGTGACATCCACCTTTCGGTTCATCAATTCCGCGCCGCCCAATGCCGAACAGAGCGATTCGGTCTTGTTATTTATCGAACTGGCTTCGCCTTCGGCAAACTGCGGCTCGACCGAACATATCGGCGTGACGTTCGCAAAGAAATACCCTTGCTCCTGAAAATGGTTCTCGAGCCGGCGTTCGCCTTCAACGATCGCGGCATAATCCAGCGTTCCTTCACGCTTGATCGGCAGCAGGCGGTTCTGTGTTCCCTTTCCTACCTTTTCGCCCTCGGAATCGACCGAAACGGAAACCAGCGGACCCGATTTTCCGGTAAGTTCGATGTTCACGACGTTTCGGTCGCCGTCGTAAACAACGCGCGGTTCGTTTAATTCCGGGGCCAGGTAATCGGCGTCGCGGAGGATCTCGCGGATCTTCTCGATGTCCGTATCGAGTTTGTCCCTGGTGAAAAGCTCGCCGGGCAATTTCAGCTTGTCGCGGAATTTGGCTGCGTCAAAGCCTTCGATATTGATAACGAAGGATTCCACCTTCGCCTGTGCGTTCGGCGTTACGCGAAAGATCACACCGACCTCCGAACGATTTTCGATCGGCCTCTGTTCGTAATCGACCTCGGCTTTGAAAAATCCGCGGTCGCGCAGGTACGCCAAAATGACGTCCGCGTTGTTTCGCAATGCTTGGTCCGTGATCGCCGTTCCGGGATTCAGAAGGTTGAGCTTGAAGAGAAGGTCCTGCTCGGTCACATCGTCACCGACGGTATTCCCGATCTCGATCGTTACGCGGTCGGCCTGTGTTGTCCGTTTGATTATATAACGCAGCGAAACGGCGTCCGCACCGCTGTCCGTGGCCTCGACAATGACCGAGACCACACGCCGCGTATTGTGAAGCGCCTCGATCGAATCGCGGATATTTACCGTCGAGTAAATTCCGGCCAATTCTTCCTGGATGATCTCACGGAATTGTTCGGCCGCGGCAATATTCTTATCATTGCCTTCGAACGCAACTTCGATGGCGGCGATCCGGCGGTTTTCGAACCTGTTTTGAGAGAAAACGCCGACGCCCGAAAACAGAACGACCGCCAACGCGCATGCGGCAGCCATCAGCGTCGAACTGTGCCGGACATTATTAAAAAGACCCCAGTGATTATTTATATTGCCTTCCCTCTTGCGCAAATGCATCCTTGTCAAATCAAGCCGGAAAATCCAACCGCGTATTCGAACGGCTAAAACCTCCTTCGAAATCTGACTTCAAAACTGAAATTGTCCCTGTTGCGCGTCACGTTGCTGAGCGGCCTCTGCTCGTACATTGCAACAAGCGATATCTTGTTCGACACCCGGTATTCGAACGCCACTATCTGGTTCTGGTCCTGCGATAAATTGGTCGAATATGTGACCCGCAAATTATTGTTGATCTGTCTGCCGACGGTCAATCGGGCTCCCGGATTCAGCCTTTCGCCGGCAATGATCGGATCAAGCTCGAAAACGTTCAGGCCGAACAGTTTGTCCGTTGCCTTTCGTGCCGGATTGCTGATGATCGCGTCCGTCAAAATATCCGCGGCCGTATTGATGCCGGTCTGGGCAAGCGTCGGTATCCCGCTCTCTGTATTGGACAGGTTGCCCGTCGTGATCAGCGAGACCACGTCCGCCTGCGGCAGCGCGGGTGTCGAACGCACGCTCGCGTTCAGCAGTTCCGTGTCTGTCAGCGGCCCGGAAAGGTTCACAAATATCTGGTAGCCGCCGATCTGCGTTTCGGCCTGCAGGTTAATGATCGGCTCGATCGATGTGTCCGGCGGAAATTCCAGCACGCCGCGCAGGACCTCGTACCGGTCGTTGCGAAACAGGATCGTCCCGCGGTCCGCCGTGATACGTCCGGACACGCTCGGGTTGTCCGCATCGCCCGTCAGCCGGATCGATACCGAAGCCGTAAGGTCCGCGATATTGTTCCGCACGATCAGGGCGTTTCGGCCCTCGATCACCAGGTCGAACTGCGGCGCGCTCAATGACGACCCCGACGAGATCGATCCCTCGCGCCGAGCGCCGACGATGCTCGTCAGGTCGATGTCTTTTGTGTACAGGCTGCGCCGCGCGTTCACGCGTCCGCCGATGCGTATGCCGAGCTCGTCAATGGTCCGAAGCCTGACGCCCGTGATCTCTAACTGAACGTCGCCTGTCGTAATAAAATCGGTCGGCAGCGGAACGGTGACATTCGTCCCGTTCACCGACATTCTAAAGCGCTGTATCTTCAGCCCCTCGATCAGCGCGCCTCCGCTTGCCTCAAACCTGCCGCCGCCGAGGAATCCGACCGCCCTGTCGATCTGTGCCTGATTCGAAGTGAAAATCACCCGCGTCTTGACCCGTTCGAACGACAGCCGGTCCGAACCTATAAACGTCGAAACCGACCCGTTATCGACGTCCGCCGTCCCGGAAACCCTCGCCGTCTCGCTCGGCCCCGATATTCTGATCGCGACGTCCGCGAATCCCGAAAAGAACGTGTCCGAATCTTTTGTGAACAGGTTTACAAGGTTCAGGTTCACACGCCCGTCCACCGTCAGGTTATTGATCCCATTATTCGACAGCGCGTATGTTCCGGCGATGGTCATATTCGACCCGCCGCCCGCGAACCTTGCGCTCTCAAAGATAACTTCCCGCGGGCTGAACCGTATCACGACCGGCTCGGCCGCCGCGAGCGGCGTGTCCTGTATCTGCAGCGCGAGCTGGCTGAACCGGGCCGTTCCGGTCATGTTCGCGGATGTGAATACGCGCTCGCCGTTCGCCATCTCGGTCAGGTTGCCGCCGAATTCGACGTGGCCCGTCGCGGTTCCCGTGATCCCGAGGTCTCTTAGCTGCGGAATGAACGCGATGAACGGCGCGAGCGGGCTGTTGTCCAGGTCATGGACGAGACGGAACGGAATGTTCTCGTCGGCGAAATTGACCGTCGCCGAGACCACCTGCGGCCGCCCCTCGAGCATGGCGGTAAGGTCGGCGTTAAGTACGTTATTTACCGTATTTCCTTTGAATGTGACCTCGCCGAGCGCGCT
The DNA here is from genome assembly GCA_023436495.1 of Acidobacteriota bacterium. Taxonomy (GTDB): domain Bacteria; phylum Acidobacteriota; class Blastocatellia; order Pyrinomonadales; family Pyrinomonadaceae; genus OLB17. The sequence continues at coordinate 24,682 of JAEZIT010000076.1, forward strand.
CTCGTTGATCGTAACGTTATGCGCGGCTCCGCTGAAATTTATGTTGTAGGTTGACGACTGGCTGGTCTGTCCCGTCGCTTTCGCCGTAAATTCGGTCGTTCCCGAAACGTTCGGCAGGCTTGCGCTCTGCGGCAGCAGCGGCAAAAGGCTCGCCAGCTGTACGTTCTTGCCCTCAAGGTCAAGATCGAACATCGTCGTCGCGCGGTCGTACGTTCCCTTTGCCGAAACGAATCCGTCCGTCGTGCGAATGTCGAGATTTTCGAGGTTTATGAGCGTTCCCTGGAATGTCGCCTTCGCCCGGAGCGACTCGAACGCCTGGCCCGACACCGAACCGCCGGATGAAGCAAGGTCGATCCCGCCGACGGCATTGTTCGGCAATCCCGTGATATCCACCGTGCCCGATGTCTGGCCGCTGAAATCGCGTACGCTCTGCGGAAGTATGCCCTCCAGCGGCAGCGCCGCGAGCAGGTTTGCCGCGTCCACGTTCGTCAGCGTAGCGCGGACCGACGTATTGTTCGTCCCGATGCTCGGGATACTCACATCGAACGCGATCGTACCGCCGTCGCGTTCCGTCAGCCGTCCGTTTCGAAGTTCGGTCCCGGCCGGCGAAACGAAAATGTCCGACGTCACGGCGCCGACCTCGCGCCCGCGCAGCGAAAGCGAATCCAGCGACGCGCGGCCGTCGATTATCGGATCGCTGAAATTGCCCGTGATCTGCCCGTTAAAATTGACGTTTCCGGCAAGCTGGACGTCCATCGAATCCATCTGCTGCTCGAGGTCGGGCGAAACGCCGAGCACCCGTATCAGCCGGTCGATCTCGCTGCCGTCCGTCGACCGCAGCGCGACGTTCAGATTCGAATCGTCATTCCTGAGGTCGAACACGCCCGTCGCCGTCAATTCGCTGTTGGGCGTGTTCAGCCTTGCCTGATCGACGTTGAACAGGCCGTTCGTCGCCGTCAATTCGACCCTGCCGCTGACCGGGACCGTACCGCGGTCCGCATTCCCGGCGTTCGCGTTTATGTCCGCCCGGGCCGTGCCCGTCGCGTCGCGGAAATTTCTGCCGCTGAAGGCCAGGTTTATCTGCCCGCTCGTTTCGCCCTCGACCGGCAGCACGCGGCCGCTCTGAAGCGCCAGGACCTGTGCAATGTTCAGGTTCGAAAATACCGCGTCGATATTCGATCTCGACCTGTTGTTGAGCGCAACGACGGCCGTACCTTCGACACGCCCGTCCATAACGTCCGCCGTAAGCTGGTTCAAAGCCACGCGGTCATTGTTCACATCGACCGCCGCCCGCGCCGCCCCGAGGTTTATGCTGCCCAGCACGCCGCCGCCCAGGCTCATGTCAGCCGTGACCCTGTACCGCCCGGATGGCTCCAGTACGAAAACCGGACGGTTGATCTTAACTTCCCGGAGATTCCCTCCATTCGGAAGAGTTTCGCTCTTCCCGATCATAACGTCCCCGGCGTTAATATCCCTTGATGTCCCTTGTACCGTTCCTTGCCGGATCGTCAACCGAACACCGGCGATGTTCAGGGTGCCGAGCACGGCGCCGCCGGCATTTATGCTCGCGACCCGCAGGTTGTCGGAATAAATGACAGTGTCGCCGGACGGAATGTCACTAAGCGTGACTTCAGGCGCCGCTAATCCCGTGATGCGCGCACCGTTAGCGTCGACTTCTTGTGCACTAAGGTTTCGGGCAATAATGTCCGTCGAATTTGGCAGATCGGTCAGCTTGAAACTGTCCGCCGTTACATTCCGAAGCCTGGAATCGCCTATTTGCCCCGATTCTGCACGCAATCCGTCGATATCGACATCCGTTCGACCCTCGGTATCGCGGACCCTTAGGTTGCGGCCGCTCACATTCTGCAGCTTATACTGCTTGCTCGTTAACGACCCCGCCGTACCGCTGCCCGCCGTAAAATTCGTCACCCCGCCGCTGCGCGAAAACCGCAGGTTTCTCGCCAGCAGGTCCGTAAATTCCGTGTCCGCCACCGAAAATTTCTGGGCCCGCCCGTTACCCGCACTCGCGGTCAACTCGCCGTCCTTTAGCTCAGCGACCGCGTCCGATACGAATAAGCGCCCAAGAGTCAATGACTTAGACTTTGCCGCGGCGGCCTGCAGTTCGCCGACCCAACGAAAATCGGTACCGGTCCCGCGAACATTTCCCACAAGCTGCGGAAACTCGACCCGAAAGTCCTCGAACGTAAGAAGCTCAGCGATCGCCTTGCCATTCGCTTCATACGACGTATTCGTCCCGGCAACCGTCGCCGCGATATTCACGCCTTTAAGATAGACATTCGCGGCCGTAAGTGCTTCTGAATCAGCAGTTCCCTCGATCTTGTAATTCTCGCCTTCGCCGGTGACCGTTCCCTTGAAATTCCCGACGCCGCGAAGCGTCGTACCAAGCGGAAAGATATTCGAAGTCTGCGTAAGATCGACCGTGGATTCGATATTAAGGTTATATTTCGGCGAGGCCCAATCGGTCAGGGTACCGTTAAGCGTCGATACACCGATGGGTGTCTCGATCTTCAGTTCCGTGATCTCAGCCCCGAGACGGTCGGCAATTCCCGCCGCGTGAATATCGATCTCCTCCAGTGTGCTGTCGCTATACGTGAAGTTAGAATCCGTCGATGTAAAGTCTAGTTTATAACGCTTTTGCTCGTCAGGAACGTCGTAATTCTCCGGCTCCAGCAGGAAAACGACGTTGTTTGCGTTTGCCGCAATATTACGTGATAGGTCGCCGAAATGAACGACGCTGTCCGTCAAGGAAAAGTTGATCGAATTGTATTTGAAATTGACGCGGGCCCCCGGCTGCTCCTCGACAAAGGTCAGGTTTGAGAAGTTCGAGCGCCCATTTTCGTCAAATCTGATCCAGACCTCGGCCCCCGAAATTTCTGTGGTATCTACGCTAATATCACGGCTTAACTGCCATGCGTACAGGTTCGTGACGGTCAAACCAAGGCGGGCGTCACGTATAAAGAACAGCTTCTCGCCGGAGACGCGGTCGTTAAATGTCGCGTTCTTGAGTTCGAGCTGAAGCGGCGCGACCGTTACACGAAAGACGTCGGCGTCGAAAACGATCCCGATCTCTTCCATTTTGGCGACGAACTGGGTCTTTACGTAGTTGTCGAAAACCCCGTATCGATACAATACGACCGTGAACGCCGCCAGGATCACGAGAAGCAGGGCCAATCCGCCGATGGCCATCACCGAATTGCGGCGCGTAAAATACCGCCGTCTCTCCGGCTCGGGCGCGTAGGCCCCTTCTCCGTTCTCCTCTGGTTCGATCCCCGGATTGCCGTCCCTTTGTTCGATATCTTCTTCCGGCATATCTCTACCAATCTAAAACGCCATATTACAAATTTACTGTCTCGACTATTTCCAGATCGAATGCCTCGATCGCGCTGATGCGCGGGGGATGGTTTGATAGCAGCCGAATCTTCTTTATGCCCAGATCATGAAGTATTTGGGCCCCAATGCCGTAGTCGTGGAATTTTCCATATCCAGTTTCGCGTTTTGCGGCCTGAAAATCAATATTTTTTTCCTGCATCACGGCGTATGTCCGTAATTGATTCACAAGATCCAAATTGTTTTCCCGCTGCCGTAAATACAGCAGAACGCCTGACTTAGCCTCAGCGATCTTCTTCAACGCCGATTGCATGGACGGTGCGGCCTCGCCAAGCGTGCAGCCGAACAGGGCAAAGGTCACGTTCTCCGTCTGGACACGCACAAGAACAGGGGTGTCGTCGCTGGTTACGTCGCCCATCGTCAACGCAATATGCGTTTCACCGTTGATGATATTTTCGTAGACTATCGTCCGGAACACGCCGTATTCAGTCGGCAGGTCGGTTTCGACCACGCGGCGGACGAGCGTTTCCTTCTGGATACGATACCGGACGAGGTCTGCGACGGAAATGATCTTCAGGCCGTGCTTCTCCGCGAAAACCTCTAATTGGGGCATGCGGGCCATCGTGCCGTCGTCATTCATTATTTCGCAGATCACGGCGGCCGGCGTCAGGCCGGCGATACGTGCCATATCGACGCTTGCCTCGGTTTGACCAACACGCACAAGCACACCGCCCCGCTTTGCCCGAAGCGGAAAGATATGGCCTGGGCGAGCAAGGTCCGACGGCCTCGAGTTCGGATCAACGGCCGTCAGGATCGTCCTGGCCCTGTCGGCTGCGGAAATTCCCGTCGTAACGCCTTCGCGTGCTTCGATAGATATCGTGAACGCGGTCCCCATGCTAGAAGTGTTCTCGGTGGTCTGTGGCGTCAACTGCAGTTCGTCACAGCGCTCTTCCGTCAGCGGCAGGCAGATCAGTCCGCGGCCGTGGATCGCCATGAAGCTTATTATCTCAGGGGTAACAAGTTCGGCGGCGCAGACGAGATCGCCTTCATTTTCGCGGTCTTCATCATCGACGATGATGATCATTTTGCCGTTCCGGATGTCTTCGGCGGCTTCTTCGATAGTGGCAAGTGACATTATAAATACGGCCCATTCGGGCACAGTGACTATTTGTTTCGATTTTAACGAAAAGCGGCAGTAATTCCTAATAATAGGGCGATTAACAATTGCCGCCCAAGGATTTACAATGTGGACGTGCTGCTTGCAATAAAACTTGTCCGCCGGTTTCGCCGATCGCCGCGCCGTACGCTTGTTCGCTTTACGTCCGCGGCGGCCGTCGCCGGGCTCGCTTTGGGCATCGCGGCACTGATCATCGCACAGAGCCTCGCTCGCGGTTTTCAAGGTGAACTGCAGACGAAACTCCTGACGAACACGGCACATATCACCGTGGCGCGAACGGATCGAACCGCCATCACAAATTGGAGGTCCGATGTTACGCATATACGGGAGATCGCAGGCGTCACAGCCGTACGTGCCGAACACTCTGAACCCGCGATCCTGATCGGCCCTCGTTCGGCTGAATACGCTGTATTGCGTGTCATTGATAGCGGCGGCATCGCGGCGGGCGGCGGCCGCGCCCGAATCACCGTCGGCAATGAGCTCGCGAAACGTACCGGCACGGCGGAATCGGCAACACAGGAGCTTGTCACTTTTAACAATATGTCCTCGCCGGTTAAAACACCGGTTCTGGTCACGGGTGAATTTTCGACCGGTATTTATGAATACGACGCGTCGTGGGTACGTATGGATTCCGCCGAATACGCCCGAATGAGAGGTTCCGTCGAATTTGTGCCTACTTCGCTAAACGTCAGCGTAACTGACATTTACGAGGCCTCGGAAGCCGCGGAACGGATCCGGCAGATAATTGGGCCGGACTATTTCGTTCTGGATTGGCAGGATGCGAACAGGCCGCTGTTCGCCGCATTGAGTCTGGAGAAAAAGGCGGCGACCGCAGTCATTTGGCTTATCATAATCATCGCGGCCCTTAATATCACAACGACGCTGGCGCTGCTGGTGCACGAGAGGCGAATAGATATTGCCGTGCTCCGGACGTGCGGTGCCGGAACAAAATACGTAGTGTCGTTGTTTGTCTTAGAAGGAATGATGCTTGCAGCAATTGGCATCGTTACAGGAATCGCGCTCGGAATATCCTCCTGCGTAGCCGCAAATAAATTTCGCTGGCTCAGTACTCCGGCGGACGTTTATACCTTAAGCTATATACCTTTGCGGCCGGAGCTTGTAGATACGGCGCTTGCCGCATTGGCGGCCTTCGCCGTCGCATTGATCGCAACATTCTATCCGGCGATCAAGGCAGCCGGTGTAAAGCCCATGGAAAGTCTTCGAGATCAATGATGTGTGATGGCCGATGTGACCGACAGGCGAACAAGATATATAGTTTTGCTGCTTCACGCCGTCTTTTTGCTGTCCGGAACAGCAACCATTCTCATCGGCCAGGTCCTGCCGTTATTTGCCGTTCGTTTCGGGCTAGATGATCTGCAGCTCAGCTATTTCTTTCCCGTCCAGTTTTCGGGCTCCTTGCTCGGAACGCTTTGGTCGCGATATTTCGCACGGCGGAACAGCTTTGTCGTCGCGGCGGTGATCGGATGTGCGGCGATGTCGATCGGTGTTCTGCTTTTGAATTCGGATTCGTTTGTCGTCTGTCTGGCGGGATTCCTTCTGAACGGTATTGGGATCGGGCTGACACTGCCTTCGATCAACCTTTTGATATTCGAACTGAATCCCGTGCGCAGCGGCCAGGCGCTCAGCGTCCTCAATTTTTGCTGGGGTGTCGGTGCGATAATCTGCAAGCCGTTCGTAGATCTGACGTCGCGTGAATCGAGCATTTTTCTCACAACCGCGTTATTGGCATTGTCTTTCGCAGCGGCAGCATTACCCATGTACCTGTTGGGACCCGGGTTCGTGGAGCCGACAGCTTCCACCGCTTTCGCAGAGGCCGATCAAGTCGCCGATAAGCCTGGCTCTATTTGGTCCACTGGCGTCGCTTGGTCATTAGCAGTCTTTAATTTCGTACACGTCGGTTATGAGAGTGCCGTCGGTGGATGGCTGACGACGTACGCTGAACGAGTTGAGGGTCCGCATGGCCTGCAGCTGCTGACGCCGACATTCCTCTACTTCAGCTTTTTTGTGGCTGGCAGAGGCATCGCGCCTTTGTTCTTTCGGATCTTTACGGTAAACACTGTGATCATGATCGACCTGGTGATCATTCTGATCGGAACGGTCGCTACGCTCTCCGCCGACAGCGTGTTTTTGCTAAATATCGGCGCAAGTATCGCCGGATTCGGCACAGCATCCGTATTTCCCGCCACGGTCGCACGGTTTGGTAATGTTTTCGGCAGCGGTTCAACGCGGCGCGCTACTCCACTTTTCATAGCGGGCACTGTTGGAGCGGCGGCCGTGACGTCGCTTATCGGATTTGTGTCGGAAAAGACAGGCAGCCTTCACGCCGGGATGTTCGTAATGCTTGCCTGTGTCTCGGCGTTGATCATACTGCAGTCATTCCTGACCATACGGACCGGAACAAAAACGGCAGGCGGCCTCAATTGACCGCCTGCCGCATCTCATCACGGATCGGAACTGATCAGAATTTTTGTTTATAAGATCGTTTCTCTTTTTCGAAGAGTTTCCCCGCTTGCTCTGGCGACATATCCATCCCGAGGCTCTTGACCGCGGCGCTTAGCACCGGATCGATCCCAGCAGCAAGGTCCCGGCCCGTGTGCAGAATCAGTTCGTCCGGTACTACGCCGATCTTCTCGAGGCTCTTTCCATCTGTCATTATCAGGTCGGCAATCGTAACACTCACGGCGAAACCAATTACCGTATCGACGCCGAGTTCGTGCGGGTACGTCCGCGATTCCATGACCGCTCCGGCCGATAGATCGCCGAAGACCCGGCCTCGTTTTTCAAGCTGCACTACACGTCCGAAAACCTCGGACGCTGAGCCTGATTCGGAATCAAGCAGTACGGCGACCTTGCCCTTAAAGTGGTCGGCACCTTTGGATTTCGCCAATATCTCCTTAGTTTCTTTTCGGGTTTTTTCGTCAGCGATCTTGATATTGTCGGCAAAGAAATGTCCGATGAGACGCCGGACCGTATCGACGCGTCCGCCGCCGTTTCCGCGGAGGTCGAGGATCACGGCCTCTTTATCCTTTGCCTGTGACATGATCTTATCCACGTCAGACGGTTCCATGTTAAAGGCCGGCATTTGCCAAATAAGAAGCTTTTTATCGACCTCGTATATGAACTGTTTTCCGGATTCTATATATGCATTCTCTATCTCTCGAATATAATTGTTGCGGTCAATGCCTGAACCGGCAAGATCCAAGACCTTTCTTCCCTGAACGATCTTGGCCTGTATTTGGACCTGATCCTCTTTTCCATCGGGTTTGCGGGTTAATAGGAGCATGCCCGGCTGAGGCCTGAGTACACGATAATAATAATTTATAAGAAAAAGATCCTTGCGGGTGGGGGCGAAATTCTCGATTCCGAGTATCTCGTCGCCTACAGCCAATCCTTTCTTGAACGCGTCGCTTGATTCATTGACACGGACAACAAAGCACCGGTCGCCGAACATCTGCATTTCGAACCCGTAAGTGGTCTTGTTAGCCTTCCCCGGCGGCATATAGAAGAGGTGCGAATCATCGAAATCGACAAGCGTCTGGGCGATAATTCCGGAGAGCTGGCTAACGCTCGTGGCTTTTTTCAGCTGCTCTTCAGCCTTCTTGAAATGCTCATCAAAAGGAATGCCGCGGAAATTTGGGTCGTAGTAATTCTTCTTGACGTCGTCGCGGATCATTCTCAGTATGCTCGCGTGCCGCCCTTTTTCGAAATCGAGCGATTGCGCCATAGCCGAAAACGCGCACAGGAGCGCAAGGAATAGGGAGATTGAAAATGTCTTCATTAAGGGAGTCCTCCGATCAGAGTGGAAGAGTGAAAGCCCTAAGGCCGCGCTTATCTTATATGCAATCGGTTAAAGATTCAATGCTTTCAGATACTGGCGAAAATCGTCGCCGAGGTCCGCGCGTTTCAGTGCAAATTCGACCGTGGCGATCAGAAAGCCGAGCTTGTCGCCGGCATCGTGACGAACGCCGTCAAGTTTTACCGCGTAGAAGGGACGTTCCTTAAGCAATAGACGCATAGCATCGGTGATCTGTATCTCACCCCCGGCACCGGGTTCGGTCTTTTCGATCGCACTGAAAATGTCCGGCGTAAAAATATAGCGGCCTATGATCGCAAGGTCCGATGGCGCGTCAGCAAACGCGGGTTTTTCGACCATGTCTTTGATGCGAAATACATTTGGTTCGATCTCTTCCGCGTCGATCACACCGAATCGCGAAATTGCTTCGCCATCGACCTGCATTGTAGCAATGACAGGGGCCTCGTATTTTTCAAAGACTTCGGTCATTTGCTTGAGAGCGGGCTTTTCCGCGTCGATTATGTCATCAGCAAGAAGCGCGGCAAACGGCTCGTTCTCGACGAAGTCTTTTGCCTGATAAATGGCATGCCCAAGGCCGAGTGCCTGTTTTTGCCGCGTGTACATTATCCGCGCAATGTCGGAAATAGCACGGACTGCTTCGAACATCTCTTGCTTGCCTTTTTCAAGCAGCACCTGCTCGAGTTCAAACGAAATATCGAAATGATTTTCGATCGCGCCTTTTTCACGGCCTGTGATGATAAGAACGGAATCAATTCCTGTCGCAACGGCCTCTTCGACGGCGTATTGGATCAATGGTTTATCGACGAGCGGCAGCATTTCCTTTGGCGAGGCTTTTGTCGCCGGTAGGAATCGTGTTCCCAGACCGGCCGCGGGGAAAACGGCTTTGCGAATTTTATTTGTCATACCAAGTTTGTTAAATTCAACGAAATAGGCGGTAATTAGGGCGCAAAATCGTAGATACGCTCAGCTTACCGCCAAATAATAAATCTTAGATTAGAACGCATATATTAACAACCGTTTAGAGAATTCATGCTGGACCTCAATTTTGTAAGAGAAAATCTGGACCGCGTTCGTGCCGCGATGAGGGACAGATCGTTCCCCGAGGACACCCTGGACCGATTTGCCGAACTCGACGCCGAGCGGCGAAACGTGATCGCCGAAGCGGACGAGATAAACCGAAAACGCAATATTTCAAGCAAAGAGATCGGATCACTGATGCAGGCCGGAAAAAAGGATGAGGCCGATGCCCGTAAAGCGGAGGTCGCCGGGTTGAAGGACCAACAGGCTGAACTCGACCGCAGGCGGGATGAAGCCGAGTCGGCAATGCGTGACCTTTTGGCGGGCTTGCCTAACCTTCCTTCCGATGATGTGCCGGTCGGGCCGGACGAATCATCAAACAAAGAAGTACGGCGTTGGGGCGAACCAAAGGATTTTGGGTTTGAGCCTAAAGATCACGTCGATTTGGGAGAAACGCTAGGCATACTTGACCTCGAACGCGCGACAAAGATCGCCGGTTCGCGGTTTGCTATTTTGAACGGAGCGGGCGCTCGGCTAGAGCGTGCATTGGTAAACTTTATGCTCGATATACATACAAGCGAGCACGGGTATACGGAAACGCTGCCGCCTTATCTGGTCAATCGTCAGGCACTATTCGGCACGAATCAGCTGCCTAAATTCGAAGACGACCTATTTCATATCAAGGATGAGCGGGCGTTCGCGCTGATCCCGACCGCAGAGGTTCCGGTTACGAATTACTATTCGGACGAGATCCTGGAAGTGGCCGACCTGCCTAAGTATTTCACGGCGTATTCAATGTGTTTCCGTTCCGAAGCCGGTAGTTACGGCCGTGACACGCGTGGCCTGATACGCCAACACCAGTTCGAAAAGGTCGAGCTCGTTAAACTCGCGTTACCTGAGAACTCAGACGAGGAGCATGAGAAGCTTACCCAGAACGCCGAACGTATTCTTCAGTTGCTTGGACTGCCCTACCGCACGGTTGTACTTTCCACTGGCGATATGGGCTTCGGCGCAAGGAAAACGTACGACATCGAGGTGTGGCTGCCATCGCAGAAGACCTACAGAGAAATCTCAAGCTGTTCAAACTGCGGTGACTTTCAAGCGCGGCGAATGAACCTGAGGTTTCGCAGGGCGGGCGGCGCAAAACCGGAATTCGTGCATACGTTGAACGGCTCCGGCCTCGCCGTCGGTCGCACATGGATCGCAATCCTCGAGAATTACCAGATCGAAGACGGGTCGATCCAGATTCCAGAGATACTTCATCCGTATATGAATGGGATAACAAAGATCACCGCTTGACCAAGTAATGGCAGCTGTGTAATTACTTTGTAATTATGAAGACGCAGATCATTCAGATCGGAAACTCCCAAGGGGTGCGAATTCCCAAGATCTTACTCGAAGAAGCCGGCATTAGCGGCGATATTGACTTGGAACTCCATGAAGACGGAATTCTGATCCGAAACATTCAAAAACCGCGCGCGCACTGGGATGAGCAGTTCAAGAACATGGCAGAAAATGAGGACGACGATCTGCTCGACCCACAGGCTGCGACTGAATTCGATACAAAGGACTGGCAATGGTAGAGCGTTTCGACGTATTTCTTGTGAACCTTGACCCCAATCCGGCTGGTGACGCCAAGAACACACGGCCGTGCGTTGTAATTTCGCCGAATGAAATAAACCGCAATATTGATAATGTGATAATCGCGCCGTTGTCATCACATCGAACGAAGTATCCGACTCGTGTCCCTGTGAACTTCTTGAACAGTGAGCGTTCGATCGTGCTCGATCAAATAAGGACTATCGATAGAGTGCGGCTTGTAAAAAAGATCGGGCGAATTGACCCCGATCCTGGCAAGGAAATGCTCGCGCGTCTTCGGGAAATGTTTGCCGAATGATCGAGAAGAGCCTGTGGATAGCTCCCAGGCTCTTCTTAACCGGGACACACGTTATATAGATCTAACTTCCTCGTTAATGGCACGGCCCGCTTCTCCGGCTACCTGTTTTGCCCTTCCGACAAAATCATTCGCCGATTCCTGCGCCATGTGAAGCAGGTTATCGCGGGCATCGCCCATCAACTCCCCTTCATACCGTGTCGCCGGGATGGCAAAACCGACGGCTGCACCGACCGCCAATGCGACGGCCCCAACCGCCAGCGGGTTTTGTTCCATATACTGATCGTATTTTTGATGAGTATAGGTTCCGACCTCCCCGATCTTTTCCTTTGCGGTGTGGGTCATTTCCGATGCGGCATTGTATGCCCGATTCGTCATTTCACCGGCGGTATTATAAGCCCGCTGTGTTATGTCGCCAGCAGCGTGGTACACATTCCCAACCTTAGACGACACGCCGTCGTATGCGGATCCGACCGCCGTCGATACGGAATCGGCCATTTCAGACGCTGTGTCGCGAGCAGCCGCCATGGTCGAGCGTTCTTGTCCCATTTCCCGTACACGATCAGCGGAATCAGCATAATGAGCTTTAAGGTTTCGCCTTCGTTCGCTGCTATATCTTCGTTCCCGCGACGAACCGCTGAACGAATTATACGCGAGCAAACCCGCGCCGAGGCCGATCAGCAGGAGCGGAAACGGATTATCCATAGCCGTTCTGCCCATTTTCGATTCCGTTACTTGACTTCCAACATTCTTCATAAAATACACCGCCTTTCCTATTGTCGCGTCATAAACCGTATCCTTCGCGGTTTCGATCGCGTTGCTTACGTGTTCTTGGACCTGATCCGAAATATTCGCAAAACTCAGCTTTTCCTGTATCGCATCGATCGTTTCGCCCATTTGGCTCCGAGTTTCCTCGATCTGAGCCTTCAGGTGTTCAGTTTCTTCCGGATGCGGCCCGGTGTTCGTGTCGAACTCGCGTTGTTCCGCACCCGAATCCGGATATGCGCCGTCCACGTATTTTTCAACAAACGGGTCGCGTCCCGCACCGGCCGTTACCGCGAGCGGATCTAATTGATCGGATTTATTCAGCTCACTTGTTTTTTCAGCCATTGTGCATCCTCCTTTAAGCTTTCAACAGTTTCGCGTGGGGCGATCTCCGTTCTCCGAAGTTCAGCCAGCGCCGGCCCGATCATCAAATATGCCGCGATCCCTACGCCTACGCCTACGATCAGGGCAGCCGCCCAAGCAGGCATAAAGTTAGCCAGGATCATAATGATCGCAGCCATAATGGCAAGCATGCCGGCGTAGGCCACCGCGCCGCCGACAGCCAGAAATCCGATGTTCTTCCCGGCCTTCTTCGCCTTCTTAGTCATTTCGGCTTGCGCCAACTCTACTTCCTGCCGAACCAAGGTACCGGTCTCGTTAGCAAGTTCGGAAAACAGATCGCCTATACTTCTTTCGTCGGCCTGCATTAATCTTTGTGCCATTTGAACCTCCTGTTTCCGAATTACAGTACGTCACTGCGGCCCGCGCCGGCAGAACGCTGTTTTGCCTGAGGTCGATCGAAGCTCTCAGGAAGCCTTTCGGGCTGCGGCATTGGCAGATCGCTTTCGAATGTCCTGCCTTCATTGAGATCTCTCGGTGCCGAACTCTTCAGGAATCTTGCCGCGATAAGGCCTATCGCCGCCGCTCCGCCGATGAACCAAGCTGGATGGCGGCGCGCGAATTCCTGCAGATCATCGGCCATTTCACGAACGTTCTTCCGTTCAAAATAGTTGGCGAAATCGTCGATCTTTTCGGCCGCCGTATCGGCATACTTAGCCGTAAAGTCGGTGATATTGCTATGATCCGTATCGCTGTGCAAGTTTTCGCTCGCTTTTCTAACGCTGTCCGCCACAGTTGTGAGTCCCGCCGAAAGGTCCGCCTTCTTTTCATCGAGTTTGGTGGCGGCTTTCTCGGTCGCAGCCCCGTATGCGTCGCCTGCTGTCGTCTTTGCATCCGCCAAGAGGCTTTTTGCTGTGTCAGTTACTGAACGTTCGGACGTTCCACTGGTCGACATTGAGCTGCTGGCCGTCTGATTTGGCGTGGCCATCGTGGATTGCGACGATGATTTCTTAGCCGATCTCTGTGATCCTGTTGTGGTCCCGCCGCGGCCCGACATCTGGCCCGGATCTTCACCTTGTCCGGTCACCGGTGTTTTATCGAATTGATTTGCCATGTTATAAACCCCCATATTGTAAGAATCTGAACAATGAATCTGCAGCGTCGGGTATTTCACACGGACACCCCCGAACCGGTTAGCTTCATCAGTGTTGGTTTATATGAACTATGCAACAACCGTACCGTTAAGGAAAAACCTTATGTTTTCGTAGTTTAGTGATCTGAACAAAGTAATTCGCGCCGCTGACTGTATGGATACGGCGCATCTTAATGTATGAACGAGCGAAGTGTTCTAAAGATCACCTCAGGCGGACAAACAGGTGCCGATCGCGCCGCAATGGACTTTGCGCTGCGACACGGCTTTGAATCGGGAGGCTTTGTCCCTTTAGGCCGGTCAGCCGAAGACGGAAAAATTGACGAGAAATATCCGGGGCTGATCGAAACTGCCGGCGATGACCCGGCAGAGCGGACAGAGTTGAACGTTCTGAATTCTGACGCTACGTTGATAATTTCGCACGGACCACTGACAGGCGGTACGCTGCTGACGCGAAATCTCGCTGTAAAGTTCCGCCGGCCGCACCTTCATATTGACCTCGGGAAATTTTCGGAACGCAACGCGACGATCGAAGCCAGGAGATGGCTTAAGATGATTTGTCCCAACAGTCTAAATATCGCAGGTCCGCGTGCGTCCGAAGACAGCGAGATATATTGTGCCGTAACTAATTTGCTCGAAGCTATATTGGTAAATTAAAAGAGAGCAGACGTTTAACCGTCCGCTCTCTTGCATCTATCGAGCTTTGAACAAACTATGGATTTACTACCGAAAATACCGAGTAGACTTTGCTTGTAGGTGTCGTCACATCGGCGTCCTCAGCTGTAATGAAGAGTCCAAAATCGTTCAGCGAGGTCTCGCTCTTGATCTCGGCCTCATCGCGTCCGCCCGTATGGATGATCTGCCCAAGCTTCGTATACTGGCCATCCGGCGATACCGTCCAAAGGACGAACCGCTTATTTGCCGGCACTTTCTTCATATCGTCGAAGTGCATTCTCACCTTCGTCGCACCGCCGGCTTTCGGTGTGATATATGCCTTTCCTTCAAGGCCTTCGAGTTCGCCACCGAACTTCATCTTTACTTCGCGTTCCTTATTACCAAACGTCGAAATGCCGAGCATCGGCACTTGATACGCTGCGGCGGCGGCATTGTACTGCACACCTAACACACGTGACTCGGAAGTTCGTTTCGGAACGACAGCATAACCCTTTGGTACTTCGCTATGAAATACGATCGTCGTCGTCGGATCTACAGCCGTAAGGCCTTCCATTGGCGACAATACCAGCATGAACTGGTTCATAGGCGTTGAAAATTCTGCCTTCGCCACGCCATTTACAAAAGCAAGCGGGCCAAGCAGCGTCGTAGCGCCGGACGGATCAACCGCATAGGCATAATAGCTCGCGGTAGTCGCCGGAACACCGCTGACATCTAAATAAACTTTCGTTCCGTCGGCCGAACGAATGACGCGTGCCACACCTTTGCCCCCGGTGAGCGTTGGACTCGGCAAAAGATTTACTGTGACCTCTTTCCCAACCGGGTATTCGATCACCGTATAAGAGCCGTCAGGATGAGTGACGATCTCTTTCTTTGTAACTACCTTGGTGTCCTGGCCCCAGGCCACCGTCGTCATCGCTACAGCCAACGCGGTACATACTGCGAGTTTAAACAACCTTATACTCATAAAACCTAAACCTCCATTGGGAAAAAACTGCGCCGGGCGCATTAATTCCCGGCAAATTATTTTGATTCTGTTGTATGTAGCGCAATGCCCGTGCCAGTAAGAACTAAATTGATTATTTGCAGGATTTAAAATCGAAGCGCCATCGCCGGAGTGAAACGGCGTGGGGAAAAGTGTTTGGATGTGAAACGCCTATATGGTGGGTTTCTTTGCTTCGTTCCAGAGCGCGTCCATTTCTTCGAGAGAGGCCTCGTCGAGCGATCTTTCTTTTGATCGCAAGCTTGCTTCGATATATTTGAAACGATCGCGAAACTTGCGGTTCGTGCGTTTCAGCGCGGTTTCCGGCTCAATATCGAGGTGGCGCGCGAGATTCACAATGACGAACAACAGATCACCCAGCTCTTCGCCGATCTCGCCGGCATCGCGGGAACCGATCGCATCCTTCAGCTCGGCAACCTCTTCATCAAGTTTCCCGAAGATCTGTTTGTGATCCTTCCAGTCAAACCCGACTTTCGCCGCCTTTTTCGTGAGTTTTAAACCTTCCAGAAGAGCGGGAAAATGGACGGGCACCTCGTCAAGGATCGATTCCGCGGACCTTTCTTCTTTACCGGAAGCCTTTCTTTCATTTGCCTTTAACTCGTCCCAATTATTTAGTACGTCTTCAGCGCTTTCGAGCTTTCGGTCGCCAAAAACGTGCGGGTGACGAAGAATAAGTTTCTGCGTAACACCCTCCGCTACGTCGTTAATCGTGAAATCGCCGCGCTCGGCGCCGATCGTGCTGTGAAACACGACCTGCAGCAAAAGATCGCCGAGCTCTTCGCGGAGATTGCGGGTATCGCCGGTGCTATCGGCCTCATGAATGGCATCGAAGGTTTCGTAGGCTTCTTCTAGTAGATACTGGGCGAGAGAGGCGTATGTCTGTTCGCGGTCCCACGGGCAGCCGCCCGGAGCGCGCAATTTAGCCATTACGGCGACGAGTTCGTCAAATGATGCTGACATAGGAGTTATTAGAATCCATGGCGGCCCGAATGTCCAGACCGTTAACTCCCGAGCTTCTATGGCTTCCAAGACCATCGCTCAAGTGCTACTATCTAAAGATAAAATAACGCTATGATCGGAAAAGACGATAACCAGGAAGAGGTCAGTTTTAAGGTAGCCGACCGGCGGAAATTCAATCCCGATGGCACTTTGAAAGAAGGTGTTACGCTCGAACCCGCAAAGACGGAAGAAACGCCTGTCGCAGCCGCTGCTGAGAAGGCGCATGCTGTGCCGGAAATGGCCGAGGCCGATCTGGACGCCGCCACATCCGCAATAGCGGCTGGCGAAGCCGAAGAAGACGATATTCTCGGTGCCGAGGATCCTGCGAGCTTTGTCAATTTTCTATCTACGCTTGCGACAAATGCAGCGGCGGCTCTCGGCGCCGTTCCGCATCCAGCGACCGGACAGCGAAGCCTCGACCTCGAAACGGGGAAGTATTGGCTTGATGTCCTGGCGATGATCCGCGACAAAACAAAAGGCAATCTTCACAAACAGGAAGACCGTTTGCTGGAAGGGCTTTTGAGCGACCTTCGGATGCAATACGTGACGATGGTCCGCGCAACCGAAGAAAAGCTAAAAGCTCAGGCCGCGCAAAAATTCTCCGGCGCCGATATCCTGGGCAAGAAGAACTAACATCCACGGAAGTAGGCACAGTGGACACAGAAACCTAGCCTGCTCTGTGAAACGCTGTGCCCTCTGTGATTAAACTTTCTGAATGAAGCTGACTTTTTTGGGAACCGGAACCTCTACCGGCGTGCCGTCGATCGGCTGTGATTGCGAAACATGCCGCTCCGACGACCCTCGGGACAAGCGCCTGCGCGTTTCGGTCCTTATCGAGCATGCCGGAAAGTGCATACTTGTCGATACGTCTTCTGATTTTCGTCAACAGGCACTTCGCGTGGGAATAAAGCAGCTCGATGCCATCTTGATCACGCATTGCCACGTCGATCATGTGTTCGGCCTTGACGACATTCGGCCCCTTAATTTCCGCTACGGCGCTATGCCGATCTTCGCAAACGATATCGCCTGGATCGATCTACGCCGCATATTCCAATATATCTTTCAGCCAACGCATTTCGGCGGCGGCCTTCCGCAATTGATCCCGCACACCGTCGTTCATCGCGCCCCGTTCTGTATCGGCCCCCATATTGAAGTCACACCGCTGCACGTCATTCACGGCAAGCTTCCCGTCGTCGCATACCGCTTCAATGATTTTGCTTACGCGACCGATCTCAAGACCATTCCGCCGGATTCGATGGACGGCCTTCGCGGGCTAGACGTGCTTGTGCTGGATTGTGTCCGAATAAAACCGCATTCAACGCACCTGCATCTTGAAGAGGCCCTTTCGATCATCGAAGATCTGAAACCGAAGCGTGCCTTCCTGACCCACCTCAACCATGACATCCTGCACTCCCGCGACTCCCATCTCTTGCCAGAGAATGTCGAATTTGCGTATGACGGCCTTGTGGTCGAATGATTGATAAATGCTTTTTTTGTACGGATTTAGCT
Source organism: Acidobacteriota bacterium (assembly GCA_023436495.1). Lineage (GTDB taxonomy): Bacteria > Acidobacteriota > Blastocatellia > Pyrinomonadales > Pyrinomonadaceae > OLB17. Next base: position 42,390 of record JAEZIT010000076.1, read on the forward strand.
TCGGGTGATTGGGAAGGCCAATGTAATTTTCCTGACCAACTGTATTAAACCACTTCATTATTGGCTGCGCTTTAAACCGCTCAAAAATAAAGAGTTAGAAGGTAGTCCACAAACCACAAGATTTAGTGTTGACAAAGCAGTGTAGACACAATATATTCTATATCCACTGAAGGAACGCTCGAGAGATTTAAGCTAAGTTTGAAAGTTATAAAGGCGGCCGCGGATAGAACGGCCGCACCTGCCCCGAAGCGGTAATGGGGAACGAAGACTGACCATAAAAGGTGCGAAGCCCCATAGATTTGGGGTCCACAGTCGGTAGGATCGCCTTTATCAAGGCCGCTTGTATCAAATACTACAACGACCAAGGGGGGCGACCATAGCGGTATTGGGAATGGCGGATAGTGGGGACTTTTTGTCTGATTGTTCGCGCTGGCCGTATTTCCCGAGGGATCACTGTCGCCAAAAATCGGCTCTCGGTATCAAAAAAGGGGATTAAACATGATTGACACTTTCGCCGCACAAGCATCCACAGGAACAGCAACACAGGCCCAAGAAGAAACCACACAGACCACGATGCGCGTCCGCAAGCGCAACGGCAGCTTTGAGCCCGTGGACATCAATAAGATCGTCCGTGCCATTTCGCGGTGTACTTATAACCTGCCAAATGTGGATACGCTGCGTATCGCCACGAAGACAATCAGTGGTTTGTACGATGGCGCGACGACACAGGAGCTCGACAAACTGTCTATACAAACGGCGGCGAGCCTTATTTTCGAGGAGCCCGAATATTCGCGGCTCGGGGCGAGGCTGCTGAATCAATACATCGAAAAAGAGGTCCGGAATCAGGAGATCCATTCATTCTCCCAGTCGATCGCGTTTGGCGTGAAGGAAGGCCTGATCGCGCCGCGCGTGATCAAATTCGTCGCGGAAAACAGCCGCAAGCTGAATGACGCAATCGATCAGACCCGCAACGACCTGTTCGAATTTTTCGGCCTGCGAACTTTGTACGACCGATATTTGTTAAAGAACCGCACAACCAGGGATGTCGTTGAAACCCCGCAGTTCTTCTGGATGCGTGTTGCGTGCGGCCTTTCCGAGACGCCTGCGGAGGCGATCGACCTTTACCGCCTGTTCTCGTCGCTGGAATACGTGCCGTCCACACCGACGCTTTTCAATTCGGGAACCAAGCACGAACAGCTTTCGTCATGCTTTCTGCTCGATTCGCCCGGGGACAGCCTCGAAAGTATTTATCAGAAGTATGCAGATGTCGCAATGCTTTCGAAATTCTCCGGCGGTATCGGTATCGGGTACAGTCGTGTACGGTCGCGTGGTTCCCTCATCCGCGGGACCAACGGGCATTCGAACGGCATAGTGCCCTGGCTGAAAAC
>JAEZIT010000113.1 GCA_023436495.1 Acidobacteriota bacterium
TTTATATACGCTTTAAAAGGTGGAGCGGCCTGCATTCGGGAAACGCAGGCCGCGGATTTCGGATAGGCTTAGCTGTAGGCAACGCGGAGTTGATAGGCAATAAGCAGATTTTCAAAGGGTAGGTAACGTGCCCGCGGACCGATTTCTCCGCATTATCAATTCGCCGGCACCAGTATCTTCTCGTTCGGACGGCTCATCCCCATCTTGCGGGCTTCGCGTTCGATCGATCGTTTGTCGTTCTTCAGATCGTGTATCTCGTCCTGCAGAGCGACGTTCTCGGTTGTCAATGTTTGGATCTGCGAAGACAATTCTTGATTCTCTTCCATCTCCCGGCTCATCTCTGAAAATGCTCGATAGTTTATGCTCAAACAGATCATAAATGCCATCGAGGCAACGACTGCAAAAACGATAAACTGTGACGAGGTTCCCTGTTTCGGCTTGGTCGGTGCCGTACGCGTCCGCCGCGGTCTTGCCGGTGTCCGTGTATTTTTCCGTGTACTTCTCATATCAACCGAGTAGGTATTTGCGGCCTTCTTCAAGCAGCGCCTCCACATCGTCCCTGCTCTCACTTTCGGCATAGATCCGAACCATAGGCTCGGTGCCCGATGGACGCATAAGCATCCAGCTATTGTCGGCGAACAAAAACTTCACGCCGTCCAATCTGTTGATCCTTTCGATCTTTCGCCCGCCGATCGAATCCGGCTCCTGCGAAAGCTTCTCTTTCAATTTCCCGGCCACGTCCGGCGTCAGCCTGACGCCGATCCGCCCCGATTCGAGTCTGCCGTAGCGGCCGTATATATCATTCAGCTGCTCGGTCAGGCCCGCTCCCCGTGCCGTAACGGCTTCCGCCGCCAGGAGGCATGCCAGGATGCCGTCCTTCTCCGGGTAGTGTCCCTTTATCGAAAGCCCGGCGGATTCTTCTCCGCCCAGGATCACTTCACCTTTATTTATCAATTCGCCGATATACTTAAAACCGACCGGCGTTTCATAAAGCTTCAAACCGCGTGCCTCAGCAACCCTATCCACCAGGTGGGATGTCGCGACGCTTCGCGCCACACCTTCCTTCCATCCGCGGCTCTCTGCCAAATAATCTGTCAATATCGCGATGAGCTGGTTCGGCGTTATGAATTCGCCGCCCGCGTCGATCACTCCGAATCTGTCGGCGTCGCCGTCCGTTGCCAGGCCCAGCGTCATGCCATTTGCCTTGACCGTCGCCCGCAACTCGCCGATGTGTTCTTCGCCCGGTTCCGGTGCCTGCCCGCCGAATGTCACGTCACGCCAATCGTGTATCGTTTCCACCGCGAGCCCCGAATCGGTTAAAAGCTTGTCCAGATAACCGCGGCCTGTTCCCCACAGCGGGTCGTATCCGTACCGGCCCTTGCCTTCGGCGATCAGGTCCAGCCTGACCTTGATTTTCAAATCGTCCAGATATCCCGGACGAGCATCATATTCTTCTACCGTTCCGCCGGCCGCGTCTTCGGCCGAACCGTCCCGGTCCAGGATCGCCTCGATCGCTCCGGTCACCTCCGGCAGCGCCGGTGCTCCGTCCGCGGACGAGAATTTAATTCCCTGATATTCGGGCGGGTTGTGCGAAGCGGTAAAGTTTATTCCGCCTGCCGCGCCTTCGTTACGGATCGCGAACGATATGGCCGGCGTAGGCGTTTCGCCCGTGCATTTCAGCACCCTGAAACCCTTTCTCGCCGCGATATCGGCGGCCTCCGCCGCAAACTTCTCGCCCATGAACCTCGAATCGTGCCCGATGATCAATGGCCGTCCTGCCGTCTCATCATTCTCTTTCAAATATCCGCAGATCGCTTCAGTGACCCGATGCACGTTTGCGTACGTAAATTCATCGGCGATGATCGCTCGCCATCCTGACGTTCCGAAGCGTATGGACATATCCGCAATTCACGATGATCACTTTTCTCGTGTACTACTTCCCTTGCAAAAATAATGCTTCTTTGGAGAGTCAACGGTAATGCTGTTGATGAATACTTTTCCAGGTTATGGCTTTGATCCGAAATCCCTTGAAGTGAGGAGAATTTAGCATAAAAGAAATTCGCTTGTAAAGGAAAATTTTTCGTTTTCTAACTTTAATGTTTTCATGCATTTACCGTCACAGCATTCAAGTAACTGCTAAAACTGGTGCTTAAAGTGAACGAAAGGTGTACCTTTTTATACGTTTTCCTGCCCGCCTTTGTAATAATCGGCTCTATTCGGAGCGGCATCGATCACGAAAATTAAAGCGCGTGTTACAAATTTTAAAGGGTTAAGCAGTGGCTTAAAACCCCTCTCCCGGCCGCTCTCGATCAACCCCCGGATCGCCCGGCGCCCGTGTGTCAAAACATGCACTTGCCTGCTCTACTCGCCACTCTGTGCCAAAACGACGCACGCGAAATCATTTGCAACGCATCTTGAGCACGCCGCAAACCATTGCAAACGCACAGCTTACGACGACCAAATTTTTGGCACTCTCGTGGCACGGGCTTTGCTAATGAATAAAGGACAAATTTCGTCGCCTTCTTGCTCGGAAGATTTAATTGCCCATATTTTTTGTATTTGAACGGGAAGTTTTTATAACTGGAGAAATATTACTATGAGACCTGTGAAACATTTTGAGAAAGGATTGACCTACATTGCGTCCGGCGCTTTCAAGGCCATCAAGTCTGTCAATCAATTCAAGCCGAATCCGTCGTTTATCCCGAAATGGTCCGACAAACCGCTGCTTAAATCGTGGCAGAAATCGAAACCGACGCTCGGCTTTCCCCGCACGACCGATTCGCTCTGTCCAAACTGCGTAATCGAAGCCCGCGAAGAGATCCTCGCCGGCAAACGCGATGTTTCGACGCTTATTAACGAAAAGGTCGGCGAGATCAAAGCACAGATCATCGAACGCGACGGCCAGGTCTGGATGATCAAGGATTGTCCGGAACACGGCCATTTCGAAGACTTGATGGCGATCGACGCCGAATTTCTGAAGCACGTCGAATCTCTCTTCCCGGGACGCGACATTGCCGCGCACAACGACGAAAAACTACATAACCACGGCTCGTCCTCGGTCAAATACGGCCGCGGCGCCGTTCTGACGGTCGACCTGACGAACCGCTGCAACATGATGTGCGATCCGTGCTTCATGGACGCCAACCAGGTCGGTTTCGTTCACGAACTTTCGATGGAAGACGTTAAGGAAATTCTCGACAACGCCATCCAGATCAAGCCGCGCCGCCAGATGTCCGTTCAGTATTCCGGCGGTGAGCCGACGCTGTCGCCGCACTTTCTCGAAGCGATCCGTTACGCACGCAAGGTCGGCTACAACTCCGTCCAGGCCGCGACCAACGGTATTGAATTCGCGAAGTCGAAAGAATTTTGCCGCCAGGCTGCCGAAGCCGGCCTCCGTTTCGTCTATCTCCAGTTTGACGGTATCGGAAACGATGCGAACTCGCACCGCCAGATCGGCAACCTGTTCGACGTAAAGCTCCGCGCGATCAACAACCTGCACGAAGCCGGCGTTGACATCATTCTCGTCACCACGCTCGTCAACGGCATCAATAACGACCAGGTCGGATCGATCATCCGCTTTGCTCTGGAAAATCCGAAGAAGATCTCGTTCATCTCGTTCCAGCCCGTTTCGTTCACTGGCCGCGACGAGCACATTACCGAGCAGCGCCGCCTGCAGCAGCGTTATACGCTCTCGCACATGGCCCTCGACGTCAAAAAGCAGCTCGGCATCACCGAACCGACGCGCGACTGGTTCCCGCTTTCGCTGATGGGAGCGTTCGCCGATTTCGCTGACGTCGTCCACGGCCCCGAATCCGATTGGGGACAGGTCAGCTGCGGCTGCCACCCGAACTGCGGCGTCGGCACGGCCGTGATGATCAACAAGGAAAACAAGGAGATGGCTCCGGTTCCGCAGTTCCTTAACATCAAGGGACTCGTTTCGGACATGCAGCACATCACCGACACCGCCCGCGGCAAATGGTTCTCGAACTTCATGATGGGCCTAGCCCTTCTGAAGAACTACGATCCGTACGGTGCTCCTCCGTCGCTCACGCTCGGCGGCATCCTGAAGAAGTTCGACAAATCCTTCGGCCTTTCGGGCAAGGATTACGGCAAGGTCGGCCCGGACCGCACGCTCGAGGACATCGAAAAGCGCCGTCAGGATCCGTGGAACTTCCTCTTCATCGCCGGCATGTGGTTTCAGGACCTCTTCAACTATGATTTCCGCCGCACCGAAATGTGCATCATCCCGTACGGAACGCAGGAAGGCGAAATTTCCTTCTGCGCATTCAACACGGGCATCGGCTGGAGAAACATCATCGAGCACATGCACCAGAACGCGACCGTCGCGCAGTGGTACAAGGAACACGGCCGCCACGAAGTTTTCGCTCGCGGCAAGAACGTAGAGCTCGGCGATGCTTCGCATAACCTGGTCCTCAATGAGGTCGACCTTTCGCGTCCGAACAAGCCGCACATGGAAGGCCCGAAGACCGCCGCCGAAGAAATGCAGATGATGCGCAAACTGTACCAGGAAATGGTCATGGAAAAAGCCGGTATCAAGGGCGACTCGCTCGTCCAGATCGGCGGCATCAAACGCGAAAAGAAAGAAGAAAAAACAATGGCCGTCGCCGAATAAGCGGCCGTCCATACCTTGCTCCAGTTAATAGCCCCGGACCCTGTCCGGGGCTTTTTTTAGATCGCCACGGGCTTTCCTATAATAAATTGCCACGGGGCTTCCTCTTTATAAATTGCCACGGGCTTCAGCCCGTGGTCACTGCCCAACAAATACCCCGGCTTTAGCCGAATCCCCTCTTTAAACCGATCATCCTGATGGCTTCAGCCCAAATTAGGCTAAAGCGCGGTCAAGGAAGATGCATCTATCCCCATCCACCCGCAAATATTTCCATATTTAACTTGCAACTTCCGGCAAAATATCGCATCCTACTACTTTAGTCCTACTCTTTCGCCGCTTGCGGTGCGCTCGTCAAAGACGGTACGTTTGGATAAGTTCGAGAGCAGGTTTGTTAATTAGTCACAGAAGTCGCTCTTGAAGTTTTCGAGCATCCGAAACCGACCCCTTCGTTGCAGACCGTTTTTCTTCGAAGACAGTTCGATTCGACGCTTCTCCAGAAATTCCCTAAAAGGGAAAGGATACTTTATTATGTCAACGAAAATTTACGTCGGAAATCTTTCCTTCAACACAACATCGCAGGACCTCGAGACCTTGTTTGCCGAATCCGGTACGGTCGAATCGGCCAACGTTATCGAAGATCGTGAAACCGGCCGCTCACGCGGTTTCGGCTTCGTCGAAATGGCAAGCAAGTCGGACGCCGAAGCGGCGATCTCGACACTCGACGGCAAAGAATACGACGGCCGCAACCTGAAAGTTAACGAAGCCAAACCCCGTGAAGATCGCGGCGGTAACGGCGGCGGCGGAAGACGCGGCGGAGGCGGCTACGGTGGTGGCGGCGGACGTGGTGGTTACGGCGGCGGCGGCTCGCGCTGGTAATACGGCGTACTGCCATCGGCAGTATCTAATTACAGACAGATGCCTCCGCTCAATTCCCTTGACGGAGGCTTCTGCATTTAACGCACTTATTACACAAGCGGAGAGTTTATAAATATATGAAAGAAGAACTAATTGAATTAGCAGGCGTCATCATCGACAAACAGCCAAACGCATTTTTTAAGGTGCAGATCAACAACAGCGACCACGTCGTCCTTGCTACCATCTCCGGCCGCATGCGCCGCAACCGCATCCGCATCCTGATGGGCGACCGCGTGGACGTCGAGCTCTCACCGTACGACCTGACAAAGGGCCGCATCACCTACCGGCATAAGTAAACCGGAACCGCCGGTCCGATCGGGCATGCCCCGCGAAATGCACGACGGACCATTGGTTCGTCGCTCCTCACGGCCGCGGCACCCGACGTCACCATCCCGCATTACAGTGTGAAAATCGTACACGAGCGCGCCGCCCCTGTCGGAAATTCGAATGCTTAAATCGCCGCGCGCTTAACTCCCTCCGACGACAAATGCTGCATCCCGTAAGTCCTGTATACTGACCGCCTTTCGGCCTCGGCGCATTATTTCGCCGGTGCATTCCCCGTCTTAACTCCCGTCTCGCTCCCGCCCAAAAGTCTCGTGATCCGTGATACATAACCACGCGCCGTTCAAGCTCCGCGCCAGGGTTAAAACATTCCCTTTAAGCACTAAACCCTTTTATGCACAATATCTTACGGCATAGGCTTTGCGTTGCGCGCCTCGTATGGCAAGGCCTCTTATATTATCGCTGGACGGGCAGGAGTTTCCCGTCAATCTAACGCGGATCGACCGCGAGAAGATCTACGGCAGCGTCGAGATCGAAGCGTTCGACGAAAAAGGAAAACCTGCCTCGATCCGCGTCCTGGCCGCCGACGGCAAGACGCTTATCGACAAAGGCGGCACCGCGCTCGCGACCGTCAACGAAGACGGGACTTCCGTTTCGCGCAGCGTTCTCACCGCCGTTGACAGCGACGGCGACCCGATCGAACCCGTTCCGTCGTCGTTCGACCGCACGAACGTCCTTCGCGAAGCCCGGGCCGAAGAATATCTGTCTCAGCTCGTCAAATCCGTCTATTTTCTCAGCGGCGCCGACGATACTCCGCTCGATCTGCTTTCCGGCCATTTGTCCGACGGCAAGATCTACAAATTCGATTTCAGCTATCGCGGCGGGCTCGAATACGACAGCGCCTTCATCGTCGGCGGCAGCGGCGGCACGTTCATGGTCGTCGGGAAACAAGGCGCGCTGCGCTTCGTGCGGCTAAATCAGGCGGCTGTGCTGGATACAGTCGAAGAGCAGGAGATATCTGCCGACGAGATAGATTTTGAATTCTTATAATTTGAGCGAGGTATTTTCATCATGCCGGTAAACATTAGCAATGCCAAAAACCGTGACGCCGTCGTCGCCTTCGAAGGGCTGATGCCTAAACGGACCGTTCGTTATCTCGACGATCGCGGCCGCCCCGTCTCGACGCGGAAACTTCTGAAATCGGACGTAAAACACGACCTCGCGGAAATTTCAAAACGTCGCAGAAAACCCGCGACCGTAGCAAAAGCGCTCGTCAGCGGCGACCCCGAGGTCGATCTCGAATCCTTCGGGATGTTCCTTGCCGATACGTCGCGCGTTTACGTTTCGGAACGCGGCATCGTCCACGTCGTCGAAGAATTTGAGGTCGTCACCGACCCCGACGGCAGCGTGCGCGAACGGCGGCCGCGGAAAAAGGAGCCGCAGAACATCAATACCGACATACCGCTTCGATGGACCGGGAAATTCATTAAGAAGGACGAGGCGCTCCGCCGCTTCGTCTTTACGAATAAGAAACAGCTGCTGCACGTTAACGGCCTGACGTTCGATTTTCTCTATGCCATGGCAAAGGAGCTCGACAAAAAGGACGCCCTGATGCTCGTCCGTGCCGGTGAAAAAGGCGACCGCCCGGTCATCATGAACCGCGGCGGAAAACCGTACAACGCGTTTCTCGAGGGCCGCGTAAAGGGCGATTCCTATTGCCTGCTGCTGCATCTTTCGAATATGGAGCTTCGCAAACCGAAGGTGATCGAAAATGGCGTTGACGAGTAAGATCGACAGATCGCATCTCGCCTGCAAAAAAGGCGATTACTGCACCGGAAAGGCCGCCGACCTCGCCGATCCGATGCTGCAGGCGCGTGCACAGGAATACCGCCGGAGCATCAGCGCGGCGATGCGGCCGCTCGCGCCGCAGGACATTTTCTCGATCCCGCGTTCGCGCGGCTATGTCGCGACACGCAAATACGACGGCGAATTCACACTACTTGTGTTCGACGGCGACAGCGTCATATCCGTCAATCCCGGCGGCACCGTGCGCACAGGCCTTCCCTGCTTTGTCGAAGCCGAAAAGCTTCTCAAAAAAGCAAAGGTGAAGTCCTGTCTGCTCGCCGGCGAACTCTACGTCACCGGCGACCTTCACGGCCGCAACCGCGTGCGCGAGGTCGTCCGTACGCTGCGTTCGCCATCGTCCGCGGCCGCCCTGAAAAAGATCGCGTTCGCCGCCTTCGACATTATCGAATACAATGACGCGCCGGCGCCGCCGCTCAAGGACGCGTTCAAACTCCTGACAAAGCTTTTCGGCAAGGGAAAGCTCGTCCATCCCGTCGAACACGCCGCCGCGGACAAGGTCGAGCGCATCGCCGAACTCTTTACCGATTGGGTCGTCGGCGAAGGCTCCGAAGGCCTCGTCGTCCGCCACGATAAGCTCGGCTGGTTCAAGATAAAGACGCGACACACGCTGGACGTCGCGATCATCGGCTTTTCCGAAGGCTCGGAAAACAGAAAAGGCCTGCTCCACGACCTGCTCGTCGCCGTCATGCGCGACGACGGCACGTTTCACGAACTCACGCGCGTCGGCGGCGGGTTTTCCGAAGACGACCGTGCCGCAATATTCGAAGAGATGCGCCGCCGCATCGTGCCGTCCGATTATGTCGCGGTCAATAACGATTACGTCGCGTACGAAATGATCAGCCCCGGCCCCGTGATCGAGATCTCTTGCCTCGACATGATTCCCGAAAGCACAAAGGGCGACCCGGTCAAACGCATGGTGCTCGATTGGGACGGCAAGAGCTATTCGGCCCTGTCGCGTATGCCGCTCGTCAGCGTTATCTCGCCGCAGTTCATCCGTATGCGCGATGACAAGGAAGCAAACCCCGAGGACGTCAACATCCGCCAGGTCAGCAGCCTCGTCGCCGTCGCCGACGCCGACCGCCCGGCCCGCGCGTCCGAACTTCCGCCCAGCAAATTGCTCGAACGCAGCGTATATACAAAGGTGATGCAGGGAAACCAAATGGTGCGCAAGCTGCTGCTGTGGAAGACGAACAAAGAGGAACGCGGCGATTTTCCGGGATTCGTCGTTTACCTGACCGATTACAGCCCGAACCGCAAAACGCCGCTCGAACGCGACATCCGCATTTCGAATACCGAATCGGAAGCCCGCGCGTTGTTTGACGATCTCGCGAAAAAGAATTTCGTCGGCGGCTGGGAAAAGGCGGCATAGGATATGACAGCACCCTTTGCCGAATTTCACGGAAACAAGCGGCTTCTTTGGATAGCCGAAGAATGGCAGCGCTATGCCGACCGCCTCGCCGATTGGGCGATGGAACACCTCGTCAACCGCCGCGACGTCTGGAGCCAGTACACGCTAAAGAACGGCAAGGTCGCCGTCGTCATGCTGCCCGTAAAGGAACGCCGCAGCGCCGGCACCGACATGGTCACCATCAACAAGCTCCGCCGGCATTTCGCCGGCCGCGCCGTCTCGCACCTGATCGGCCTGCATTCGATCAGCGATCATTCGACCGCTAAATGGTTCGCCGTCGATATCGACCTGCACGACGAATCCGTCGCCAATTCCGATGAGGCCGCACAGGCAAATCTCAACGCCGCGCTCGAATGGGCACAGCGCCTTCGCGACGCGGGACTCGACCCGATTTTGATGGACAGCAACGGCGTCGGCGGCTATCACCTCTGGGCATTGCTCGACGGCGAATACCCGCTCGAAAGGGTTTACGATTACGCGGACGCGCTCCGATCGGATTGGGAAGAGCTTGGCCTGGTGCGCAAGCCCGAGATCTTTCCGCCCAAACGCGCCGTGGCGAAGGACGACCTGCCATACGGGCTCCGACTGCCCGGCCGCCACCACACGCGGCCTCACTACACCCGAATCTGGAATTTCGACCGCGTTGACGAGAACCAATGGCTCGAGGGCGGCGAAGCCATCGAAGCCATGCTCGCGACCCGGCCGTCGCCGCTGCCCGCCGCGAAAAAGAAAAGGTCGCCGGCACGCACCGCCGCACCTGCTCGGCGAAAAGCCTCTGCTTCTGCCGCCGCCGGCGATCGCCCGCGCGTCTGCCTCGACCTCGACGGCGTGCTCGCCCGCTACGACCGCTATCGCGGCCCCGACCACATCGGCCCTCCCATCGAAGGCGCCGCCGAATTTGCCGCCTCGATCGCTAAATTTGCCGACGTGATCATTTTCACGTCCCGCTGCTCCGCCGACGGCGGTTCCGTCGTCTCGTCCGGCCAAATGAAGGTCCGGATCATCGACTGGCTCGAAAAGCACAGCATCCCGTTCACCGACG
>JAEZIT010000053.1 GCA_023436495.1 Acidobacteriota bacterium
CTTGTGCATTTCTTCGATGATCTGCCGCCATCCGACCCCGGTATTATAAGCACAAAACGAAATTTCGCCTTCCTGAGTACCGTATGGGATCACGCACATTTCGGTCCGGCGAAAGTCATAAGTGAACAGGTCCTGGAACCACATTCCCTCGACACACAGGACGCGCCAGATGTCATCGCCCCTCTTTTCGGCCTTCATACGGTCATTGCGGTCGCTGTTCGAGGTAGTAGACGAAGGCTTGAAAAGGTTCAGGATCTGCGATATCGGAAACCCTTCGGGAGCCCTGTCCGCGTCGTAATTCCGCATGATCGCCATCCCAAGCTGTGCCATCGTCAACTTTTTGCCGCGCGCCGTATCGGTGATCGCTGCGACGTCCTTCATAAACTGTTCGTAGTTGAAAAACTCGAACAGCGAACGCATTTCGTTAGTCTTTTTATTGACAACAATTAACGTAAAAATGCCGCAATTCGGATGGCAGTTGCAGGACGACCATCCCCAAGGAGCGTCGGCGCCTTGCAGCATATCCATTACGGAAGTGAACGCCGAATAAGAACTTAGCGGAAACCAATCGCGCATCGGCTCAAGCACGCCACCGAGTTGTGACTTCAGATCGTGCGTCATTCCCGCAAGGGTGTACCGCTGCTGCATCCGATCGCGGTCAGAGATGTCTTCGTCGCGGCCGGTGAAGGACACCGGCTGGAACGCGATGGTCTGGACCTTATCAATGTTCTTCGCGGCGAATTCAACGATGCTGCCGATGGCATCGTTGTTGATCGTGTTTACGATCGTCGTCACCAGCGTGACCTTTATGCCGACGGAAGCGAGATTTTCAATGGCTTTTAATTTTACGTCGAACAAATTGCCGACGCCGCGGTGTTGGTTCTTCTCTTCGGATGTTCCGTCAAACTGCAGGTAAACACCGTGCTGGCCCGCCGCCTTGGCCGCCTTGCAGAATTCGATATCCTCGGCATAGCGAATGCCGTTTGTCGCGGCCAGGATGCGGTAAAACCCGATCTTCTTCGCATAGGCAACCGCGTCGAGAAAATACGGTGACAGCGTCGGCTCGCCGCCCGAGAAAAGAATGATTATCTGCCGTTTGGGCTTGAACGAAACCGCGCGGTCTAGAATTGTCTTTGTGTCTTCAAACGTCGGCTCATGGACGTAACCGACCTGATTAGCGTCCATAAAACACGGATTGCACATCATGTTGCAGCGGTTCGTCAGATCGACCGTCAAAACCGCGCCGCGGCCATATTTGATGTCCGATGTTCCGTGATGATGGACATGCGAGTCATCGGCCGAACGGAAATCACGGCCAAAAAACAGCGATTCGATACGATTGAGGAACCGCGAGTCGGTCGCGAGCACGTCTTCGAAATCGCCGTGAGTCGGGCAGGTTTTGCGCATAAAAACCTGGCCGTTCTCCTCAACGATCTGCGCCTTAATTTCCCCGGGGTGCGAATTCTTCAGGATGTCGAGCGGAATATCGCCCGCGATCACACCATTGCGTACGGCTTTTACGCACGACGGGCATAGGCTGTCCGTCTCGCGTGGAAACCCTAGCGGAGGAGCCGTCCGTTCGTACGATTTCAGCAAAGGTTCGGCGGCCCATTCGGGTTGAATGGATTGCCCCTCAGGAATCGCCTTGTTCACTGCCTGAAATGCCTTCCAGCCAATGTCCGCAATCTTAGAAACGGCCTTCGAACCTTTCTTGCCGTTCCCGCCGCCTTCGCCACGTCTGAAATTATCACTGAACATAAGCAAATTTCGAGGGAAATGATTATTTGAACTAATTTCGAATACTAGCAAACCAATCTGCTGAATTCTAGCTTTTTTCTGACAAAGTCCAGCCGAATTTGTACGGAAAATAACTTATCCGCACGCACGGAATTGGTAAAGTGTCCGTTAACATATTAATTTTCCAGAGGTTACGTGTTATTGACCTATATCCGCCGTTGGAGAGAGTCGATTCGTTCGACAGTCAGGGTTGCTGTATTTACTGCTCTCGTCCTAGGATTCTGTCACCCGGCCGAAGCCCAGGCAGATCTGCAGAAACTGGTCGATACCGAACAGCAGTTTGATCGCGCGGTCGCCGTGGACGCACGCGCCGCATATCTTGGTTTCCTGTCAAGCGATTCAATAGTCTTCAAGACGGACGCGGCAAGTGGCATCGAATTTTGGCGCACAGACGACCTTTCCGCATCGCGGCAGCTTATCCGTACGTTGACATTGTCGGATATTTCGGCGAATGGGATGCTCGGTTATACGACGGGAAGCTGGAGGTCGTATGAACGCAAAAAAAGCGACGCCTCGGCCCGGTTTGGGCAGTATGTCACGATATGGGAAAAGCAGCCCGACGGGAGATTTCTAGCCGCGGTCGATATCGGTATAACTCACGAAAAATTACCGTTTCGCGAGACGGACAGACGCGGAGATATTCGTATCACTCGGGACATGAACGAACGCGGGTGGTCTCCGGCGGACGCATCGATGAATTTCCTGAGAATGAGTATGACAACGAGCACGCTGGGCGGCGCATTCAGAAAATTTGCGGCGCCTGATGTACGCCTGCTTCGGGACGGCGCTCCGCCCATAACGGGCAAGAAACGCGTTGTCAGGGAAATGATGAATTACCGTTCTGTGGAATTTCCGTCAAAGGTAAACATGTTTCAGGCCGCCGACCTCGCATATTTCTGGAATCGATGCGAATTCGCAAGCAGCAGCGAAGGGATGGAAAAAGGAAACTGCCTCCACATTATGAAGCTGCGCAAGAAGAAATGGTGGATCGTCCTAGGCGTATTTTCACGCGCCGAAAATCCCGTGGTGCCCATTCTTAAACAGAGACAGACCGCCCGGCAAGATTGAGGCGGCAATTCGACGAAGCCGGATCAATCGAAGGCTTCCAAATATTTGATCCCGGATCCGGTGTTAAAAAGCACAACGGTTTCGCCGTCGCTCATCAAGCCCTGTTCGATAAGTTTTCGAAGAGCCGGCAGGCACGCTGCGCCTTCAGGAGCGGCGAACAGGCCCTCGGCGGCACCTATCTCGCCGACAGCCGCTATCAATTCTTCATCGGAAACGGCCACCGCGGTCCCGTTCGATTCGCGAAGCGCGTCCAGAATCAGGAAATCTCCGATCGCCTTTGGCACGCGCAGCCCCGATGCTACCGTTGCGGCATTTTCAAATTCATCGGCGAAGCGCTCACCGTTCGCGAACGCTCGGACGATCGGAGCGCACGTTTCGGATTGAACGCTGACCATCCGCGGGCGATGCGGCCCGATCCACCGCATTTGCTGCATCTCGTCAAACGCTTTCCACATTCCGATCAAGCCCGTGCCGCCGCCGGTCGGGTAAATTATTACGTCCGGCAACGTCCACCCGAGCTGTTCGGCAAGTTCGTAGCCCATAGTTTTCTTGCCTTCGGCACGATAAGGCTCCTTTAGCGTGGAAACATCGAACCAGCCCTCGGCGTCTTTCCGCTCGGCTACGATCTTGCCACAATCGGTTATCAGGCCATCGACAAGCGTTACATTTGCGCCGGTTTGCCGGCATTCGATCACGTTCGCTTTCGGCGTATCCTGCGGCATAAATATATGAGCTTCCATTCCGGCCCGAGCGGCGTATGCCGCCATCGCACCAGCAGCGTTTCCCGCTGACGGGACAGCGACCTTTGTAACTCCTAGCTCCTTCGCCATGGAGATCGCGGCGGTCATTCCGCGGGCTTTGAACGACTGTGTCGGATTTTGCCCTTCGTCTTTGATCAGTAGGTTCAATTTGACCGGAAGCGTCTTAGATAGCCGGTCGGCCTTCAGCAGCAGTGTCCAGCCTTCGCCGAATGAAACAATGTTCTCTCCAGATTCGACCGGCAAGACTTCACGGTATCGCCAAAGCGAGGATTCGCGGGATTGCAGCGATTCTTTGGTTAATGTCTCGGCGGCTTTAGTAAGGTCGTAGCGGACGAGCAGAGGCTTGCCACATGAAATGCAGAGATTGTGCAGTCGCCCTGCTTCGTATTTTTTGCCACAGTTGGCACATTCGAGATGCGTAACGTTCATAACGGTCAGGCGAAGGCATGGCCCTCACTTATTTTTTCCAGATGAATTCTTTTACAAGATTGAATGCAGCACTCATCCCGAGCGAGATCGTCCCGCTCTTTATGCCGTCCTTCCAATCGTATCTTGCCGGATACCAGACCTCTCTGGACACAATGCTGCCCGTGTACGTTCCCACAAGCCGCGGAATGCCTAAGGTGCGCTTTCCGTCCTTTGTACGAGCCGTCACCGGCCCAAGCAGTGCGTTCCTTACCTTCGACCCGGCGTCTTTTTTACGGCTTCGATAATAGTGGCTGTCAAGTTTGAGGGCCTCGTCCAGGCCGTAAGTGGTCGTCCGTTTTATAACGCCGGTTCCGACGCCCGAGGCGAATCGGCGTCCGAATCCTTCCCATTTATCGCCCCATTCCTCAGGTGAATTTCGCCACGTGCCCACACCGGCAATGGCAGCGTTCTTCGCCAGCGCCATCGGGCCGAACATCCCGTTAACGTAACGTTTAAAACGTGTGTTAGCATTCGGGCGGACGTATGTTCCGCTATCCGCGGGTTTGAGATCGGGCGTGGGGGTCGGGTCCGGCGATTGCGCGGCCATCGCGGCGCTACTCGCCAGGATAAATATGAGCGTGACAGCTTTTATTAACATTGTTCCCTCCCTGATGTCGTCTTGGCGATAAACTGCGTATTATTAATATTTATCGCCAAATCCCTCAAAAATCAATAATGTGCCGTACCGCCTAATTGAATTACCGCGGCCGCCTCCATATAATCGAACTGCAAATGGGACTCGACATAAACGGCACAAAATTCCTACTGTACGCCCACACGCGCGGCGTTTTATTCGAATCGACTGCGATGGTCGGGCGACAGAACCTGCTGGTTTCGCCAACGGACCTCGCTGCAAATTTTTCGCGTTTCGGGATCTTCGTTGATGCTTCCGAGGCCTCAAAGATCCTTGCGACAAGTTTCGCCGAACCGTTTCTTGGACGCCTCGGAGCGCAGGAGATTACATCGTTCGACGCTTCCGATTATGAAGGTGCGTCGGTCGTACACGACTTCAACCGCCCGATCCCTGATGAATACAAGGGCAAGTTTTCGGTAGTTCTCGACGGCGGCACCCTGGAGCACGTATTTAATTTTCCCGTCGCGATCCGAAACTGCATGGAGATGGTCCGCGTCGGCGGGCATTTTCTCAGTATAATGCCGACGAACAACCAACTCGGCCACGGTTTTTATCAATTCAGCCCCGAACTTCTCTACCGCATTTTCACGCCTGCGAACGGTTTTGAAATGCAGCAGATGATAATTTTCGAAGAATCGCACGAGGGCGATTGGTATGAGGTGTCAGATCCGGATGTCGTCAAGGAACGCGTCATTCTGATCAATGACGAACCCTCGATGCTCCTCGTGATCGCGAAGAAGATAGCAGAGGCCGAAATATTCGCTGAATCGCCGCAGCAGAGCGATTATTCCGCATTGTGGCAGGCGAACGGCTCAATGCCCGCCGCGTCATCGAACGGCCATTATGCCGTATTAGGAAGCGGAGCGACCGGCGCGGCGATCCGCGGGTTTAAGCATTTTCAGCGTATGTTCAACCGTTCATTCGGGATGCTCAACCGCCGCACCGACCATTTCAAGAAAATAGATCCGACGGATAAGATAACTTAAACATGTCGAGTCTGCCGAGTCCCGTTAGCCTATTCAGTTTATCGCGTTAGGACTTCGGCGGATTTTGATCCGGACTGTGACAACATCGGCTTTAGAGCGCGGTAAATATTGTCGGTCATTATTCGCGTGCCTTCGGCATTTGGATGGATGCCGTCCGCTTGGTTGAGTTCCTTTTTTAACGCGACATTTTCGAGCAGAAACGGCAAGAATTCGACCTTTTCCTTGTTCGCCAGGTCCGGAAACGCCATGTTGTAATCCCGCTGGTAATCGGCTCCCATCGCGGGCGGCGCCAACATTCCGCACAACAACACCTTAATATTGCGCGCCTTCGCCTTTTTGATCATTTCCTCAAGATTCGAACGCATCTTTGCGACCGGCACGCCGCGCAGTAGATCGTTTGCCCCGAGTTCCAATATCAAGACATCTATATTCTCCGTCTCCAGCACCCAATCGATGCGCTCCAGCCCGCCGAGCGTCGTATCGCCCGAAACGCCGGCGTTGACCACTTCGTGATCGAAACCGTCGGCCCGAAGCTTCTCCTGCAGCAAATATGGATATGATTCGTTTTCCGTCAGGCCGAATCCCGCCGTCAGACTGTCGCCGAACGCGACTATCTTCGGGCGGCTCTGATCCGCCTGAGGGACGGCCAGCGGCTTATTCATATCATAGTTCGCGGCCGCATCGAACGACGCATCGCGGCAGCCCAACGTCATCGCCGCGAAAATGATGAAACTAATAAGTGAAGTATTACGAATAATATAATGCATAAGTCGACCCGAACTACTTACGTTATCCCTTCCCGATTGGATGCAGGATTATTCAAGCTTGTTCGGCGAATTTTCGCAAGCTATATTAACCCTTAGATATGATCGAGCTTCAAAACGTAACAAAGGCCGTCCGCTCAGGCGATGCTTTGCTGACCATTCTCGACGATGTTTCGCTGACGATCCCGGACGGCCAGTTCGTAGCCGTGACCGGCGCGTCCGGCAGCGGAAAATCGACGCTTCTCGGCCTGATAGCCGGGCTCGATTCCGCGACATCCGGCAGCATTCAGATCGACGGCCAAGAGATCACGACCGCTTCCGAGGACGGTCTTGCCCGGCTTCGCAGCGAAAAGATCGGGTTTATTTTCCAGTCGTTTCACTTGATACCAAGCCTTACCGCCTTCGAGAATGTGCTGATCCCGATGGAGATCCTCGGCCTTAAGAACGCGCGCGAACGCGCCGTCGAATTGCTCGAAAACGTCGGCCTGACCAACCGCGGCCACCATTATCCGACAGAACTCTCCGGTGGCGAACAGCAGCGTGTCGCAATCGCCCGGGCATTTGCAAATTCGCCGAAGATTTTGCTTGCGGATGAGCCAACCGGCAATCTCGATTCAAAGAACGGCAGTCATATTTTCGACCTAATGGCCGAACTGCACCGCCGAAACAACGTCACGCTGGTACTTGTTACTCACGACCAGAACATAGCCGCGCGTGCGCAGCGCCAGGTCAATCTGAAAGACGGCCGGGTGATACTTGACGAGTTAGTGGGCGGTTCCGACGCCGTTGACATTGAGGAATTCACTTTGATGCCCGCCGCAGTTTTGCACGATTAGAATGCGATTTATCTTCAATCTTACGCGTCGAGAGATTCGCTCGTCATGGCAGCGGCTGCTGTTCTTTTTTCTCTGCATCGCCCTCGGTGTCGGATCGGTCGTCGCCCTGCGTTCTCTTATTCAAAATTTGACACAGGCGGTCGGCACGGACGCGCGCGCGCTTATGACGGCCGATCTCGAGGTC
Source organism: Acidobacteriota bacterium (assembly GCA_023436495.1). GTDB lineage: Bacteria > Acidobacteriota > Blastocatellia > Pyrinomonadales > Pyrinomonadaceae > OLB17. The sequence continues at coordinate 7,499 of JAEZIT010000053.1, forward strand.
AGCTCGACGAGCGATTTTTCGCCCGACGATCTGTCGAAGATCGAATCGATAACGGCCGCGTCCGGCATCGTCGAGGAACGAAACGAAGCCATAACGGCGTCGGTCATGGCTCGACCATCCGATCCCGCTAACGACAATGTCGAATTCGTCGAGCTTAAGGGCATCGAACCGCCGTTTCCTCTAGTCGGCACATTTCTACTCTCCGGCGGAGAGACGTTCGATTTTTCGCTGCTCGAAAACCACGGCGCGGTCCTGGCGCGTATCTTGTCCGAGGAAATGCGGGTCAAGATCGGCGACCGCATCCGAATGGGCGAGGGTGAATTCACAGTCCGCGGATTCTTTGACGAAGAGCCCGGCGGATCTAGCGGATTCCGTCTTGGCGCACGCGTGTTTATAGAGAAAAAAGCGTTCGACGACGCGGGGATCACGCGCAACACAAGCCGTGTCCGCCGCCGAATACTCTATCGAACATCCGACAATCCGACCGAGCTCGTCGCTCGCCTTCGCGAATCGCTGAAAGGCTCAACGCTGACCGTTCAGTCCTATCGCGAAACTCAGGAAAGGCTCAGCGACCAATTCGCACGAACCGAGAATTACCTCGCGCTGACAGGATTGCTGATACTTGTTCTCGGCGGCGTAGGTGTTTGGAATGTCGCCCGTGCATTCGTGGAACAAAAACGCCGTTCCGTGGCGATACTGAAATGTCTCGGAGCAGGCGGCACGCGCATTATCACCGTTTACCTTTTGCAGATACTGACTCTCGGCCTGGCAGGCAGCCTATTCGGCGTCCTGCTTGCACAGGCTGGGCTCTGGCTCGCGCAGTGGAGATTTGCCGCCGACCTGCCCGAACGCATGACCTTTACCGTCAATCCGTCGACAGCGGCCCAGGGGATCGTCCTCGGGGTAGTGATCTCGCTGCTATTTTCCGCGTTGCCGCTGCTGCAGGTCCGCGTGATCAAACCGCGTTTGCTGCTCCGCGACGAGAACAATGTTGAGCTAACACGGCTCGATCGCACAAGATGGCTATTCGGTTTCCTGAGCCTCGCCGGCCTGCTCATGCTCGCCGTATGGCAGGCCGGATCGCTCACTGTAGGCGTGTTTTTCCTGCTCGGGCTCGCAGTCACGTCGCTGATCCTTTACGCCGCCGCAATGCTGTTGACGCGACAGCTACGCCGCCTAAAAGGGCTGCGTTCGTTCGCACTTCGGCAATCGGTCAATTCGCTCTACCGGCCCGGCAATCAAACGCGGATCATCCTGCTCGCCGTCGGCCTCGGAGCGTTTGTCGTCATTGCGGTGCAATCGCTACAGGCAAACCTCGTCCGCGAATTCGATTTTACGCGAAATGGACGCCTGCCCAGCCTCTTCTTCGTCGATATCCAGCGGAGCCAGATAGACGAGGTCACGGCAGCGATCGCCGGCCGGCTCGGCGAACAACCCGAAACCATCCCGACAGTACGCGCCCGCATTTCACACGTGAACGGAGAGCCGTTTGATTTTCAGCAGCGTGAAACCCGCCAGCAGCAGGGACAGATCGGCCGCGAATTTGCCGTCACGTACAGGCCTGATCTCGACGAAAACGAATCGGTCATCGGCGGCCGGTGGTGGAACGCCGAACCGGGCAGCGAGCCCGAAGTTTCGGTCGAAGAGGAAATGGCCGCGAGGCTGAATGTCCGGCCGGGCGATTCGATGACTTTTTCGATCTCCGGGCGGCTGATCACGGCGCGCGTGGCGAACATCCGCCGGCTCGACCTTCGGAACACCCGCACCGCATTCGTATTCGTCTTTCGCCCTGGCAGCTTGGAAAAGGCACCGCAGACATTTGCCGCGACAGTCCTGAAACACGCGCCGGCGACAGACCGCCAGCGTCTGCAGCGCGAAGTTCTCGATAAGTTCCCAAACGTTCAGATCTTCGACGTTGCCGACATAATCTCGACGGTCCAAAAGCTGATCAGCAACTTCGTTCTCGCAGTTTCATTCGTTGGGAGTTTTGTTATTTTGAGCGGGATCCTTATTCTGATCGGTTCGATAGCACTTACGAAATCGCAGCGAATATACGAGAATGCGATTCTCAAGACGCTCGGCGCGGGCCGGGCAACACTGGCCGCGATCTTATTTGGTGAATACAGCTTACTGGGTCTGCTTGCAGGAATTATCGGTGCGGGATTTGCGACGCTGCTCTCGTACGCGGTAAGCAAATACATTCTCGACATCCAGTGGGAGTTCGATCCAGTACTGTCTGTGCTCGGTATTGTCGTCACGGCAGTCCTTGTCACCATTGTCGGTGTGCTGGCAAGCTTCGACGTACTGTTCAGGAAACCGCTGGCAACGCTGCGTTCGCAGTGAGGAATAAGCGGGGAAAGCGCAAAAGTAAAAGGGACCGAGGGAAAACCTTGATTCTCACTCCAGCGGATAATTGGCAAGTACGGTCCGCATATTGACCTGACCGAGCAGAGTCTCCAGGAACGCTCCGAAACGGTGCAGGATCGAGACGACGTCACGCTTGTCTTCCGTCACCATTATCTCTTCGATAAAACGTTCTACCGTTTCACGATCTTTATAAAAGAGATACCTCACCGATTCGTCAAGAAACTGCCGAAGTGCCTTGTGCAACGTTTGGACGTTTGCTTTCTCTGGCGCCCGCTCAGTGGCCTGCACGGCTTTCAAAATATTCGTGAGGTCGCGACGAAGCTGCAGAGATTGCTCAAGCTTCACCTTAAAGCTAGGGAACAGTTCAAGGGTGTCTATTGTGGGGTCGGACATCCGGGCAAATCCGGTCAGTATGTGTTCGAAACTATCGTTTAACAGAGAATATGCCGTCTCGATCCGCGCGAATATCGAAGGTGACGGCCGAATACCTGCAAGGCCGGTGAGCTCGAAATCGTATACCTTTTTCAGCTCCATCGACGCCGTGTACGACGCACCGTCAAGCGATGCGAACATGTCGGCTTCGGCGTCGGCAAATCGCTGAAGCCGGTTGTCGATATAATTTATCAGTTCGCGGGTCTGTTCTTGTACACGTGCGAAGATAAGCAGCGACGGTTTCAACGGTTCGTCGTTCGCAAGCATGTTCCCGACGACGCTGAGCCATTTGAGGACCTTTGCGAACCGGGGAAGGACCTTCTGCAAATCGGAATATTCGCTGAAACTCCGCGAGCGATCATCAAGGACGGCCTTAAGTTGCGGTGGAAGGTTCGTCTCGCCATCGCGTTCGGCAATGTCTATCAGATTTTTGAAAACGTCAGAAGACGACAGCACAGCACGCAACACTCCGTTCCACGCCTTCCATTCCCCGAATTTCAACGGTTCCGCACGCAGGACCGATTCGTTAAGAATGACCGCGTCGCGCAGCGTGCCCGAAAATGCCAGCAGATCGCCGGCCTGAACTCGCGGCCCGAATTCGTCCGGTGCGGCGGCCCCGACGTCCATGCCCGGCCGCTCGTTCATGCTCCTCAGCAATTCCTGGTTCAAATTCGAGCAACGAAGCAGCGCCGAATGCGTCAGGCGAAATTCCTTCGACCAGTCGCGCGACGAACGCGCGGCCGCACCGTCCACGAAAACGCGGTTTCCGGCATTTATAAAACTTTCGATGCCGGACAGCCAGATACCGAGTTCGACCGCAAGACCGCGCAGGTCGGTTGTCGAACCCATTTTTCCGGCACTGCCAAATGCAGCAGGATTGGACGTTGGGCTGTCGGTTGCCGCAACTTTCACTATTGGGATTTCCTCACTAGAATATTGATCAGAACGGCGAGCGGCGGCGCATGCCGCATATAGTTTATACCCTTTTTTCGGTGATATATGCAATTAAAAAATACAAACGCACGCAGTCTGCTGGTTGCTACCGGCAACGCCGGCAAAATTCGCGAGCTCGGATCGATGCTTTCCGAAGTACCGGTCGCATTGCGGGGATTGAACGAATTTCCAGGCATAACAGAAGTCGAGGAAACAGGCATGACGTTCGATGAGAACGCCCGATTAAAAGCGGCCGGCTATGCCTTTCAAGCAGGAATACCGGCGATCGCTGACGATTCCGGCCTCGAGGTTACGGCTCTCGGCGGGTCCCCGGGTATCTATTCCGCGAGATATCTATCGACGGACGCTTCATTTGACGAGCGCATGTATTCTCTTCTGAATGAACTGGAAGGAACGGGCTCGACTGATCGTTCGGCGCGATTCGTTTGCTGCGTAGCGGTTGCGGATGGGACAGGCCGGATCATCAGAGAGACGATCGGGGTCGTTAACGGCTCGATAGCAGCGGAGCCACGTGGAAGCGGCGGTTTCGGGTACGATCCGATCTTTATCCCCGCCGGTTTTGAAGCGACCTTTGGCGAGCTTGACAGTGCCGTAAAGGCCTCGATCAGCCACCGCGCCCGTGCTCTCAAAGAAATAATCCCGTTTCTGCACGATTTTTACAGGGCTTTGACTTGACCAATCAAATATTCGCCTGTAAAATTCGACACTTGGAGTCGTTTCTTAGATGAAACACGGGGCGTAGCACAGCCTGGTAGTGCGCACGGTTTGGGACCGTGAGGCCGCAAGTTCGAATCTTGCCGCCCCGACCAGTCAAATATTTTACGATTGGTGGATTTCCCGCATTAAACCCGGCGCTTAGCCGGGAAATTCAAGTTCAATTAAGCAGTTCTCATATTCACAATTAAATTTGGAGGTTAGTAAAACTATGGCTCGTATGACACAAACAGAGATCGTCAATTCATTGGCGGAAAAGACCGGACTCAAGAAGACGGATGTAAAAGGCCTTTTTGATGCCGTTGCGGAACTTGCAGTTAAAGAAGTTAAAAAGAACGGTGAATTCACCCTTCCCGGCTTCGGCAAACTTAAGAAAACACAGCGCAAAGCCCGCGAAGGCCGTAACCCGGCAACCGGTGCTGTGATCAAGATCCCGGCAAAAACCACCGTCAAATTCAGCCTCGGCAAAGCAATGAAAGATTCCGTTGGCGGTAAATAGGCGTCAGCACTCTGAAGTGCCGATTTATTAAGGCTGGCAGCCATCTGGTTGCCGGCTTTTTTTGTATTTTGGGCCATTTGAGAAAAAAATCACAATTTGACGAAAAAAAGTGATGACAAAGGCAAAATTATTTGTTAACATCCCCTTTACAACAGTTGAGACAGCTTCCGCGACTATACATTTTACAGCAACTTAAAGGTTGAAAATTTCAACTAAATACTAGACGAGAACACCTTTTGCAGCCCAGTGTTTTTCGGCGTCCCAGTGCATTTTGCGGCCAGGGCCGCGTACGATCAAGAGGGTGGTAAATTATATGGAAGGAGAATATAAAGTGGCAGCAGCTAAACTTATGACATTGCAGGATAGAGTTCTGCAAATTGACCATATTCAAGCACGTCGGTTTTCGAAATTGACCGGCGCAACCTTGGAGATTGCAACGGAAGGGATTATCCGTCACCTGCGGGCGTGTGCTCGTATGGACGTGAATCCGGACGCGTCGGCAGTTCGCGAGATCATCGACGACGCGCTTAATGGGCGACGAGTATTTGCCGAAACTTCCAACGACCTCTTAGCCGCTTAGTAGTACTTATAGTTATATTTATATCCGGCCGCCGTACTTTTCGGCGGCCATTTTTTTATGCTGATTGCTATTCCTCGCCCTTTAATTTCAGCCGGTATAATTTGTAATCACCAAGTGTTTCGCCCTCATCACGAACGAACCACCTATCGATATTCATTAATCGGTCATCGCTGTTGGTGTGAAATACAAGATAGTCGACATGCGGATCTTCGGCATCGGCCCTGCTGAAATTGTCGTAAAATCGAGAGTAATTCTGAACTTCCTCCTCTATTTCCGGCTGTGTCAGGGGCCGCGCGTTTGCCGAAAGTGTAGCGTTGAACCTGTCCCAGCCAAAGAGTGCCATACAGGCTTCGATATCGCGGCAGCCGGTCAGCGATTCTTTCAAGTGGTCGGCGTCAAGGTCCGAGAAATATAGGAGCTTGTAATACCGAAGCTTGTTTTCCTCCCACGAATGAAGACCCGCAAAAGTGTGTTGATGGCGTGCCCACAAAACGGGCTGTGGCGCGATCGTGGGCTGGCTATCTCCCTGCAGCGGTTCGAGGTTGATCGTCGTACTATGCTTTGCGTTACCGATGTCGCCTCCAGCAAGCTCCCGAAGCCGCATACCCACGGGCATAGCCTTATCACGCAAAATGTTTACATCGTCCCAAAAGACGGTGGTCGCACGGGCCTCAACATATCCCCAAGCCGAAGCGGCGGCGATCATCAAGCCGAGGAACGAAACCGAAACTGCACGCAGCGGCGTAACGAATTTCTTCCAGATCACAGCCGCAAGCATTACCGCCGCGAGCAGCACGACATAATTCACAACGTAATACTCGTAGTGAAATGGCTGCAGCGAGCGGCCCGTTACCACCTGCTGGTTCATGACGATAACGGGAACGGCCGCCAGTGCAAGAATGAAATGGACTGCTTTGCCCGTGTTCTTCAAGATCTTGAGTGCCATCGCACCGGCCACCACGAATATCACGGCATACCCTATTAGCTCGATATTTCGGAAAAGGTCGTGCTGGCGTGTATGGACCAAAAGCTGAGCTTTGTCCATTATCTCGTTTCGTTTCGACAAAAGCAGCGCATATGGCAGGAGTGCGAAAACGCTTAAAATACCGGTTGCAACGAGAAACTGCAGGTCGAGCTTCCAGTCGTCACTGCGAAGTAACAATGTGACCGCCGTTAACGCAGCCAGAGCGGCCGCAGCAGTTGTCCAGAGGTAGAAGTACGAAAAAACCAGTACAGTGAAACACGCCGTCGACAAGATGCACCACAACAGCCGGTTCTCGCGTCGCTCTGCATTTATTCCTTTCCACAAGCAAGCGAAAAAAGCGAAAAGAAACGGAAATCCGACGGCGGGAATGTGACGCCTTAAGTACGGAAAGAATGGATAGGCGACACCGCCATCGTAAAATGAATTTACCGCGCCGAGCCCCACCGCCAGAGCCGCCCCCGTCATAACGATCAGTGTTCCCGCCATGGCGAGGAGACTATCGTCCGTGATCGAAAGTAACAGCCAGAACAGCGCCAACGCGGTGAAAAATGCCGCGAAGATCGAAATTGACGGCATTAATTGCGATGCAGACAGCCCTAATGCCCTCGCCGGAACCGCTGCAATATAAGCGCTCGCAAATTGGATCGAGAACAGCGATTCCGGCTGCGGATCGGCGGCGGTCGCATCGCGGCCCGTATAGGGATCGTTAAGCCGCGGCCTGCCGTCGATAATAGCTTGAAGATATGACGCGTACGCCATTTCGTCCAGATCGGCCGACGCGAACGCACCGTTGTATTCCGCACCTCGTATCTGGCGCAGATTCAGCTGCGGATAGATCGCCAGCACGGCCAGGACCAAGCCCGCGGCAACTCCCAATAACCATCTTGTCCTCATAGCAAAAGAAACCGTAGAGTAGCACAATTACTGTTCTTCGGCATTCCGCCTCGGTCGCCTTGACACCATGCGACGCTGAGTTAAAAATCACATTTATATGAGCTTAAAAGACAAAATAACCGCTGACCTGACCGAAGCGATGAAGGCAAAGGACGCCGATAAACTATCTACGCTCCGGATGGTCAAGGCAAATCTAATGAACCGCCAGATCGAAAAGGGCGGCGAATTGACCGACGACGAGATCACGAAGGCACTGCAGAGCCTAGTAAAACAGCGCCGCGATTCGATCGAGCAATACGAGACCGCCGGCCGCGCCGATCTCGCGGCCAAAGAAGCGGCTGAGATCTCCGTGATCGAAGTTTATCTACCGCAGGCCGCAACCCCAGCGGAGATCGAAAAGGCCGTAGCGGACGCGGTGGCGTCCACAGGAGCGTCTTCGATGAGAGACATGGGTAATGTCATGAAGGCGGCAATGGCGAACCTTCAGGGCAAGACGGCGGACGGCAAGGCCGTTAGCGAAGCGGTCAAATCAAAGCTCGGCGGCTAATACTTATCTGCCGCTTCCAAATACATGAGGCCGTCATCACGACGGCCTCTTTTTATCTCCACGAACGGCTGCTTTATCCGAAGATATTCCTCACCTTGTCCATAAACGACTCGTCTGCAAATTCCGTGTCCTCGATCTCCGCGAGCTGCTCCAGCAACTTTCGCTGTTCCTTTGTCAGCGACTTCGGCGTCATCAGCGTGACCGCTACGAACAGGTCGCCTTTGCCTCGGCCGCCGAGAATAGGCATTCCCTCGCCTTTTATCCGAAAAACAGTGCCGGTTTGAGTTCCGGCCGGGACTTTAAGCTCTTCTTCGCCGTTAAGCGTCTTGACCTTGATCTCGGCCCCGAGCGCCGCTTGCGCAAACGTCACGGGAACCGCCGAATAAAGATTTGCACCCTGCCGCTCGAAGCTGTCGTGCTCGGCAACGTGGATGACCACAAAGAGGTCGCCTGACGGCCCGCCGTTCGTGCCCCCTTCACCTTCGCCGGAAACGCGCAGCCGCGAACCGGTCTCCACTCCGGCCGGTATCTTGATCTCCAGCGAGCGTTCCTTTTCGATCCTTCCGGCCCCACGACAGTTCCCGCACGGGCTCTTGATGATCTGGCCTTTCCCGGCGCAATTCGGACATGTCCGCATTACACTGAAAAATCCCTGTTGATAACGCGTCTGGCCGCTACCGCCGCACGAAATGCAGGTTTCGGGCTTCGTACCCTTTTCGGCCCCGCTTCCGCTGCATTCACCGCATGTTTCGAGCCGCGGGATCTCCAGTTTTTCGTCCTTGCCCGCTGCGGCCTCCTCAAGCGTTATTTCGAGGTCGTAACGCAAGTCAGCGCCGCGCTGCACGGACGAACGGCGGCCGCCCCGCTGGCCGAACATATCGCCGAATCCAAAAAGGTCGAAAATGTCCTCGATGTTCGAGAAGCCGGGATCAAACCCTGCCCCGCCCGCTCCTGCGGCCGCATGCCCGAATCGATCGTAAGCGGCGCGCTTTTGCGAATCGGAAAGCACCGAATACGCCTCCGCGCACTCCTTGAACTTTTCTTCCGCATGCGGGTCGTTCGGATTCTTATCCGGGTGGTGCTGTATCGCCAAGGCTCGGTACGCCCGCTTTATTTCCCCGTCGGTCGCGGTCCGCGAGACGCCTAGAACTTCGTAATAATCTCGTTTTGACATAGGTAAAACCAAAATAGCGCCAGCCCAAGCGATTGAACTGACGCATATTTAATTTTGCGACAAATGCCCCGCCTTTATCAAGCGCGGAAGCCGCGTCTAGACCGCGCTCAACATTGACTGTGTAATGCGGCCGGCCGCCCCGTCCACCAGATCGATCGCCAGATCGATCTCATGCATGTTGTCCGAGTATGAGAACAATGTCTCTTCGGCGTCTGCAAGTGTTTCCTCGATCAGCTTGCGCTCATCGGGTTTGAAAGAACCGCCGAACTCCTCAAGCGCACGCCGCGCGTTCTTGATCATCGAATCTAAACGATTTCGGCGGATAATGATATCTTTTGCCTCGCGGTCCTTTTCTATCGAATGTTCCGCTTCCATGATCAGTCGATCGATCTCGTCGGCGGCAAGTCCGGACGACGATGTGACCTGGATCGCCTGTTCAAGGTCGGTCATCTTATCGCGTGCCGAAACATTTACGATCCCGTTCGCGTCGATCTCGAATGAAACGTCGATCTGCGGAACGCCGCGCGGGGCCGGCGGAATACCGATAAGCTCGAATTTCGCTAGGCTTCGGTTCGCGCTCGCGATCTCACGCTCGCCCTGTAGAATATGTATCTCGACCGACTGCTGATTATCGACGACGGTCGTGAACGTCATCGTGTTCTTGATCGGAATGCTCGAATTGCGGTTTATCAGCGTTACGAACAATCCGCCGCGTGTCTCAAGGCCGAGGCTCAGCGGCAGAACGTCCAGCAGAACGATGTCTTTAACATCGCCGTTCAATACGCCGCCCTGGATCGCCGCACCCATCGCGACGACCTCGTCCGGGTTAATTTCCGCGGACGGCGGCTTTCCAAACACTTCGGTCACCGTCGCCGCAATTATCGGCGAACGCGTTTGGCCGCCGACAAGGATCACTTTATCGATATCCGTAGGTTTCAGCTTCGCATCCCATAAGGCCTTCTGGCACGGTTCGACCGATGATTCGACCAGGTCCCTGACCAATTCTTCGAATTTAGACCGCGTCAGGGTCGTGTTTATATGCTTCGGCCCGCCGGCATCGGCCGCGATGAATGGCAGGTTAATGTTCGTTTCCGAAACGCTCGATAATTCGCATTTTGCACGCTCTGCTGCTTCTTTCAGCCTCTGAAGTGCAAGCCGGTCGTTTCGCAGGTCGATATCGTTCGACGCCTTGAAATCTTCCACGAGCCAATTAATGATCCGCTGATCGAAATCTTCTCCGCCGAGAAATGTGTTGCCCGACGTCGAAAGCACCTCGAACACGCCTTCATTTATCTCGAGGATCGAAATATCGAACGTCCCGCCGCCGAGATCGTAAACCGCGACCTTTTCGTTCTTGTTGCGTCCGAAGCCGTATGCGAGGGCTGCTGCCGTCGGCTCGTTGATAATGCGCTCTACTTCGAGTCCTGCGATCTTTCCGGCATCGCGCGTGGCCTGGCGCTGCGTGTCATCAAAATACGCGGGAACTGTAATGATCGCCTCAGTGACCTTTTCACCGAGGAATTCCTCCGCCGACAGCTTAAGCCGCTGCAATACGATCGCAGAAATTTCCGGCGGGCTGTAAACACGGTCGAGCACCTTGATGTGCGCGTCCCCGTTGGAGGCAGGGACAAGTTCGAACGGAACGGTCTCGCGCATCTTCTGTACTTCCGGCGAATCGAATTTTCGCCCGATCAGCCGCTTGACGGCATACAACGTGTTTGTCGGATTGGTGACCGCCTGCCGTTTTGCGATCTGTCCGACAAGCCGTTCGTCTTTATCGGTAAAACCGACGACCGAAGGCGTGGTCCGGCCGCCTTCTTTATTTGAGATTATCTGCACGGCGCCGCCTTCCAAAACCGAAACGCAGCAGTTTGTCGTGCCCAGATCAATACCGATTACTTTGCCCATATCATTTTCCTGGCCTGTAGTGAGATTTAAGAAAGATCGAGGTTAATCTTCCTGTTGCGAGGGAGCTTCAGAATCCACCGTCTTGCCGTCCGCATCCTCGTTAGCTGAGAAAGCGTTTCCCGAGGCGTGATTTTCGATCGCCGGCGCGGCGGCAACCTTTACCATCGAATGCCTGATCACGCGGTCGCCGATGCGGTAGCCGCGGAGCATTTCGCCCGATACCGTATTGTGGGGGAATTCCGAGGTGACCTCGATCGCTACTGCTTCGTGAAGATGCGGGTCGAAATCCTCACCGACAGACGGGATCGGTTGAACGCCAAGGCCGGCGAAGACCTCATTCACCTGTTGGTTGACGAGTACGATGCCGTCGAAAAATTGCCGGATATCGGCCTGTTTTTCTTCCGCGATCTCCGAAGCCGAATCCAGGGCGCGGTTCAAATTGTCCAAGACGGGCAGCATTTCCGTCGCCAGATTGCAGATCTGTTTACTGAAGGTTTCGCTGCGGTCCCGCTCCACGCGATTCTTATAGCTCTCAAAATCGCGCAGGCGCCGCCTCGCGAGTTCGGCCAATTCGGCTCGTTCCGACTCCATTACGGCAAGCTTGTCCCGTAATCTCGAGACCTCCCTTTCGAGTTCGCTGTTGTCGCCCAGCGGCTCGATCGCCGATTCCTTTCGGCGTGTCCCGGCCGCTTGACCGAGTGCGAGTTCACTGCGGAGAAATTCCGGGATCTTTTGCTCGTCAAAATCGGATTCGTCGACCTCGATCACCAATTCCGGTGAAATGTCCAGGTCCTTTTCCTTTTCCTCGAGCTCGCGAAAGAAATCCTCGTCCGACGACGTTTCGCCGTCGAACGCCTCTTCGGCAGATGCTTCGAGATCGTAATATTCGTTATTGGGATTCATTAGGTTGACCAGGCTCGCTCGGATTAGCGCCTGTTTAATTGTTGGAGACGTCCTTGGACATCATTTTCTCGAGGACACGTGCCACATAACTGACGATCGAGATCATGCGGCTATACTCGATCCTTGTCGGCCCGAGGACGCTGAGCGTCCCGACGGCCGTGCTGTCGCCGATACGGTATGGCGCCGATATCAGCGTACAATTCTGAAACGACGGCGTGCGGTTTTCGCTGCCGATGAAAACCTGAACATTTCCGGCCGGTAAATTTTCACGGCCCACGCATTCGTTCAATATCTCCATCAAACGCGATTTTTCTCCGATCGTGGCTATCAACTCGCGAAGCCGCTCAAGGTCTGCGAAATCCTTCTTTGTCAGGATGTTCGACGTCCCGTCCACATAAACTTCGCCAAGGCGGTCCTCTTCGCCCTCGATACTCTGCGAACAAAGGATGACCGCAGTCTGTAAAAGCTTGTCAAACAATGACTTTTCTTCGTGCATGAGCTCCAGGATCTCGGCACGAATTTCAGCCAGGCTCTTTCCGGCATATTCGGTATTCAAATAATTGGCCGTACGCTCCAATTGTTCGCGGGAAAATGGAACGTTGAGGCGAATTATCTTGTTATGAACAATATTCGGCGCCGAAACCAGCACGACCAGTATTCGGTTGTCCGAAAGGTTCACGAACTCGATATGCTGCAGGCGGTCGCTCGCCAGAGATGGCGATACGACGATGCCGACATTATTGGAAAGAGCGGAAAGAAGCTGGGACGTGCGTTCCATCAAACGATCCGGCGTCTCGGCAAATTCGCTCGGGTTCAGCCCGAATTCTTCGCCGATCATGTAAAGGTCGTCGTTTGAAATACTTAAAACGCCCAGCAGATTGTCAACGTAAAACCGATACCCCTTGTCCGTGGGAACCCGTCCGGCCGATGTATGCGGCTGTTCCAACAGGCCCATTTCTTCGAGCTCACTCATCACGTTGCGTATGGTGGCGGAACTCATGCCCGAAGCGCTTGCAAATCTTGCGGCCAGCGTTTTCGAACCGACGGGTTCGCCCGTGACGAAATGTTCGTTGATAATGGCTGAAAGAATGACCTGCCCGCGTGAATCGGGAAAACGGCTGCTTTTCTCGATCTTGAGGTTATTATCGCGGACAAACATCTTTACCGGTGAGTTTGGCGCATACGGCCGGTTGGCGGTATGCTTTTCCCATTAGATTGAATAGCATTTTCAAGCCAAATATGTCAAGAAATATTAGTTAAACCGTGATCAACACTCCAATGGCCGGGAATATCGAAATGATCCGAGGTTTTTATTCCGAGGCCTTCAAACATTACGACAAAGACCGAACAATACCCGCGATCCACATAAGATTTTACCCTTATGTGGGGATAAATCATACTATCCGCATACGCGACGGCGAGGCTTTTGTCCGCATCGCTGATATCTGCCGCGACATGCCGCCGGCCGCCCAACGCGGCCTGGCATATGTTCTGGTATCAAAACTTTACCGTCGAAGGGCTCCTGCCGCCGCACGGAACGCTTACGCCGAATATACTAAAACGCGAGAAATGCGCGAACGCGCCACCGAAAACAAACGCGAACGCGGGCGAAAGGTCGTCACCTCTCACAAGGGCGAAGTTTACGACCTTGACGAAATATTCGACCGCCTTAATTTGTTGTATTTTCAAGGCTCACTGAAAAAACCCGTCCTGACATGGTCGGCACGACGAACCTATCGCGTCCTCGGCCATCATGATGCTACGCATCAGACCGTCGTTATCAGCCGTTCGCTTGATTCGCGCGATGTTCCCCGCTACGTCGTCGAATACGTGCTATTTCACGAAATGCTGCACATTCATCATCCCACCGTCCACCACAACGGCAGGCGTTACAATCATACGCCGGCGTTTCGCCGCGATGAGCAAAAATTCGCTTTTTACCAAGAAGCGGAAGACTGGATCGAAAAGAACGTCAGCCGCCTGAAACGCAGCGTAAAACGGGAAACTCGCCGCCGTTAGTTCTCTCCGCCGAACTGTTCCGCCATCCACCCGATCATACCGAATTGCGAGACGTATGTTCGTTCGATGCCCTTCGAACTAAACCGCGTCTCCGTCCTCGAGATTGTCATCGCGGCGGCATCCTGTGACCGTTTTTCTCCAAAGATCTCGACGAGTTTACCGGCCGTTTCTGCGTCACGCGAAATGCTCGCCGCCGCGGCGTTGCTGTCTGCGATCGCCCGGAAATCCCCGCTCCTTGAAAAGCCGTCCGACTGTTTTGCCTGCAGGCATTTCAGCACGTTCTCCCGCGAACCGAGCACGAGCACATTGCCGGCAAATGCCGCCGCGACCTCGCCATTTTCGGAGCTCCAAAGCTCAGCGCCGTATTCCGCCATTGCCGGCCGCGAAAACATCACATCTTCCGCGATCGATGCCTTCACTTTCTCCACGTCCCTGACGACCGCGATCGACACGGGGCTTTCGCCTTCGGCGTCGAGTTTCACGGTCCAGATCTCGCCTCCTACCGCTCCGAGAAACACTTCCGGATCGCGAATACCGTAAGGCTCGAAAACGCTGCCTGCAAATTCCGCTATCAATCCGCCGCGCATCGCGTCCGTCTGTTTCCGCGCCGTATCGACCAGGCCGCGCCACGCCAGCACCGGGTCTTTTAGCCTGTAGCGTGTCACGCTGTAAAATTCACCCGGGACATAATCGCCGAGTTCGCCGCTTGTATTCTGTCCGGCGGCCGCGATAGTCCCAAGCGTCGCGGCAGTGTCCTGATTCAGAGCGAGCATCACTCGGTCCGTGACATTGCCGTCGACGTTTTCGGCGGTCCACGTAAGCTCTTTGATCGAATTTCGCAGGATCTCCGGCAGCACGGCCGCGACGAAGCTTTTAACGTTCTCTTCTTCGCCGGTGTCCATCGCGGTTGATACGCCCACGATATTCGCTATTTGGGCCATGCCTTCCTGTGAGATATAACCCGATGCCAGAGAGCCCGCAGGGATCTTTTCATTTCCGGCGATGCTTTCCGCCTCGCCCCGGCGCACCGCAAGACATTTCTCGATCGCCGATTCGTCGTTGCCGAACATCACTACGCTGCCTTGTACGATCGCAAATGCCTTTCGTCCGTCCTCGGCTGTCCATTCGTAGAACGTGCCGTCCTTCCGTTGGGAAATTTCAACGTGGACGCCTCCGCCGTATGCGTTGTTTATAAATTCGCCAAGCTGGTTTTCGGCAAAGCTTTTCGCCTGCCAGCCCCAGGCGTTCGTCTCGACGATCGCGACGAACCGCGGCTTGAGATTGAGGACAGCATTCTCATCCGAAACAGCTTTTTCAGACACCTGCAATCCCGTAACCGCCGCTCCGAGTCGCACGCCCTTCAACGCCGAAAGGTCCGGTTTCGTTTTCGACAGTTCCTGAAAAACAGGCGATTCCGTTATTACCGCGGCGGCCGCGCCCAGGTCGTTCGTCTCGAAATATGCCAGGGCATCCGCCGGAGCTGCTGTTCGCGGATCGATGGGCTTTGAGCCGCACGCCGAAAGAACGGCGGCCGCAACGCAAATGAACACAGCAATAAAGTCGCGTTGCCGGCAATTGAAAAGTCTCATAATGTCTCCGCGCCGCGGCGGCCTTGTGGTAACATTCGTTCTCATGACCGATAAAGTATTTGCAAGGGATATTTTACAAGGCAGAGTTGCGTTTGTAACGGGCGGCGGGACCGGCATTACGGGCGGCGTCGCACGTGCCATGGCGGAACACGGAGCGAGGCTTGTCATCGTCAGCCGCAATATTGAAAACCTCGTCCCAATGCAGCAATACATCGAAGAAAACGGCGGACAGTGCCTAGCCGTGGCCGCTGACGTTCGCGATCATGAAGCCGTAAAGGCCGCAATCGCCCAAGCCGTTGAACGATTCGGAAAGATCGACATCGTCGTCAACGGCGCCGCCGGGAATTTCCTCTGCGCGGCAAGCGAATTGTCGGCCAACGGGTTCGGGACGGTCATCGACATTGACACAAAGGGCACATTCAACGTTTGCCGCGCGGCCTTTGAAGAGTTACAAAGATCGAAGGGACAGATCCTGAATATTTCCGCGACGCTTCACTACCTTGCCACGCCGATGCAGATACACGTCTCGGCCGCAAAAGCCGGCGTCGATGCAATAACCCGCAATCTTTCCGCCGAATGGGGACGCTATGGTATTCGCGTGAACGGCATCGCGCCGGGACCGATCGAAGATACCGAAGGAATGAAGCGCCTGCTGCCAGAGGCGCTGAAAGAAAAGATCACTAAAAAGATACCGCTCGGACGGTTCGGAAAGATCAGCGACATCGAAAATGCCGCGCTCTTTCTGACATCCGATGCCGCAAACTATATTAACGGCGTCACGCTCGTTGTCGACGGCGGACAGTGGCTGCTTGGCACCAGCCTCGCCTGACAAACGTTACTGTAATACGGTAGTCATTACTTCTTCGGCATCCGGTTCTTCTCCAACCGGCGGTTTTTTCGCGAATATCGACCGAAGAACGATCATCTTTGCCAATATTCGAACCTCGGTCCGGTCGAACCTGTCGGTCAGGGCTTTCGTCTTTTCAAGGTCGGCATATGCCAGTGTCCTTACGGTATCTTCCGCGACACCGAGGTCGCCGGTGAACCCACGCACCATAGATCCGCTGAATGCCCCGAGCTGCACCTCGCCGTCCTGGATCGCCTCTTCACCCGCGTCGATAAACTCGCCTATTTTGACCGTCGCCCCTATTAGTTCGTTCGCACGAAAGACGAGGTCGCTAAGGATCGGGAACGCTCGCTCGGGATCGGCCTTTGCGTAGCCCGCGGCCAGCATCCAATTCAGTAAAAAGTCCCGGAAATTCTTAGGATGCGGGCTTACCAGCGATTGCGCGTCACGCATAATGTCGGACGCAAGTTCTTTATCGCCGGCACTTGCGATCTGGCCGGCAAGCAGGCTCAGCGCGGCGATCTTCGCCTCTCTGCCCGGCGTTTGCGCGATTATCTGCCGCGCGCGGGCCGCAGCTTTCGCTCGCTCTTCCTTCGACAGCTCCGTCTTCCCGGTCGAAGCTCGAATTTCTTCGAGTTCCTGCTCGCGGCGTTCGCGAGCCTCGGCAGCCAGCCTCCTACGCTGTGCTGCGGGCGACTCTTTCGCAATTGGCGGAGGCGGAACCGCGCTGGCTGTCGTCGAAACGACTACTCGTTTCGTGCCCGCAGGCGCCGTTATCTTGAATTTAGTCCTTATCTGCGCTGCCCTTGCCGGCGAATATTTTTCGATCGAATCGATATGTTCGACGCCGCTCGTAACGTATCCCATACCGTCCATCTCGTATTCGTCCATCTCCGTAGGTTCCGGCTTGTCCAGGATAGCGCGAGCTAGCAGCTCAGCGATTTCGCGCAGTTCCTGCCGCGAATACGGCTTTCGCCCGGAACCTTCAAGCTGCTCGTCTCCGAATGCCAGCAATCCCGCCAGAGCGCCGATCGACTTTCGCTCAGGATTCTCTCCTTTGACCTTGCTCAATACAGCGGCGGCAAATTCGGAGCCTTTGTCGGGGTCTTTCTTATAGATCTTTTTCAGCAGTTCGACATGCTGGTAGCCAAAGCCTTTTTCAAGTGAGCTTCGCCCGAGCCGGCCTGCCTTTACCGGGTCCTTCTCGGCGATCTTGACCAAAAGCTGCTGCTCGAAATGCTTGTCGCTCTCGATCATTTTCGCCCGCATTTCCGGATTTGACACTATATTCCCGATACCTTCGTAAAAACTGTACGCAAGGTCCGGATCATGTTCGGCGATCCCGGATGCCATCTGCTGCCTGACGGAAAAAGCCATTCGGAATTTCTTCTCGATCTGTGAGCGGTTTGTCGGTTCTTCCAGGAATGACATTATTCCCGGGCCGGCCTCTTCGCCGTCACCGCGCGGGCCCAAGGCGTTGATCTGCGCATCGTATTGCATCACCAACTGCCTGAAATCGTTGATAACGCTTTCGATCATCGCGCGGGCTTCTTTCTCATCTTCAAACCACAGAAGGTTAGCGAGCTCAGCGGTGAAACTTATTCGGTTTTCGAGAGTTCTTAGATTGCCGACGTCCGCTGCCGTCTCCTGCAGAAACACCAGGGCCTTCTGCCTGAACTTGGCTTCATCGCCGTCAGCGGCCTTTATTCCTGGAACCTGCGCCGGCGCGATCGCGGCAAAACACAACACGAGTGATGGGAGAATTAATTTTTTCAACATTTGGGGAACAGCCTCCGTAAGGACGGTTTGAATATAATAGATTGAACGCCGTAAATAGTAAATAACTTTCGAAGTGATAAAATTGCAAAATGCTGTTAGTGATCGATAATTACGATTCGTTTACATATAACCTGGTGCAGTATTTGGGCGAACTTGGTGCCGAAATGAAGATCGTTCGCAATGACGAAGTGACCGTAGACGAGATCGAGAACGGCCTCCGGCCCGACAAGGTCCTTATATCGCCCGGCCCCGGAAACCCTGACTCTGCGGGGATCACGCTTGCGGCGATCGAGCGCTTCGCCGCGAAATTGCCCATACTTGGCGTCTGTCTCGGGCATCAGGCGATTGGACAGTTCTTCGGCGGAACGGTCGCGCGAGCACCTGAGCCGGTTCACGGAAAGCCCGTCGCCGTGAGCCACGACGGCAAAACGATCTTTTCGGGCCTTTCGCAGGATTTCAAAGCCGGCCGCTATCATTCGCTAGTCGTCGATCGCGACAGTGTACCCAAATGCCTCGAGATCTCTGCCGAATCACCCGACGGCCTCGTTATGGGCCTGCGGCACAAGACTTTGCCGGTCGAGGGCGTTCAATTCCATCCTGAATCGATACTGACGGACGAAGGCAAGAAATTATTGGCGAATTTTCTTAAACTCTGAATATACTTTCGATTATGCTGAGCGTCGCCGGGCGGGTTTATGGGGTCATCGCGGATCTCCGGAATCGGCTTTATGAAAATGAGACCTTCAGATCGCGCGGGCTCGGCGCGAAGACGATCAGCGTCGGCAATATCACCGCCGGCGGCACGGGGAAAACGCCTCTAGTCGCCTCTATAGCACAAACCCTCATCGAACGCGGCGAGACGGTTTGCATTTTAACCCGCGGCTACGGCCGAAAAGACCCGCGTTCGCGTGTTGTCGTCGCTGACGGCGAAAAAGTCCTCGCCGGCGCCGAAAAAGCCGGTGATGAACCCGCTGAACTGGCCGCGAAGCTCGGCGGCAAGGCCGTCATTATCGCCGATCCGGACCGGGTTTCCGCAGGGCTTTGGGCAAAGGATGAATTCGGCATTACCGTCTTCATCCTCGACGATGGCTTCCAACACCGCCGCATCCTCCGTGACCTCGACATCGTTTGTATCGACGCTACAGATCCGTTCGGCGGCGAGAAAATGCTGCCCACGGGCCGGCTTCGCGAACCCCAGCACAATCTAGCGCGGGCTGACGTTGCCGTGATCACGCGGGTTGATCTGGCCGGCGATATGTCGAAACTCACGGCCAGGATCTCTACTCTCAATCCTGATGCCCGTATCTTTAGTGCATTCAATAAGATCGCGAACATCACTGAACTCCGGGAGTTTCTCGCTGACTCGCAGCGGCCGCAGGGTTCGATAGCTGATAATCTGGTAAAACACGGCGATCCGGCTGTTGCCGCGAATGACGCGAAAGCAGAAATTCGCGCGCTTGCCTTCTGCGGATTAGGCAATCCGAAAAACTTCTTTAACCTGCTGTTGAGCCTGGATGATCCGGCCGTAGACCTCGACTTGGCGGTAATAAAGGATTTTCCGGACCATCACGCTTATACTCAAAGTGACATTTCGGAACTGGAAATGATGGCAACGGCGGCTGGCGTCTCTATTCTTCTAACTACGGCTAAGGATGCCGTTAAACTGAACGGCTTGAAATTCGCTCTTCCCTGTTATGTGGTTGAGATCGAAGTTTGCCTTAATGACGATGACGCCTTTCGCTCGCTATTATGACGACGATTGCTCTTCCAGTATCTCTTTATTCTCTTTCGGTTCGAGCAATCCCGTGAACAGCCCTGTGCTGCCGCTGTGTTCCAGCACGTGTTTATATATGACGGTGATCAGCGCGACCACCGGAATAGCGATGAAAACTCCGGGGATCCCGGCAACCTGTTCGCCCGCCAGCACCGACAGGATCACCGCCAGCGGATGCAGATGAATTCCTTCGCGGACGATGCGCGGGTACGTAAAATAATCGTGAACGATCCGGAGACTGCCCAGGAAGACCGCCGTCCACAGCGACTGCCAGCCCGATTCGAATCCGGCGACTATCACCGCGACTATTGCCAGCGTCAGCGGCCCCAGCAAAGGAATGAATTCCAGGACCGCAGCCAGTATCCCGAGCAGCAACGCGTAATCGTTGCCAAGCAGATAAAACCCGATCGTACACAACGCGCCGATCAGCACGCAAGAAATAAGCTGTGCCCGCGTATACGCCGTCATTGTGTTATTGACGTCCTGCATCACCGCATCGACGCGCGAGCGCCATTCGCCTACAGGTACCATCCGCAGCAAAGCCACCTTGAACAAATGCGCGTCTTTCAGGAAAAAGAATGCCAGGATCGGCACCAGTATCAGCCACGGAACATAAGTCACCGCATAGATCGCACCGAGCCCGAACAGCGTCGTCAGAAATGTGCTCGCACCCTCGAGAAATATGTTTATCCGGTCGTTTATCTGTTTTTGTACGCTTTCAGCTATCCGCATTCGGTCTAGCCTTCGGTTCAGGTCATTCAGGGATGTCTGTATCGATGAAGTGTACTCCGGAACGCTTGCAATGAACGTCCTCGCCTGTTCGGTAACGACCGGTGCCAGCGAATATATGCCTACCGCTATGACCGAAAACACGATCATGAACGATAAGGCTATCGCAAGCCCGCGCGGCATCACCGCCGACAACTTGTTCTTGAACGGACTCTGTATTAGGTTCACCAGCGGGTTGATCAGATATGCCAGCAGGACCGCCAGCACGATCATAAAGAGCAGATACGTGAGCGAGGTCAGCACGACGCCCAGAAGGTCCTTGACGGCCAGTAGCAGCAGCACTATCACGACCACGCGGACGATCGACCTCGCCGACGGGGACGATGAAACCAGCGCGACGCGCTGGATCGACTCGGACCGTTCTCCGAGAAAGTTCTCGTTCGTTTGCTCGGATTTTGACGTTTCCTGATCGCTCATTCCTTAGGTTTCGAGTGATCCTCGAACGCAAACCGATCCTTCATTGCCTTCATACCGTCCGGCGCTATCGGATAATTCGTCCCGACGACGATCGCTCTGCGTTCATCGGTCAAAACTCGCCTGTTCACCTGCGCCGTATGTGTGCGGATCAGCGCCGTGTCTTCGCTGTCAAATTCCTGCCCGTCCTTTCGCCGGAAAATATAGATCGAATCGAATCCGGCCGTCCGCATTCGCTCGAGTTGCTTTTCGGCGGTTTCCGGCTCCGGTGCTGTGCTCGGGTTGGCCCCGGCCTCAGGCGTTTCAGCCCTCCGCGAATTCGAATTTAATATTGCCTCATTCGGCCCGCACGCCGCAATGAACAACGCGGCGATGAACAGCCCTGATATGGCCTCAATTCGTTTCTTCATCAACGGTATTGTCCACCGGAATGTGGCCGGCAGCGTTCTCTTCGGCGTCGAGAATTCTCGTCTCTTCCGGCGTTTCCGGCATATCATCGGCCGCGGCCGGCGGGTCGCCCTGCTCGTCCCTTATCTTAAAGAACCTGGCTTCGTCGTCTTCATAGACCAGATCGACCCAACCACTGTCAAGCATTTTCGCGACCATGTCATGGTTCTCTCGTGCGTCGGTGAAAATGTACCGGGTCCCGAAACGGTCGCGGATCTGCGGCGCCGGGTCATCCGTCTTTCCGGTCGTAATGTCCACCAACAGCTTATATAGATCAGGGTTCTCCGAATACAGATAGTTCGGGTCTAGGCCGTAGACGTAAGAATGCTTCTGATCGTAGAAGAACAGCTTCGGGAAATCGTCCCAGGTGCAATTGAATATCATCGTGCCCGCGGGAATATTTTCGTTGCCGTTCTCGTCGTGCCCTTGGGCCCATTCCATCGCGCGCCTGTATTTATCGGCGTCCTCGTTGCCGCGTATCGTGTCGATCAGGCCGTTCTCATCGATCCCGAAGCGGTGCAGCCCCGTCAGGTTATACATAAAGAACACGACCATAGCGAAGCCGATCGCCCACAGGCCCGCCTGTTTCGCGGTGTTCCAGTATGCCTGTTCGTCGTTGGGTTTTACTACATCCAGAAATGGTTCAATGTCCTTCCGGAAATCGTCGGGGAGCTCCGATGCCTGCGAACGGCTGAATGCCTGAACGCTGAACGCGGCGAATAATATCGCGAAAGGCGGAAAATACTCCGCGAAACGCTTTGAACGAAATTGCGCGGCCAGCAACACCGTCGTGAACATCAGAAAGAATGCCGCTTTTTCCGGCAGCTTTCCGCCGCGGGGCACAAACAGGATATAGCCGATCAGCATCGCCGCGAGTGCGACCGGGAAATTCATCAACAGCTCCATTCCCGTGTACGGGTACCATTCGCCCCCCACCGCAACGGCAAAATCGCTGCCAACCTTGATCTTCGTATAAGCGTGCTCCCAGAAAAGCTGCAGGTTCTTCGGAAAATACGGATTGACCACGTTCCCGAGTATCATCCCGGCCGTCGTGTATGCCAGAGGCCTCCATTCGAACCGTCGCTCGTTCCACGCGATGATGATCGTCCAGATGATCGCCGCGAACCACAGCAGCGGAAACAGGCTGTACGTCCATACGAAGGCGAACATCAGCGGCATCAGCCAAACGTACTTCCGCTCGAACAGCAAATAGATCCCTAGGATGGTGATGATGATCGTAAGCGGCGGGGCCTTGGCCATGTTCATCCGGAAATAGAATGAATTGGCACAGGTCAGGATCGCGATCAGCCACAAAAGCTGATACTTGACGTCGTATTTATAAAGCAGCCAGTAACATGAAAAGATCGCCAGCGTCGCAAAAACGACCGCGCCGACCTTCGCCGCCATCACTGGCTCCAGAAACCAAAGGAACGGGATCTGCAGCAGATGGAACAGGAAATGATGGTCGTTATAGTCCTGAGGGTTCAGCACCGTCAGCGGCAGCCATTCGAACGTCGGCAGCCATTTGCCCTGCGAAAAATTCTCCCACAGTAGCGAACTCCAGCGGATATGGTAATAACCGTCCCAATCCCCGCAGCAGATCGCATTCGTCTGAAACTGCAGGAAGATCATCACCAGCAGTATCGCGAAAAAGCCAAAGACCAAATACACCACGCGCGTCGCCTGTTCGGTCTCCAGGTATTCACGCCAGCTCAATTTCCTATTCTCCGTCTTTTCGGCGCCGCTGTCCGGCGCCGCACTCGGTTCGTTACTCAAGATCTCTTCCATTGAATATATCGACGCCCGCTTTTTGAGAGCTTTCCGCGGGTATATAGATTGCACTCAAAAATTATCACGAAACCAAGAGAATATCTAATTCCGGCCCGGTTTTTGAAAATCGCCGGTTTGCCAATATATGGTCCGAAAACCTAAAATTGAGAGTTTAACTATGTACCCAAAGGGAAATCTTTTCATTCCCGCGTCGCACGGGCAGTTGGAAGCGATCATCAAAGAGCCGCGAGGCGATGTAAAGGGCGTCGCTCTCGTTTGTCATCCGCACCCGCTGGGCGGCGGGACGATGCATAATAAAGTGGTCTTTCGCGCGGCTGCCGGCCTGGTCGACGCCGGCCTGATCACGCTCCGCTTCAATTTCCGCGGCGTCGGAGCCTCGACCGGGGTTCATTCCGAGATCGAGGGCGGCAAAGAAGACGTCACCGATGCACTGAACTACCTGGCCGAACAGTATCCCGGGCAGCCGATCACGCTCGCAGGCTTTTCTTTCGGCTCGCGGACCGGAACCGAAGTTGCATTGAAGGACGATCGTGTCGTCCGCGTGATCAGCATCGGAACGCCCGTCGATAAATACCGCGATTACGATTTTTTGACCGATCTCAGAAAGCCAATTCTCTTCGTTCACGGCGACCGTGACGAATTCGGCTCACTAGTGAACCTCAAAGCTCTCGTGGAAAAGGTCTCCGCCGTTACCGATACGGAACTCGTCGTTTTCGAGTCTTGCGGCCACTTTTTCGACGACCACCTGAATGAACTTCGTAAAACGGTCAGCGACTGGACTACAAAACATATCAACCAAGAGGCAATTAAGAAATAGCTGACGTCATTCGGCTAACCCCATATACACATGGACGAAACCAACCCTACCGAATCAGCGCGGGTCAAAGATGCCGCGATAAGATTGACTATGATGCCGCGTGACACCAACGCGCACGGAACCGTCTTCGGCGGCATTATTCTTAGCTATATCGATATTGCCGGCGGCGTCGAAGCCGTCCGTGCGACAAAGCACGACCGCTACGTAACCGTTGCAATGAAAGAGGTTATCTTTCACGAACCCGTGTTCATCGGCGATCTCGTTAGCTTTTACGCCGACGTCGTTCGCATCGGCAACACCTCGATCACCGTGCATGTAGAGGTCGAAGCCGAACGATTCGGCCAGCAGGGCCAGACCGTTAAGGTGACCGAAGCCGAAGTGACGTATGTCGCGATCAACCAATTTCGTGAAAAAGTAAGGATCGCCGATCTGCCCGGAATGAAGAGACAATAAATGCCGACCTGGAAACTGGAACTAGAATACGAAGGCACGCGCTATCGCGGCTGGCAGATCCAGCACAACGCCAAGACCATTCAGGGCGAAATGGAAAAAGCCGCACGCGAGCTGTTCTCCTCACGGACGGAGATCTACGGCTCCGGACGCACGGACGCCGGCGTCCATGCCGTCCGGCAGATCGCGCACCTGAAAGTGCCTGATTTAAAAGCGAATATCACTCCGCGACATATCCAGCACGGCTTTAACGATCTTCTGCCGTCCGATATCAATATTCTTAAAGTGCAAAACGCGCCGGACAATTTTCATGCTCGTCATGACGCCGTTGCCCGCTATTACATTTATCAGATATCGACGCGCCGCTCGGCGTTTGCCAAAAATTTCGTCTGGTGGATCAAGGACGCGCTCGACGTAAGATCAATGCAGCGCGCCGCCGAAATGCTCGTCGGACGCCTGGATTTTCGCTCGTTTTGTGAGGTCGAAGAGGACAAAAGACAGTCAACGATCGTCGACGTCGAACATGCCGAGGTGTTCACCGACGGCGATTTGATCTGTTTCCGCATCGGCGCGAGCCATTTCTTCTGGAAAATGGTCCGCCGCATCGTCGGAATGCTGGCCGAGGTAGGCCGCGGGAATCTAAGCGACGACGGCTTCGCGCGCCTGCTCCGCTTTCATTCCGACGCGGCCGCAAAATTCACCGCTCCGCCGTCCGGGCTCTTCCTGGAAAAGGTGCTTTATAAAGGTGATACGCCGCCGGGGGCGAGACAAGCCGCCATTTCGCTGTAGCGATAACTAAATAATCGCCGGATCGGGAGACTCCATGCTGCAATGCGATGGACAAGCTGCCGATTCCGCCCGGAGCATAATCGTGCGGCTAATACGCTTGCCATTGTCCGCACGTTGTGACAAATTCAAATAAACAGTCTTTTTAATTTTATTGGATCGAGGAGAGACATTATTTAATGCCGAAGATAACTGCGGAAACGGCCGGCGGAACCATCGCGTTCGAAGCGGCCGAGGGGCGTAAGCTTGTTCTTGAGATTGAAGATAACGGGATCGACATCCTGCATCGCTGCGGCGGAAACGCTCGTTGTACGACGTGCCGCGTTGAGGTCATCGGCGGTGACCCCGGCGAGATCCGTGATGCCGAACGGGCCATTCTGGCGACAAAACCCGACCTAAACGACCACACGCGCCTTTCGTGCCAGATCCGCATCCAAGACGACCTCCATGTAAAGGTAATTAACCAGGCAAGCATTAACGGCATAGACGCCGGCCCGCGGCCCTCGGAAGAGACGACACCGTAAACGCTGCGGCGGCGAAATTTGCTATAATAAGGGCTTAGCCATAAATTCAAAGGAGAAAGAAAATGGGTCTTAACACTGTCTACAAAGCTAAATCGTTCGATCTCAGCGGCCTCAACGGCATCTCCGACGAGACGCTGGCGATGCATTTCAAACTCTACGAAGGATACGTCACCAATACCAACACGCTGAACGAAAAGATCGCAGAACTTATCAA
>JAEZIT010000068.1 GCA_023436495.1 Acidobacteriota bacterium
ACGTACGACCGCGAACTCGACGCCAAACACGCCGCCGCTCGCGGCCTCGTCGACGCCATTGTCACCGCCGAAGACCTGCGCGATTCGCTCATCCTCGCTCTCGAAACCTGCGCCAACACGACCACGCCCCACATCGGCGCGTTCGTGCTGGATCGATAGTATAAGTTAAGGTTTATCGCTTCACCCCGGAGCTGCCGCGAGCGGAGAGGCCTTTCCTTTCCGCCCGGCAATCCCGAGGTACAGCCCGGCCTATTTCAGCTTTCCCGTCAATTCCGCGTAATCCGCGATGGCGGCGCGGATGACGTCGTATGATTCATCTCTTCCGTACGAATATGCGATCTCACATACGTTAGGGTCGTCGGGCAGGCTTTTGTATGTGAGAAAGTAGTGCTCGAACCGCTCGAGGATGCCTTTCGGTAGCTGGTTGATCTCCTGATACTGTTCAAACACCTTATCTCCTTTTAACACCGCGATGATCTTGTCGTCCGCCTCGCCTCCGTCGATCAGGCAGAAACCGCCGATCGGCCGGGCTTTCAGGATAATATCGCCGCGCGGGATGTGATGTTCGCTGAGCACGAGGATGTCAAGCGGGTCGCCGTCGCCGCCGCTGATCTCGATCTGCGTTTTCGCCCTGGCCATTTCCGCTATGCCTTCCGCGCAGAATGTTTGGGGAATAAAGCCATAGTTCGCGGGCACAACGTTGGAATATCGCTGCGGCCGGTCTATCTTCAGATAACCGGTCTCCTTATCAACCTCGTACTTCACGGTGTCGCGTGGAACGATCTCGATGAAAACGGTCACTTCTTCCGGCGCTCCGGCGCCGATCGGTATGCCGTGCCACGGGTGGGCTTTGTCGGTTCTGAACATAGCTATATTATTTTATTTCAGGCCATCAAATGTCCAAACCGATAATATTAGAAAACCTGAACGGCACCGACGTCGTCCGTTTCAACCGCCCCGAGATCCGAAGCCCGCTGTCTGTCGCCGTTCTCGAACGTCTCCACGATATCGTCGATGCCGCAGCCGGGCCGATCATATTCACCGGAACCGGAGATGTCTTCGCGTCGGGTGCAGACCTCAGGGAAATTTCCAGGGTAACGCCCGAGACTGCACGCGAATTCGCCCTCCGCGGACAGACGCTGATGACCAAGATCGCCAACCGGGAATTTCCCGTGATCGCCGCTATAAACGGCTACTGTTTCGGCGGTGCTCTCGACCTCGCGCTCGCCTGTCATCGCCGGATCGCATCGCCCAACGCGGTGTTTTCGCATCCCGGAGCAAATCTCGGTATCATCACCGGCTGGGGCGGGACACAGCGCCTGCCGCTCCTGATCGGGCAGGGAAGAGCGCTCGAAATGCTGTTCACCGCACGCCGCGTGCATGCAAGCGAAGCCCTGTCGATCGGCCTTATCGACGAGATAACTACAAATCCGCTCGAATCTGCGTTAAACTTTGCGAAGTCCGAACCGAATCTTCAGACAATTTCGTAACTTATGCAGACAAAGATCCGTTACGTCCTGCTGCTGGCAGTCACCGCGGCCGCCTTCAGCGTTTACGCCGGCTCGCTCGACGGCGAATTCATCTACGACGACAAACGGCAGATCCTGATGAACGATCTGATCCAGAAACCTTCGCTGTACGGCAAGGCGCTTTCATCCGACGTCTGGGCATTCAAGGCCGACGGGAACGGCGCGGGCAGCAATTACTACCGCCCGGTTTTCGTTCTCTGGATGATAATAAACTTCGCGCTGTTCGGGCCCGACCCGTACGGCTGGCATGTCCTGAGCGTCTTGCTCCATGTCGCCGCATCTGTCGCCGCGTTCATTGTGCTCCGGCGGTTCGGCGCCGATGATGTCCTGGCATTCTCGATCGCGCTCATCTTCGCCGTCCATCCGGTCCACGTCGAATCGGTCGCATGGATCTCCGGCGCGCCTGACCTATTGTTCACGCTGTTCATGCTCGGTTCTCTAACTTTGGCTTCGATGGCTGTCCAGACGCGCGAAAAAGGGTTTGGCAAATTTACGATTTTGTCGCTCGCCGCGTACGCGCTCGCATTGGGTTCAAAGGAGATCGGTATTCTGTGCGCGCCGCTGTTCTGGATGATATTTGCCAATACGGCTCCGGAAGAAAGTTCGAAACCCAAACCGCCAACGCCCGCCAACCGCATCATTCCGTATATCGTCGTCGCGGCGGCATTTTTTGCCGCGCGCTTTGCGGCGATCGGCACGTTCATGCACCCGAACGAGGATAAGATTACCTTCATCGACGCCGTATTCACCGCGCCGTCCAGCTTCATCTTCTACCTTCGCCAAATGATCTTGCCGACGGTTCTCAGCCCCAATTATCCGCTGCGGATCGTCACCGAACCGGGCATCTCGAATTTCTTCGTGCCGCTCGTCACGTCCGCTGCGGCTCTGTACATCCTCTGGACGATTGCGAAGCGCTCGTTCGTTGGCAAGCTCGGTTTCGGCATCTTTGTCCTGACGCTGCTGCCTGTGTTGAACAGTGCCGCGTTCTGGCAGGAACAGGTCGTCCATGACCGTTACCTCTACTTGCCGCTGCTTGGCTTTTTGATGGTCCTGCTGCCCGAATTCTACGGATTGCTCCAAAGGATCGTCCCCGAACGTGCCTCCGCGGTCCTGGCCGCCGTCTGCATCGTCGCATCGGCCGCGCTGTCGTACAAGACCGTCGCCTACACAAATGTCTGGCATGACGACCTGTCGCTGTGGCAGGCAGCCGTTGCCGTCGATCCCAATTCCGGATTTTCCTGGTCACAGCTCGGCGCAGCGCAGGAATCAGCGGGCGATCACGCCTCCGCGGCCGAATCTTACGGGCGTTCGCTCGACGCCCGCCCGACCGCCCTCGGCTTTGTCGGCGCCGCAAGGAATTTGGTTGGCCTCGGTAAATTTGCTGCCGCCGATGAATATGCGGCAAGGGTCACGGAATCGCAGATAGAAAACGTAAACGCCTACACGCTTTTTCAGGCGTACGAAGCCCGCTCAATGGCGTTGGCCAATCAGAACAAACTCGCCGATGCCGAAAAGCTTCTGACACAGGCTCGTGCCCGTCTTCCCATTTATTCCGCGGCGTTGACCGAAAAACTCGCCGTCGTGCTGTATTTGCAGGGCCGAAAGAACGAAACGCTGACCGAGCTCGAATCATACCGCGACAAGGCCCGCCGCGAGATGCTTCCCGCATCCAAGTCCGTGTTTTACAGGCTCGGGATGCTCTATTCGGAACTCGGCCGAACGGACGAGGCTGTCGCAAGCCTCCGCGAATACCTGGCGTCTACGCTCCCGAGCGATAAACTCGCCGCCGAAGACCGCAAAGCGGCCGCGGCCTTGCTGCAGCGTCTGACTCAGGGCAAGTAGCACGCAGGATTACCCCATAAGTCGTATTCTAATATAAACTTAGAGCTAGAATATGAACGGCAGGCCGGCAGAATGGAAGGTAGGAACGAGCAGGACGATCGCCGATTGCCGTGTGTTCACCGTCCGCGCCGACGAAAGCCGCCGGCTGTCTGACGGAAACGAAGCCGAATTCTTCGTGATCGAAAACCCAGACTGGGTCAACATCATCGCGTTGACCGCGAACGACGAAGTGGTTCTCATCGAACAATTTCGCCACGGTACAAAAGAGACGGCGCTCGAATTGCCCGGCGGAATGATCGACCCGGGCGAATCGCCCGAGGCCGCCGCCCGCCGCGAACTGCTTGAAGAAACGGGCTACACTTCCGATAATTGGACCGAGATCGGCCGATCGCGGCCAAATCCGGCCTTGCAGAATAATACGATCTACCATTTTCTCGCTCGAGATTGCGTGAAAACGGCCGAGGTCAGATTTGACGAACACGAGAGCATATCGACAACGCTTGCCGGCCTCGAAGACGTCCATCGTCTCGTTCGCTCCGGCGATATCGATCATTCGCTCGTTATATCCGCATTCTACTTTTTGGATCATCCGCAGCAATTATGAAAATCGAACTACTGAAACTTGCACATGCGCGTTCCGGCGATAAAGGCGACACCGCCAATGTCGGCGTGATCGCTCTGAAGGACGAATACTACCCGCTCATTGTTCGCGAGGTCACCGTCGACCGCGTCAAACAGCATTTCGGCGATATGGTGAAAGGCGACGTCGAACGATTCGAACTCCCGAATCTGAACGCCCTTAATTTCCTGCTCCACGGCTCGCTCGGCGGCGGCGGGACGCTCAGCCTTATGACCGACGCGCAGGGAAAGACATTCTCGACCGCGCTGCTTCGTATGCATATCGATGTCGATGACGACGAAGCCGCAAAACTTGGATTGGCTCAATAACACGATCATTCAGGAGAAACTTCGATGCGTAAACTGTTATCTCGGCTATTCGCCGTAATGGCATTGGCTTCGACCGCGGCCGCTCAGACACCGGCGCCGTCAGGGCCCGTCATGGGATTTGTCGCCGAAAGGTCCGTCGCTCAACGCGATCTCGAATCGCGATTCGACGCGGCCATCAGCACTCAGAACCTTCACGATTGGATGAAGCGTCTGTCGGCACGCCCGCATCATCTCGGCTCTGCATATAACAAAGAGAACGCCGATTTCATCGCATCGCTGTTTCGTTCGTGGGGCTACGACACACAGCTCGAAGAATTCCGCGTCCTGTTCCCGACGCCGAAAACACGCATCGTCGAAATGACGGCGCCTGAAAAATTTACGCTGTCGCTGAATGAACCGCCGCTTGCCGAAGACGCTACCTCCGCCCAGCAGGACGAACAGCTCCCGAGCTACAACGCCTATTCTATCGATGGCGACGTCACCGCGCCGCTCGTTTATGTCAACTACGGCGTGCCCGCCGATTATGAGGAACTGGCGAAACGCGGCATCGACGTTAAGGGAAAGGTCGTGATCGCGCGTTACGGAGGATCGTGGCGGGGAATCAAACCGAAAGTCGCCGCCGAACACGGAGCGGTCGGCTGTATCATCTATTCCGACCCGCGCAATGACGGTTATTTCCAGGGTGACGTTTACCCGAAAGGCGCCTGGCGCAGCGAACACGGCGTGCAGCGCGGCTCCGTGATGGACATGCCGCTCTATCCCGGCGATCCCTTGACCAAAGGGATCGGCGCGACCAAAGACGCAAAGCGCGTCGCGATCAAAGACGCCGAAACGCTCACCAAAATTCCGGTGCTTCCGATCTCCTACGCCGACGCGCTGCCGCTTATCAAAAATCTCGACGGTGCCGTCGTTCCCGAATCGTGGCGCGGAGCTCTGCCCGTCACCTATCATTTCGGCGGCAAAACTCCGACCGTCCGGATGAAGCTCGAATTCAACTGGGACATCAAACCCATCTATAATGTCATCGCGAAAATGCCCGGCAGCGAGCGACCGGACCAATGGATCATCCGCGGCAATCACCGCGATGCATGGGTCAACGGTGCGGAAGACCCCATAAGCGGCCTCGTCGCGATGATGGAAGAAGCCCGCGCCGTTTCCGAACTAGCGAAAACCGGCTGGAAGCCCAAACGCACCATCGTTTACGCCGCTTGGGACGGCGAAGAACAAGGCCTGCTCGGCTCGACCGAATGGGCAGAACTCCACGCGGACGAACTTCGTCAAAAAGCCGCCGTTTACATCAACACCGATTCGAACGGCCGCGGATTTCTCGGCATCGGCGGTTCGCACACGCTCGAAAAATTCATCAACGACGTCGCCCGCGATATCCCTGATCCGCAAACGGAAATGACCGTTTGGCAGCGGACCCGCGCAAACCAGATCGTCAACGGTTCGCCCGCCGCGCGTAAAGAGGCCGCCGCGCGACCCGACCTGCGTATCTATCCGCTTGGCTCGGGCTCCGACTACACGCCGTTCCTCCAGCATCTGGGGATCGCGTCGCTCAATATCGGCTTTGGCGGCGAAGACGGCGGCGGTTCATATCATTCCGTCTATGATTCGTTCGATCACTACAAACGATTCGGCGATCCCGGTTTCGCCTACGGCGCCGCTCTCGCCAAAGTCTGCGGCCATGCCACCCTGCGTCTCGCCAATGCCGACACGCTGCCGTTCGATTTCATTAATTTCGCCGAAACCGTCAACCGCTACGCCGCCGAGGTCATCGAACTCGCAGATTCCATGCGCACCGAAACCGCCGCGTCGAATTCGCTGATCACCAGCGGCATGCTGAAAAGCGTCCAGGACCCGACCCAAACCTTCGTCGTTCCCGCCGTCAAGCAGGAAGTCCCGAACCTCGATTTCAAACCCCTGCGGAAGGCGCTCGAAGAACTCGACGAAAGCGTGCGAAAATTCTCTAAGGCATCCGCGAAAGGCATGCCCGCCGAACGCCGTGCCGAACTCGACCGCATTCTCTACGGCACCGAAAGGTCTCTGACACGCACGGCCGGCCTGCCGCGCCGCGACTGGTTCCGCCACCACATCTATGCGCCAGGCTTCTACACCGGCTACGGCGTAAAAACGCTGCCCGGCATCCGCGAAGCCATCGAACAGCGAAACTGGGCCGAGGCCGCCGAACAGATAAAGATCTTAGCGGCAGTTATCGATAAATTCTCAACGGAGATCGATACCGGTCGCGACCTGTTCAAAGATTAATTACGAATGAAGAATTAAGAATTCATAATTCCTCATTCGCAATTCATCATTTTTTTTGTCAAATATATGAAGGAAAATCCTGTAGTGACGAAATCTTTCGCCTTCGCCTTGCGGATCGTCAAGCTATACCGCCACCTTGTCGCCGAAAAGCACGAGTACGTTCTCAGCAAGGAACTGCTCATCTCGGGTACGAATATCGGAAAGCACGTTAAGGGGGCCGTCAATGCCGAGGGCAAGCCCGTATTTATCAGCGAAATGGGCATTGCCCGCCGAAAGGCGTCGGAGACGGAATACTGGCTGCAGCTTTTATTATTTGGAGAATTTATTTCCCAAAGGGAATTCGACTCGATCGAGGCCGACCGGCAGGAGCTTCATAAGATCCTCACATCGATCGTGATGACATCAAGAGAAAATGCCTGAATTACTAACCGAAACACGCGGCTCGATCCGCTATTTGACCCTCAATCGCCCGGAAAAGCGAAATGCGCTCAACGACGCGCTGGTGGTGGCTTTAAAGACGGCTCTGCGCGAAGCCGGCGATGACGACGGCCTCCGTGCAATTGTCATTCGCGGTGCGGGAAAAGATTTCTGTTCCGGCGCCGATCTCGAAGCCCTTCGAAAGATCAGCGAAAGCTCGTTCGAAGAAAATCTCGAAGACGCGCGAAGCCTTGCGGAATTGTTCCTGCTCATCCGCAATACCAAGGTCCCAGTAATCGCCGCCGTACACGGCCGCGCGCTCGCCGGCGGCTGCGGCCTCGCGACGGCGTGCGACCTCGTGATTGCCGCGCGGTCCGCCCGGTTCGGTTACCCGGAAGTAAAGATCGGATTCGTGCCCGCCATGGTCGCCGCGATACTTCGACGGAACCTGGGCGAAAAGAAGAGCTTTGAATTGCTTACGCAGGGTTTTGAATACACCGCCGAAACAGCCGTCGAACTGGGCCTGGTCAACCGGATATTCGACGACGAAGGCTTCGAAGAATCCGTCAATGATTACGCCGCCGTATACTCAAACGTCAGCCGCTCCGCCGTCGAATTGACCAAACAGCTTCTCTACTCCATCGACGCGCAAAACATCGCCGACGCCATCGAACAAGGCGCCGTTACGAACGCAAACGCCCGCGTGACCGAAGACTGTCAGAAGGGAATTGCTAAGTTTTTGGGGAGTAGATGAGTCTAGTAGCCGACCTTGTGGCTTTCGTCGCTTTCGATTCGCACCCTGATAATAGGGCCTTCGCGACGAAAACGTATTTGACCTTTCGTACCCGCAAACGCTGAACCATCAGCGAATCGAGCGAATTGGTAGCAATCAAACGTCACTCCTTTGGATCGGAAGTCTGCAAACAGCGCCTGCTCTTCATCCTCGCCTAGTGTTTGCCAGTCGTCAGTCACAATTACGCCTTTTACCGCTCCCCGGCCGAGTTCTCGGCCTATCGTGTCTTCAATCGACAAAATACAGGAGAGATAGCCGGCTTCAACTAACTGCTTGTAGGCGTAGTAGCCGAAGCTGACGATGATCAGGAAAACAGATGCTATAACGATTAACAACCTCTTGGACATTAAGGAGCTGGCGAAGCCTTTTTCTTCGGATCTTTCTCAACTTGTATTGGCCTTAATTCATGCCGCGAGCGTACCGGCATCGATCGCCATAGGATCCTTCGTTCCCGCCGACCGTATGTATTCAGCAATCTCTTTCAAAATAGGCATGCGTAGGTCCGGTGTCGGGATGGGCTTCGCGGCCGTTGCAGGATCGACATTCGCGGCAATGTCTGCCAGGCCTTCTGCGTTCATCGTGCAGCCTACTGGAAAGAATAGTTTCAAAAGTATGATCGCGGGGAGATGGAATGACATAGTTGAATTCCTCATATCGAACAACTTTACGCTGCCCTCTAGATCAAAGCGGCCTCTTTACAGCGGATCAATTTGCCCTGATCGTAAACTTAAGATCATTATCGGGTTCCGATGGCTTCGCATTCTTGGGTTTTGTGATCGGATCGAACGCAGCCTTCAATTTCCAACTGTTTACTAATTTTACCGTGACGGACTTTGGCTCCACGGTCCCCATGGTGTACGTCGTCGCGACAAATAAGCCTTTCGCGTTAATGGTTGCAATCTCTTCCTCAAATGTCGGCACTTTTCCGTCTGTAAACACCATATACTTTCGATATATTTTTAGGCTTTCGCCGGAAACTGTATGCTCCTCGACTGAATATGCAACTGACGCGGCCGTTCGCCGTCCGAATACACGAACGTTCCGAGGGCATTCATTACTCTGGGGGCCTGTCCATGATTTTCCGTCGGTGCTGCAATAGACGCTGTCACCGTAACCGGTTCGAAGTTGATACGTCACCAACGTTTTGCCGCTTTCAGTGGTTGAGAATGTCTGCCTCTCGATTCCGGGAGCTTGCCGCTCCGCTATTTGAACAGATCTGGAAACCAGCTCTCCTCCATCAAAGTATTCTGCTGTAAAGGTATGTATAAAAGGAAACTGTTCGTTCGTCGCGGAAAGAGCGAATCTATGCGCTTTTTCATACTCTTGCTGCGTGATCGGTCGTGCCTGTCCGTAGGCAGAAAAAGCAAATAAACAAAAACTTAGCAAAAAAAGTAGTGTTTTCATAGCAAATAATTTACGCCTCGACGATCTCCACCTTTGTCTCCATTAGCTCCCTTGGTCAGTGGCCGCGCTCGGGTCGCTGATTTCGAAGAACTTTTTTATACGGCGGAGAATAATATCGGGGTCCGCTTTTCGTGCGATGGCCCTGTAGAACTCCGTGTTGAGTGACGTACTTACCAGTTTGCCGTCAACGATCTTGGCGACGCACGGGTATCCGCCACGCATGGACCCGCCGGCGTCGCGTCCGATCAATGTGTGGATCGACGAATCGTCGCCAAGGTTAATTCTCCCCTTTCTGCTCATATAGATCACCTGAACATCATCATCCATATAAGGCAAAATATTTTGTCGGGCAAATTCAGCACCGGAGGTTTTGTTGGTGTAGCAAAAATATTTCGCGCCTTCGTTCTGCTTCAGATACCGACGATATCGAGCATCGTCAAACTTGCCTTTAACGTATGCATATGTGATTAGTGCCCCGATAATTGGGGAAAACACGGTCAGCAATACAATGGCACCGACGGCCACCAGGGCATCGAATACCGTCCAATGTCGTCTAGCCACTGCCATTCGATCAAGCTATTTGCGCATCTTTACGGAAGAATAAAATAGCTACGCCTCGACGATCTCCACCTTTGTCTCGATCAGGCTTTTCGGTATCAGGGCCGGGAAATAGGCCATGATCTCTTCGACCTTCGGGCGGCCGCCGGCGAAACCTGTTACGGCGGGCGGGCCGGTCAGGATCAGCGGGGCCAATTCTTTCGTGAAACGCTCGACGTCTGCCTTCGACTGGCCGCGGACGCCGAATCTTAATTGGACCTCCGGAATATCCGGACGCGGCTCGCCCGCAAGGTGTCCGTGGGCGGCATTCACGCCGACAAATTCCGTCAATATGACATCGAATTTCAGCCCGAGCCGTCCTAGCCGCGCGCGCAGTATCTGGTCGGCCGCTTTTGCCTTGTCGTACGCTTCCGGATAGGCATAGACCAGCGTCCCGACGGCCTTCCATCCGGCGGAATACGCGATCGAGACCTTGTAAAATTCGGTATTCGGATGGCCTTTGATCCCGAACACGCGGACACGGTCCTCGCCGTCCGGTGCGAGGTTGATCGTCGAAAAATCCGCGACAACATCCGGCGTGATATATGCCTTCGGGTCGCCCATTTCGTACAGAAGCTGTTCCTTCACCGATTGCACATTCACACGTCCGCCCGTGCCGTGGTGTTTCGTGACGACGAATTCGCCGTCCGGCGTCGCTTCGACGATAGGGAAGCCGACGTTCGCCAGGTCCGGGATGTTCTTCCAATCGTACTGGCAATTTCCGCCCGAACACTGCGCTCCGCATTCGATTATGTGTCCGGCGATCGTCCCGGCGGCGATCTTGTCCCAATCCCCGAACGACCAGCCGAATTCGTGCACCAGCGGAGCCAGCGTCAAACCCGTATCGGTCAAACGACCGCCGACGATGATCTGCGCGCCCTTGTCCAGGGCTTCTACCAGCGGCTGCGCGCCCAAATAGACGTTCGCCGATTGAACCTTGTCGCGGATCGCCGACAGCGGCTCGCCGGTTTCCATATTTGTGATCTCGACGCCGCGCTCGGCAAATTCGTCGAGCCGCCCGAGAATGTCGTCGCCCGTCACCACGCCGATCTTCACCTTGCCGCCCAACCCAAGCGAACGCGCCGTATCGCGGATCGCCGCCGCACAGCCTTCGACGTTCACGCCGCCCGCGTTCGACAGGACCTTGATGTCCTTCTCGACGCAATCCGGCAATATCTCCTGCATCAGCGTCACAAAATCGCGGGCATAACCGGCGTTCGGATCACGCTGCCGCTGCTTCTGGACGATGCTCATCGTCACTTCCGCCAGGTAATCCAGCATCAGATAATCGATCGGCCCGCCCCGCACCTGGTCCACCGGCGCCGTCAACAGATCGCCCCAAAAACCCTGTCCGCTTGCAACTCTGACTTTTTCTTTCATCAAATGTGTCCTTAAATAACCATCGAAACCCGCACGAACAATATTCTCGATCGTGCCCCGGTCCGATCGGTTCGGCCTAGTCTGTATCTTCTTGTATCCCTGTCATTTCAATGAAATACGGGCAATCTAATCATACACCAACAAACCTCGTTCAATGAACCCGCCCGGAATTCTCCAGCCCGCATATCGCTGCTCTTGTAAATCGCCACGCCCTTTAGTCCGCGGTCACCGCCCAGAATTGTCCGGCCCCATACCGTCGCTCTTAAAAATTGCCACGGACTTACCTATTATGAATTGCCACGGGCTTGCCTATTATGAATTGCCACGGACTTACCTATTATGAATTGCCACTGGCTTACCTATTATGAATTGCCACAGACTTTTCTCTTTATAAATTGCCACGGGCTTTAGCCCGTGGTCACCGGCCGACAAATGCTCCGGCTTTAGCCGAACTACTCCAAAAAAACAATCATCCTCTTGGCTTCAGCCCAAATTGGGCTAAAGCCCGTTCAACACTGATGCTCTATCCCCGAGCTAAAGCTCGGGGCAACTTATAAAATCTAGCTAACCATAATCCATTTTCTCCCCCACTCCCTTACTCCCTTACTCCCCTACTCCCCCACTTCTTCCACTTCCCTCCGCGTCTCCGCGCCTCAGCGGTAAACTTCCCGCGAGAACCATCAAATCACACCCTCCCAAATCCCGGAATAGCGCTTTTTACGAAACAGGGCAACTTTAATGATATTTATGATATTTATGATTTTTATGGAAAAACCCGGGCGAGATCCCGCAGAATTTTCGTGCGCGCCGCGCAAAATGTCACTAACCGAACAAGCGCGTGTCACTAAGCCGGGAAACGCGCGCCGCTATCTGTGCACTTTTACCCGAACAATTAAAACGAGCATGCGGTTTCCAATTCGGCGTTCATCTCATCGATATGCGTCACCGCTATCTGCCCGGTCATGCACGCGCCGAAACCTTTCACACCGTCCATCTTCTTAACGCCGTCGATGCGCAAAAAGGCGGCAGTGATCGATATCACTGCCGCCATTCTCTTAAACCTCAATCGCCCGCCGCCGTTAATGAACTGCGTCGGCCGCTTTCTTTGTCTTGAACCAAACCCGTTTCGAAACCCACTTGGTGCCGTCCCAGGTTGTGACCGTATAAAATTTGCCGCCTTCGTATGCGTTTCCGGCGATGTTCTCGGTCACACTGACCGTACGGTTGCCAAAGCTCTTCGATTTCGAAGCAGCCACCTTTGCTCCCTTTGCAGTGGCATCGCCCGTGGCGTCCGCTGCGCTTTTCGTCTTGTCCGCCGCCGTTTCGAGGCCGTCGGTCACGACCACTTTGGTCTTCTTCGCGGCGTCAACGGTTACGTCCTTTGTTTTTCCTGCGGCGTCTTTGACCGCTCCAACAACCTGTGCCTGAGCGCCCACGTATGAAAACGATACGAGCGCCAAAAATGCTGCGAAACTGATTAACCCCTTTAGAATCATATATGACCTCTTGTTCCGTGTATTGTTTTGAGTCTGCGCATACTGCGTCATAATGACTAAAAGCATCCGGCGTGCCAACAAAAAAAGCGTCCCATTCGGACGCCTTCGTTTAGTAAATTATTTTCTTTGTTCGGCTTACGACCTTTCTACCCGTTCTCCAGGATTTCCTGCCTGCCTTTTTCGTTCCTCGCTTCGTCGTATGGGCGACGCGCTTGCCGCCGCGATAGGTTCTCCGGGTGATCCCAGGCTTTCGACGGCGAGATCTGGTCTGCGCCATCGCTGCGTTTGCGGCCATAGACTCGCTGGACGCTATCGCGTCGCCGACAAACACGATCGACAGCATCATGACACAGGCAAAGAACGATACCGCAAGCTTTCTCATATAAAAGTCTCCTGAATTGAAGGGGTTAAAAGGATGCGTGCGCGAACTACGCCGCGACGCGGACGTTCTTGTTTATGAAATCGACAATATCCTGGGTTGAGGTTCCCGGCAGGAACACTTCGGAAATGCCTTTGGTCTTCAGCTCCGCGATGTCTTCCTGCGGCACGATACCGCCGACCAGGACCAGCGTATCATCCATCCCGTTCTCGCGCAGCAGATCGACGATGCGCGGGCAAAGTGTGTTGTGTGCGCCGCTCAAGATCGAAATGCCGACGGCGTCGACGTCTTCCTGCAGCGCGGCCGCCGCGATCATCTCCGGCGTCTGCCGCAACCCCGTATAGATCACTTCCATTCCGGCGTCGCGAAGCGCGCGGGCGATCACCTTGGCCCCGCGGTCATGCCCGTCGAGTCCCGGCTTTGCGACAAGCACTCGTATCTTTCGTTGATTCATAAAAAGAAAAGTATATTAGCGGGTTCGGTTTAGGGCAAATGCGGACGCGGCTGTTCGTCGAATTCCATGGCCGGCCTGCCGAACATGCAGCGGAGCTTTCCGGGCAGCGTCTCCCGCGTTTGTATGGCGTCCCACATCTCGAACCATGCGTGGGTATTGATCCACAGCGGGTTATAGCTCTTGATCGGCTTGATAATGCCGTACCGCGGCTCTTCCGTTTCCGGCACGAACGTCCCGAACATCCTGTCCCAGACGATCAGCACACCCGCGTAATTTGTATCAAGATACGCTTCGTTCACGCCGTGGTGGACCCGATGATGCGCGGGCGTGTTCAGAACATGCTCCAGCGGCCCGAGCGATTTTACGACCTTCGTGTGGATCCAGAATTGATATATCAGGTTGAGGCCGTGCATCGTCGCGAACATCCACGGCGCAAAGCCCAGCAGCATCACCGGCGCGTAAAACACCCAATGCGCCATGCCGCTGAACCAGCTCTGCCGGACCGCCACGCTCAAATTATACTGCTCGCTGGAATGGTGGACGACGTGGAAATTCCAGAAGAACCGGCATTCGTGGCTGATGCGGTGAAACCAGTAATATGCGAAATCGTCGACAAAGAACAGCAGAGCCCATGACCACCACGCATTTGCAGGGAATTTATACGGCGCCAGGTCGTAAAAGAACAGGTAGATCGACCCCGTCACGAGGCCGAACAGCGCCCCCCAGGCAACGCTCATGAATCCGATAAAGATGTTCGTCCATGCGTCGCGGCGTTCGTAATCGTCCCGACCGTACCGCCGCGTAAAATACGCTTCGGCCGCGATCAAAACGGCAAACAGCGGAATGGCGAATACGGTCGGGTTTAGCATTTCTAACCTTTCTATTTTATTATGATTTCGCGATTAAAAAAAGAGTTTGCCTGCCTATGCTGAAAAGAGTTCTGAAGATAATACTGATCGTGCTCGCCATCGCGTTCGTTGCGGCACAATTCGTCCGTCCGGATCTCTCGAGTAAGCCCGTGAACCCTGCCGAATCGATCGCGACAGCAGACGACGTCCCGGCGGAGGTCAAAGCGATCTTCGCACGTTCCTGCAGCGACTGCCATTCGTTTGAAACCCATCTTCCATGGTATGCCGAGGTTGCTCCGTTCTCATGGATGCTCGCCGACCATATCGCCGACGGCCGAGGCGAACTTAATTTAAGCCTTTGGAACACGTACGAACCACGCCGAAAGAACAAGAAGGCTGCCGAGGTCTGCGAACAGGTCCAGGCCCGCGAAATGCCTTTGCCGTCGTACCTTTGGATGCATCGCGACGCCGTTCTTTCCGATGACGACATCCGAACGCTCTGCGCCTGGTCCGACTCGGTACAGGGGATAAAAACGCCGTAGTTATGTATTGTAAATTACATTCATAATCGTTATAATTTCTTCGGCATCATTAATGCCGCTACTTTCCCCGACCCTATTCATACACATTGGAGAACCATTGATGTTCTGGAAATATGCTGTTTCCTTAATGGTGCTGCTGTCGGTGTGCACATCGATACCCGCCACGGCTAATACCCCCAAGATTCCCGCCATTTCGTCTATTTCGTCGCGCAGCCTCGCCGCCGAAGAGGCCGAAGTGTTCGACCTCGTCAATCGCGAGCGCGGACGCCGAAACCTCGGAACTCTTGCCTGGAACGAAGACCTGGCCGACATCGCCCGCGAATATTCCCGCAAAATGGCACGCGAGCGCTTTTTTGACCACTTTGACCGCAATGGCCGCTCTGTCGTCGATAGGGCCAATTCCCGCCGTATCGGCGGTTGGCAGCGCATCGGCGAGAACCTGTTCTTCTACCGCGGCGACGGATCGTTCTCTAACCTCGCCATCCGCGGCTGGCTCAAATCGCCATCGCATCGCGAGAACATGCTCGACCGCGGCTGGAAGGCTTCCGGTATCGGCATCGCCGAAGCCCGCGACGGAAGCATATACGTAACGCAGGTTTTCCTCGAATAAACTTTTTCCCGATCACATTCGTGGCCGTGTATAATGCCTTCAATTCATTGAGGGAATCACGGTTTTATGTATTGTCCTGGCTGCGGATCAAAAAATTCAAGAGAACAAACCTATTGTCGGTCGTGCGGCATGAATCTGGAGGCTTCGGCCCGGTCGCTGGCTGAGCAATTTCCCGACGGTGAGCGGACCGGGCTTGAGAAACAGACGAGGACGCTGGAACGATTCGGCAACATTGCGTTCGGCGGATTTGGTTTTGTGCTGCTGGTAGGCATCGGCGCGCTTATTTACACGATCCTTACGAGGATGGTCTTGTCAGGGATCCAGCCGTTTGTCGGGATCCTGCTGATCGCGTTTGTTGTAATGGCTGCCATGGCGCTGGCTTACGTTTTCCTTGCGGAATCGTTGAAAGAGAAGCGGGCAAAGCTGAATCCTCACGCGAACAAAAGCCTTGCGGGATCAGAACCGCGAAGCTTAAGCGAGGGCGATTTTGAGCCTGTGCCTGCTGCAAGCGTGATCGAGGACACAACAGCGTTGTTAAAGGATCGCTCTGAGACCAGACGGATCGGCTGAATCTGTTTCGGAGCGTTCCCGGCTTTTGTTTTTCCGGATCTTGCATTCTAAAATATCAAAATGCCTATTTTGAAGATCGCCCACTACCCCGAGCCGGTTTTGCTCGAGGTCGGCAGGCCTGTAGCAGAAGATGAATTTAACGAAGGCCTTCAACGGGTCGTTGCCGATATGTTCGAGACGATGCATGATGCCGGAGGTGTAGGCCTCGCCGCTCCGCAGGTCGGCATTTCTAAGCGGCTTTTTGTGATGGATATTCCGGGCGAGGATGAATCTTTGAATAACGTTGCGATCATCAACCCGGAGATCGTCAGCGTCGAAGGAGAACAGGTCGGCGACGAAGGCTGCCTATCCTTTCCAGGGCTTTACCAGACGATAAGGCGCGAGATGCGGGTGATCGTCCGCGGACAGAACATTTCCGGTGAACAGATCGAACTTGACGTGCGGGATCTCGCCGCCCGCTGTGTGCTGCACGAGACCGATCATTGCGACGGGATCGTATTTCTTGACCGGATGACGCCGCTGAAGCGACAGCTGGCAAAGCGAAAGATCAAACGGCTTCAGAACACAGGAAAGTGGGAATGAGCATCGAAGACACGAATCTTACCACCGAGGTCGGCTCCGTCCGCGAACTGAACCTATATCTGCTTTCGGGCTGGAAGCTCATCTTGAGCTATACTAAGCAATTAAGCGATACTCAGCAGCCGAGATTCGTGTTGGCCTGGCAGGACGCGGACGAACCGGTGGTCCTGGAACTTCTAGACGAATGGGAGCTAAGCGAAATGGACCGGCAGCGATCTAGATAACGAAGCGGAGAAAATTATGCAGACACAGAGAGTTTTAGACGAATTCAGAAATGAACCATTTACCGACTTTTCGGTTCCCGAAAACGCCGAAGCAATGCGGCAGGCGATCGAACAGGTACGTGCCCAGCTCGGCCGCGAATATCCGATGGTGATCAACGGCGAAAAGGTCACGCTCGACGAAAAGTTTGAGAGCTACAGCCCCGCCAATAAAACGCAGGTCGTCGGCGTATTTTCCGAATGTGACGCGGACACGTCGCTGGTGGATAGAGCGCTCGACGCAGCAACCGAGACATTCAAGCTCTGGCGCAGCGTGCCCGCCGCCGAACGCGCGGAATACTTGTTCAAGATCGCGGACGTCATGCGCCGCCGTAAATTCGAGCTTTCGGCGTGGGAAATATTCGAGGTCGCAAAGACCTGGGCAGAGGCAGACGGCGACATCGCCGAAGCCATCGACTTCTGCGAATTTTACGGCCGCGAAATGCTGCGGTGGTCCGGCAATCAGCCCATTACGCCTTTTCCCGGCGAAGACAACCGCTTCGAATACATCCCGCTGGGCGTCGGCGCGATCATCCCTCCCTGGAATTTCCCGCTTGCCATCATGTGCGGCATGACCACGTCGGCGATCGTCACCGGTAACACCGTCGTTCTCAAACCGTCATCCGATTCTCCCGTCATTGCAGCCATCTTCATGGACATCCTTGATGAAGTTGGCGTCCCCGCCGGTGTCGTTAATTTCGTCACGGGAAGCGCGGCGACCGGGGAAGCAATGACGACGAGCCCGAAGACACGCTTTATCTCGTTCACCGGATCCAAACAGGTCGGCCTTCATATCAACGAGGTCGCCGCAAAACCGCGCGAGGGTCAGAAGTGGATCAAGCGCGTCGTCGCTGAGATGGGCGGCAAGGACGCTATTATCGTCGCCGATGATGCGGACCTTGATTCGGCTGCGCGCGGTATCGTGTCCGCGGCCTTCGGGTTTCAGGGGCAGAAATGCTCGGCATGTTCGCGGCTGATCGTGGACGAAAGCGTTCACGCCGAGTTGATGGAAAAAGTTATAGCGCTTACCGAAAAGCTGCAGGTTGGCGAGCCCGCCGAAGCTGATACCAATGTCGCGGCCGTCATCAACAAACGCGCTTTCGACCGCACGCTCGAATATATAAACAAGGGCGTCGAAGAAGGCGGCAAGATCGTCGCGGGCGGCAACGGTGACGATTCGAAGGGGTACTTCATCGAACCGACGATCATCGATGACGTTGAACCCGGAGCAACCATCGAGCAGGAAGAGATCTTCGCACCGGTCCTTGCCGTGATTAAGGCAAAGGATTTCGACCACGCGCTCGAGATCGCCAACGGCACGGAATTCGGTTTGACCGGCGCGGTCTATTCTACCGACCAGAGCAACCTGGAAAAAGCCCGCCGAGAATTTCACGTCGGCAATCTTTACCTGAACCGCAAATGCACGGGAGCGCTTGTAGGCGTGCATCCGTTCGGCGGATTCAATATGAGCGGCACCGATTCAAAAGCAGGGGGCCGCGAATACTTGCTGCAATTTATGCAGGGCAAATCTGTTGCTCAGAAGATATGACAGAAGGCGGGTTTGACCCGCCTTTTTTTGTCCCCAAATTCCACCCGAGAATCTAGTGCAAAACAAGACTCTGCTTTCCGTCCGTTTTGTTGGAATTTCTCTCAATAAACCTATGATCACCAAGCACAACCTTGTCTTAGTTTCTCTTTCAGTCGTCTTATTGTCCCTCT
The DNA here is from genome assembly GCA_023436495.1 of Acidobacteriota bacterium. Classification (GTDB taxonomy): domain Bacteria; phylum Acidobacteriota; class Blastocatellia; order Pyrinomonadales; family Pyrinomonadaceae; genus OLB17. The sequence continues at coordinate 18,636 of JAEZIT010000068.1, forward strand.
TCGCAGGCGCGGCTTCGGCTCAAAAGAAACCGGTGTCCCCGCAGCCCGCTATCTTTGCTGTCTTGTATAACGGCGGTACGCTGGAACCCATTGCCGTTGTTGAAGAAGGGGGCAAACTCGTCTTTGCAATCGACGGCGGAAGCGACCCGGCCGACTTGAAGGCTTTTCACAGCCGTTATTTCCGATCCGGAACTAAATACCCGCTCATTTTTGGCGGCGCCAGTGCGGGGACGGTATCTGTGAAAAGCGCCGATCCGAGGTCGGAATGCCAGAAGCACACTGCAGCCGTGACCATAACCTCCGCCAAAGCAAAGATCCGCGGAAATGTAATGGGACTTGCGACAAATCTGCCTCTTGTAAAGCCGGGCTCCGGGCTGCGCCGAGTGCCGACGGCTGCCGAACGGACCGAGATCGAAGCTCTAGTACGCGCGGAATTTCGCAAGCAGAACCTCTCGTCAACCGCGGTAAATAATGTTAAGTCTCAGAACCTTACCGCGATCGATATAGATAACGACGGCAGCGTTGAATTGGTCGGTTCATACTGGGCCGAGCCGGACGCTTCTACGCGAGGACTTCTTTTCTTCATCGCTGAAAAGGATGCCGAAGATAAGCTCCGACTCGGTTATTCCGAATTCGCCACTATCACCGAAGAAAACACAATGAGCGGCGATATCTCTGATATCGACCGCGGCGTGTATCACGAACTGTTCCTCGATTCCCTCGATATCGACCGCGACGGCGTTGCTGAGATCTTCACGTTCAGAGCATCGTTCGAAGGCTCCGCATTCAACGCTTATCGCCGCCAGGACGGCAAATGGGTACGGATCTTCGAGGGCTCTAATTACCGCTGTGCGTATTAGGCGGCTACTTCCGCAGTCTGCGGTGAGAGCAGCGAGCAGAACGTCTACCATATGACTGACGGGTTCAGACCCTTCGCTGGGCGAAAACGCATAGACTTTCCGTCCGGAGAAGGGAATCGGCTTCGCTTTTCCACTTACACTGTTTAGAATCAATGAGTAATGAAGATAGTTTTTATGGGCACGCCACGGGCGGCAGCGGTCAGCCTCGAGCGCATTTTAGCGGACGGCCACGAGGTCGCCGCGGTTTACACACAGCCTGATCGGCCTGCCGGGCGCGGGCGAAAGATCGCGATGTCGCCGGTGAAGGAACTTGCGCTGGAGAAGGGAATTCCGGTCTATCAGCCGACGAAACTTCGAACCGCGGAAGCTTTGGAACAATTCCGCTCTCACGGGGCCGACGCGGCCGTTGTGGTTGCTTACGGAAGGATCTTGCCCGCGGATTTTCTTAACGCGTTCCCGAACGGAGCGATAAATGTCCACTTTTCTTTGCTACCGAAATATCGCGGAGCGGCTCCGGTGAACTGGGCGATCGTTCACGGAGAAAAGGTCACGGGCGTAACGACCATGCAAATGGACGAAGGCCTGGACACGGGCCCGATACTCCTGCAAAAAGAAACACCCATCGCCGATGAAGAAACGTCGGTCGAATTAATGGATCGTCTGGCCGTCGCCGGAGCGGATCTGTTGTCGGAAACTCTGCGCAGGCTGCCGGAGCTGACCCCTGTACCGCAGGACGAGGCCGGTGCCACCTACGCGCCGATAATGAAGAAAGAGGACGGCCTGATCAGCTGGATGCTCGACGCACGTGATATCGCGAACCGTGTCCGCGGATTCCAGCCGTTCCCGACCGCTTTTACCTTTTATCAGGGAAAGAAATTCACCGTCTGGAGCGCTCGGCCTGCCGATATCGCCCACGAACTCTCCGAACCGGGGACTGTTCTCGCCGCAAACCAAGGCCGCCTGCAAGTTGCTTGCGGCGGCGATTCGGTCATTGAATTGGTCGAGGTCCAATTAGAAGGTAAGAAACGTCTTGCCGTTCGCGACTTCCTTAACGGCGTTATGGTTGCTGAAGGCGAAATACTCGGCCCCTAGATCCTACCCCAAATATTTTTCCAGCAGCGGCTGCAGCCGGTCGAAATTCATCGGTTTTGACACCACTTCGTTGCATCCCGCGTCCATGGCTTCCTGTCCGCGAAGCTCGCCGTACGCGGTCAGCGCTATGATCGGTACGTCGGCGAACTCGTCCATAGAACGGATCGATTCGGTTGCCGAAATGCCGTCCAGGACCGGCATCGCCAAGTCCATGAAGATCATTTCCGGGCGAAATTCCTTCACTTTTTCGATCGCGTCCTGCCCGTCCTCGGCTTCGATCACGCCAAAGCCCTGAAGCTGCAGCATTGCCTTCATCATTGTCCTTGAATCTTCGTAATCTTCGACGATCAAAATTGTTTTAGACATAGCTGTCAATCCTTTACTGAACTTGTGGGGCAAGCGAGATAGGGAATAGAACACGTCGATAGGTTGTGATCATGGCGGGAACGCAAACTGCGCATTCATTGCCGCAAAATCGGGAAGGAACACGGTTCCGGATCGGGGAATGGGATGTTTGTCGCACCGCTCCATAGCTCTATCTTAAATAAAGAGACGATTTTACGCAATGCTCAGTGCCGGCGGCGAGTTTCGCACGTGAGAGCGCTGCCATTGACCGCGGCACGCATGATAACGATCGGCGCGCTGAAGTGACCTTCAGCTACTGATACGCTCGCAGCGGCGGCGAATGAAAATTGACCAAATTCGGCGGCCGCGCGTCTGCTGCGACGCCGTATTTAGGTAACTTTCCCCGAAATACAGCGCTCTAAAGATCATTTCGAGCGTGCTTACAAGAGGTTCGAGCGCTCTTAAAATCCTTTCTAAGCATTTAAAACCCGTTTCTAACGCTTTGGAAAGCGTTTCAAAGTACTTAAAACACATTTCCAACGCTTTGGAAATCATTTCTAAGCGTTTAAAACTTCTTTCGAACGCTTTAAAAACCATTTCCCGGTGTTTAGAACTAGTTCATAACTGTCTGAAAACCGTTTCGAAGCGTTTAAAACTCACTTCCAAGCGTTCAGAACTCATTTCCAAAGCTCTGAAATTTGTTTTCGGCCGACTGAACTCAGCGCGGCGCGGACGAAATTCCGGGTCGGGCAATTCTGTCCGGAACACTGGCGGCGAATTTACTTTAGCGGCAGTCGGAGCTCCGTATTTTACGGGACCGCCGTAGAAACCTTATAATTACTCTCGGATGGAGAAGAGTTTCCAGATAATAACTTTTTACGAATTCAAGCCGATGGAGCGGCTGGACGACGTGCGCGCCGATCTGCGCGAATTGATGGCGCGGCTCGGCATAAAGGGAACGATCATTCTCGCTGACGAAGGTTTTAATTCGACGGTGGCGGGAACGCCCGCCGCTATCCGCGAATTCGTCCCGACCGCCGAAAATATTCTGCAGACGACGCTGAAATTCAAATCTTCGTACCATTCCGCGGCCCCGTTTCGCAGGATCCACGTCAAGATCAAGCCGGAGATCGTCGCGTTGAAAAAGCCTGTGAATATCGCGCTCGGCAGCGGAACGCACGTCGGGCCGGCGGAATGGAACCGCCTGATCGCAGACCCGGAGGTTTTTGTCCTCGACACGCGCAACGATTACGAATACCGCAACGGCACTTTTCACCGCGCAATTAACCCCGAGACCGAGAAATTCAGCGAACTGCCCGAATTTATTAAAAAACACCTCGATCCGGAACGGCATACAAAGGTAGCGATGTTCTGCACCGGCGGCATCCGCTGCGAAAAATTCGCGCCTTTCATGAAAGGCCTCGGTTTTGAAGAGGTTTACCAGTTGGAAGGCGGAATCCTCAAATATCTCGAAAGCGTCCCAGCCGAAGAAAATCTCTGGCAGGGCGAATGTTTTATCTTCGACGACCGTACAACGCTCGATACCGGCCTGAAAAAGGGCTCCGGCCCCGACCATTCCGTGAATAAAAACAAAGGGCGCGCCGATAAACAATAGTCGATGAAAATATCACCGGCGCGAACCGCTACCTTCGACATACTTTCCCGCATCGAAACCGAAAGCGCCTTTTCGTCTATACTTCTACCCGAATACGAGGCAAAGCTCAGCCCGCGCGACCGCGGCCTTTGTCATGAGATCGTCCTCGGCGTCCTGAGACGAAAGTTGTTTCTCGACCGAATGATCGCCCTGCATTCGAAGGCCGGAAAACTCGACGTGCCGGTCCGCATTGCTCTGCAAATTGGAATTTATCAGCTCCTTTTTCTCGACCGCATACCGCCGCATTCCGCTATCAACGAAAGCGTAAACCTCGTACAACGCGCAAAGAAGACCTCTGCAAAAGGATTGGTCAACGCAGTGCTCCGACGCATCGCCGCCGAAGCCCCGAAACTATCGTTCACGACCGAATCAGAACGTATTTCAGTAGAAACTTCTCATCCCGAATGGCTGATCGCAAAATGGGCCGACGATTGGGGGCCCGACCGCGCCGAAAAGATCGTCGCGGCCAATAACAAGCCGTCCGACATAGCGTTCCGTTTTACGTTGAAGGGAATTAAGGCGTTCGGCGGACGCCAGCGCTCCGATGAACTTGCCGAACGATCCGGCTGGAAGCGGTCGGAAAACGCCGCGGGATGCTGGACGAATGAAAACGGCCTGAATGACGAACTCCGGCAGCTCGCCGCGGACAGCTTGATCTATTTTCAGGACGAAGCCTCGCAAATGGTCGCCGAAGTTGCGCTAAAATTTGCCGGCGGCAGAATATTCGACGCCTGCGCAGCTCCGGGCAGTAAAACCACCGCCATCGCCGCCGGCCTATGGCCCGAAGTACGCCATATAGTCGCCGGCGACCTGCATTTTCAGCGCGTTAAATTCCTGCGTGAAAACTGCCGACGGCAAGAAGTCGGTCGCGTCGATTTCGTGCAGTATGACGCCACCGGTACGGTCGTATTTGAGGATGGATCATTTAATGTCGTCCTCGTGGACGCTCCGTGTACCGGCACCGGAACGATACGCCACAATCCCGAGATCCGATACTCGCTTGCAGAAACAGACCCCGAAACATTATCTCGGAAACAACTTGCAATACTTCGAAATGCATCAAATTTAGTCGAACGCGGCGGGATGCTTGTGTATTCGACCTGCTCGCTGGAGCCTGAGGAAAATGAAGCGGTCATCGGTGCATTTCTAGCGGAAGCTACGGGCTTCAGAACAGTTACGCCGCCCGTGTCCGAAGATTTCATCACACCGGACCGATTCGTGAGGACGTTCCCCGACCGCGACGGAATGGACGGGTTTTTTATTGCGGTTCTCACAAAAGAATAGCGGAAATATCGCATCTTCAAGGGTTTGTCGTAAAAGGAAAAGGTGTTAAACTCTCAAGTTGATTTTGGAGCTGTAAGTCTGTGAAAATCGGATCAAAAGGCCTATCGGCCCTCGGTAAATTAGCGACGCTCGCGATCATGGCGGCGGCCTTTATTTTTGGGCTTGCGGGCGTGGTCTATATGTCTCTGCAGGGTGAAGAGATAAAGGTTCCGGAGATCGTCGGCAAGGATTTTGTCGAAAGCGAAAAGGAACTGGCACATCTCGGCTTGAAAATAAAGCGGCGCGCCGACCGATTCAGCCCGGATCCGCCAAATACCGTGCTCGAACAGCTTCCAAAACCCGGCGAGACCGTTAAAACCGGCCAATTGATCTTGGTGGTGACGAGTAAATCCGGAGGCGAAGGCGATCAGCTTCCTTCTACACTTAAGAAAAGTGTCGAGGAAGACGATACCGAGAAGATCGAGGAAATGATCTCCGAAAAGCCCAAGAAACCTAAGACAAATACGAACACGAACAAGAAAAAAGCCGAGACCACGCGTGACGTGACCGCGAATTCGGCATCGGCAACAAATTCGGAAAAAGCGCCGGAAAGTGACAAGAAACCGGCAAATTCGGCGGTCGAGCCGCTGGACAGGACCCCGAAGGTGATCACGATCCCGTCGGCGAATCGTTCGACCGGAACACCGGCAAATCGTCCGGCAGCGACCAGACCTCCGAATAATTGATGATAGGACCGCATTGAGCCCCAGATTGCTGAGCAACTGTGTTCTGACGTTCCGCAACAAATACTACGAAGCTCAATTATTTACGAATGTTTGAAATTGCACCGTCGATTTTATCGGCAGATTTTACAAAACTTGGCGATGAGATCCGTGCCGTAAAAGAAGGCGGAGCCACGGTGATCCACGTGGATGTAATGGATGGCCGCTTCGTGCCGAATATTACGATAGGGCTTCCGGTCGTTCGTTCGATCCGAAAGATGACCGACCTTAGGATCGATTGCCATCTGATGATCATCGAACCGGGCACTTACGCCGCGGATTTCGTAAAGGTCGGTGCCGATATGGTTTCGGTCCACGTCGAGGCCGATCCGCATCTGCATCGAACTCTATCGTCGATCCGCGAAGCAGGCGGAAAAGCCGGCATTGCCATAAATCCGGCAACGCCCTTAGTGAGTCTGGAGGAAGCTTTGCCGTACGCGGATTTCGTGCTGCTGATGTCTGTGAATCCGGGATTCGGCGGGCAACGATTCATTCCGACATGCGTTGATAAATTAAGACGGCTGCGGTCAATGATCGCGGACCGCGGCTTGGATGTAAGGATCGAGATAGACGGCGGGATCGACGAATCCAACATTTTGAATATTGTTGAGTCCGGAGCGGATATCATCGTTGCCGGATCCGCGGTCTACGGTAAGGAAGATCCCTCTGCAGCGGTTCGTGAATTACTGGAGAAAGGAACGGTTTGGGTCTAGGCGGCAAACGCGCGAGAGAAATTATTAGTTATGCGTATTAATTCAGTTAAATCGACAGTCTTCGTCGTCGCGGCCGTGATCGCGATGGCGGTTTCCGGCTTCGCACAGGCCCGCCCGGGCGACGGTTCGCCCATGCAGCGTCTCGACGTGATGCGACAAAAGCTTGAGATCATGCGTCGGTCGCTAAGCGGCGCGGCTTCGGTCCTCAAGGACGAGAACAAGGGCGACAAATCCAAAAAGGATGACAAGGACGACCTGAATACTCCGCTCGGACGCCTGCTGGGGCTTGAGAAAGATGCGGCAAGGCTTCAATCGGACGTCAACAGCCTTCGCGGCAAGATCGATCGTGCCGAGAAATACGAGGCATCGGACATCGATCAACTCGAAACGTCGGTTTCTGAATTACAATCCGCTGTGGATAAGGTCCAGCTTGAGACCGCAACCGCCCGCGCTGTTACCGATTCACCTGAAGGAAAACCGCGCGAAAAGAAGAAAAAGGGCAAATTCCTTGGCATATTTGGCGGCGGCGGAAATGATGAATACGAAGAGCTGATCGGAAGCGTTTCGCCTGGTCGCGATCGTGAATTGTTCATTGTCGCAACCCGCGAAGTTCGCAAAAAACGGTTTGACGTTGGACGCCTGCTGTTTCAGACCATCATCACAACATATCCGGATTCGCCGTATTTGCCTATGTCGAAGCTGGCCGTCGCGGATTCGTTTTTCCTTGAAGGCTCTACCAGCTCCCTGATCCAGGCGATTGCCGCCTATCAGGATTGGCTGACGTTTTTCCCGACTCATCCGCTCGCCGACCGTGTGGTATTGAAGATCGCCGAATCAGAAATGCGGCAGATCGGCCTGCCGGATCGCGATGCGACCCGTGCCAAGCGTGCCGAAACGCGGCTAAAAGCGCTCCTCCAGCAGTATCCGGATTCGATACTTCGAGCCGACGCGGAACAGCGTTTGAAACAGGTCCAGGACAATCTTGGCTTACATAACCTATATATCGCTAACTATTACTACGGCCAGTCCGTCGACCAGAAGAAAGGCGGACTCAAGGGAGCACAATCGCGATACCGCGAGATCCTCGATAAATATCCGAATTTCAGCTTCATGGACGAAGCACTTTACAAACTCGCGGTTACGTACCTTGTAGAGGAGGAAACGGACCAAGCGGCCCGGTACTTCCAGCAGATAGTCTCGGATTACCCGAACAGCGATTACGTTGAGAAAGCCAAAGAACAGCTTCAGTTGATCGGCGCTACGGTGCCGGAACCGAACCCCGAACGAATGAAGGTGCTGCCGCCGGAAGACGTATCGTTCTTCCAGAACTTCAAGAACCAGTTCTTCGGTATTTATCCGATGACAATAGATAAGAACGGCGTGCTGATGACCCGGGAATTTGATAAGGAGAAGTTCGAATTGATTGACCAGATAATTGAGAACCAGGGCGATATTCTCTCAAATCAGATCCCGCAGGCTTTGACCACCGTCATTTCGCAGCGGCGAGCTGCGGCAACTCAGCCGACGGCTCAACCGCAGGAGCAGAAATAAACGTCGCTCAAGTGTTCGTCCGGTGTGCCGTTTCGACGGGCCGGACGAATCTATTTTGAAGAACCGGTTCCATGGACGCGAAAGACACAGGCTTTGACCATGATGTTAGTCAACACTATGCCGTCACCGCAGCGGTCGTAGGCAGCGTCATCGTATCCTCGCTGCTTCTTGTAGTAGCTGGTGCATTTGTTATCGATCGGCCGGCCGCGGCCGCGGGTCCGAGTGAATTGACGGCGATTTGGGTTTTGATAGTCTTCATCGCCGCCGGATCCTTTGTTCTGCGGCGCGTACTTAACAATTGGGAGCGACTTCGTACCGCTAAACTATTGAAAGGGCTCCCGGGGCTCTTGGCGACACTTCGTGCAAACGCGATCATACTTGCGGCAGTGGCTGAATCTATTGTTGTTGCGGGTTTTATCGCCGCTTATCTCACGGGTGAGAAGTTCGATCTTTACAGGGCCGCCGCTGCCGCACTTATCGTATTCGCGATCAATTTTCCGCGGCGTTCGGTTTGGTTGAAGGTCGCCGAAGCTCTACGTGATGTTTAACTCACGCAGCATTTGAGTAATGAAAATCAAAATACCGGCACTAATCCTCACGGCAGCTGCATTTACGGCAACGGGTTACGCACAGCCCGTAAACACTGCAAACCTGAATTCTTCGACAGCTCAAACCGCTCCCGTCTCGAGGGAACGCCGCGAACAGGCATACGCCAAGCTTCTTGAAGCCCAGCGCTATATCTGGAAATCGAGCCCGATGCGAATGCAGAGCGGCGGAGCCGCGTACTCAAGATTAGCGAAACAGGCACTACAGAAAGCTATCGAGCTTGACCCGAGCCTTGCCGAGGCATATACGGCGCTGTCGGAATTAGCGATCAGCACCAACCCCATCGATCTTGAAGAGGGAATTCGACTCGCCGAAAGATCCGTTTCGATCCAGCCTGATAATTTCGGTGCACACCGTATACTAGCGCGGCTGTACACTTTCAAAAGCCGGCTGAACAACGGTCCACTCGATCCTGTCTTTACGGAAAAGGCCATTGCCGAATGGAAGGAAATTACCCGCCTCGATCCCAGAAACGCGGAGGCGTGGGCGTTTTTGAGTGAATTTTATGAACGTCGGGATAAGCCAGAAGAGCGTATAAAAGCACTTCAGAATTGGGTGAGTTCGACGCCGCCGCTTGAAGTCCAATTCTATCGCCGCGTTATGGGCGGCCAAGGAAGCCTGGCACCTGAGGCTGCTTCACTCAAACTTGGTCCGGCGCTTATCGCCGCGGGCAGAATGCGTGAAGCGATCGAGGTCCTGAGCCTTGTTATTGCCGATTCACCGGATAACGAAGAGGCAGTCGGACTTTTGACCGAAGCGGTAGCGACAGCGGACAGTCAAGCCGTCGCTGCGGCGACTCAGGCACTGCAGCAGGCGGTTTACGCAAATCCGGACAGTGCACCGCTAATAGCGCTTCTAGCAAAAGTGCAGGCCCGTTCGGGAAATATCGAAGATTCCGAAGCAACGCTGCGCAATGCTGCGGCACGCTTTGCCGCATCCGATCCGGAGAATGCGGCCGCGCTTTTCACGGCACTCGGTGACCTGAATGCGGAGTCTCAGAAAACAGATCAGGCGGTGGCAGCGTATGAAGACGCTCTTCGAGTCAGGGGGATCGGTGACCGCCCGCCTGTCGCTGATGACGCTCGCGATTTTGCGGTGCGGGTTTTTCAGAAATTGATCGACGTCTACAAACGCGCGAACCGGGCGAAGGATGTCCGCGCCGTGATTACTCGGGCAAGGTCGCTTTTCGGGGATAACGACTTATTCGCCGATCGTCAGCTAATATCGTATTACCGCGAAACTGGCAATCGAGCGGAGGCTCTCTCGGCCATTCGTTCCGTCCGTCAGAGGGTCCCGTCGGATTATGGCCTAATGAGACTCGAGGCGTCGCTGCTTGCAGAAAACGGCCGAGTTGATGAGGGTGTCGCGCTCGTCAGAGCGCTCATAGGAAAACAGCCAGCTGCCGGTGAAGGCCGTGTTGGCGCTTCCGGGGTTGCACTGCCGATGTACGACGATTACTCGAATTATCTTTTCATTTCCCAGCTTTATAACCAGGCGGGCCGTGGAAAAGAGGCGATCGCAGCGGCGAATTCTGCATATTTGGTCGCAAACGGACCCGAACGGAAGCAAATCGCAAAGCTCACGCTCGCAACCGCTCAGCAATCAACCGGCGATCACGCTTCAGCGGAAGCGACACTTCGAGCCATCTTGAAAGAGACGCCGGGCAATCCGATCGCGATGAACAATCTCGGATATTTCTTGCTTGAACGAAACGAAAAGATCGAAGAGGCCTTTCAACTAATAAAAGGCGCTGTCGCCATCGACCCGACAAATCCGTCATACCTGGATAGCTTGGGTTGGGCAAATTTTAAGCTGGGCCGCTATGCAGAAGCCGAACGGCACCTCCTCGAAGCCGCGCGCTATGACAACGCCTCTGTGGCGATCAGCGAGCATCTTGGCGATGTCTACCATAAACAGGGAAAGGCCGAGCTTGCTCATTCCTCTTGGGAAAAAGCTCTGATTCTCGCTTCCGATCCGGCTGATGTCCGACGACTGAAAACAAAGCTGGAAAAGGGCAAATAGTTTTCTAAGCCCAACGCGTTTAACAATAACAAAAAGGACATATTGTGCCGGCCGGCAGAATATGTCCTTTTCTTCCATACGGTTCGTAGCTAGTTTACGGCTTCGGCGTTGGCGACGGCTCCGGTTCGCCGCGTTTCTTTAGCTGCGGCGGACCGTCCGACGACGAACTGGAATTGTCTGGTGCGGTATCTGTCGAATCGGCTGCGTCGGGCTGACGTTTCTTCAGCGTCGGCTTTACCTCGCCTTCGTCATCAAGATCGCCTGTGATCCCGGCCCTTGCATTCGTAAGTTTCATCAAGTGGCGTTTCACCCGCTGAAATTCGGAAGTGCTGATGACGTATTCTTCTTTTTCGGGAAATCGTGCGACCAGCTGAAGCGTTTCATCCCGACGGTCGAGCGATTGCGGATGCGAAGAAAAGATCTTTGCCAGGGTCCCGGGCTTTTTCTTATTCTGCGATGCGAGCTTTTCGAACATCGTGGACATCCCGGTCGGATCATATCCCGAAGCGTAAAGATATTGAACTCCAAGCGAATCGGCCTCGCCCTCCGCGCTGCGGCTAAATGAGAGGAAGCTTAAAAGCTGTCCGAGGCCGCCCGCGTTTTGAGCGATCGCACTGGCGATTCCCCCGCCAAAAATGATCGTACCGATCAGGCCGTATTGGATCGCCTGCATCTTGCCTTGGTTCTCCATTGCATGGCGTGCCGCGACGTGCGCTATTTCGTGCGCCATCACGCCCGCAAGTTCCGCTTCGTTGTCAGCCGCAAGGATCAGCCCCCGGTTAACGAAGAAAAACCCGCCCGGCAATGCGAAGGCATTGACCTCATCGCTATCGATGACCTTGATCGTAAATGGGATCTTGGCGTCGGAATGAAGCACGATGTTTTGCCCTACGCGATTAACGTATTCGGTAACGATCGGATCCTCGACCAGCTTCGCCTGCTGTTCTACTTCAAGAGCCAGCCGGCGGCCGATGGCTACTTCTTTCTCCTGCGAACCACCCAGCCATCCGAACAATTTATCAGTACCGCTGTTTATCTTGCGTTGACCGATCAACGACGGGTCTTCCTTTGTGGAAAGCGCCTTAGTAACAGGTGCCGTCTGAACCTTCGGCTTCTCCTGTTTTTCCTGTTTGGCCGGCGATTTCTTCTCCGGCTTCTTGCTGGCGTCCTTATCCTGTGCGTAAATTCGCCCGGGCGCGACCGCCAGCATGCTCATCCAAAAACTGAATAGGAGTACGAGTGCTCCTGCTTTTCGTACCGTTCGTCGCTGCATAGATTGCCTCCGAAAGATCTCCATTGTCGGTAGCTTAAGTTTAGCTGTAAATATGCCGGGAAATCAACGTAAATATGATGCGGCAATTAGCAAAAACGTTGCGGACGGCCCATCAAAAAGTTCAATTGCGACAGTATTTCCATAAAATTTAACTAGGCTCTTCTTTTTCTTGCAAAAACTTGTTAAACTACTGTCGGCGGCCTGCCATATGCATTCGGCCGTCCTGCAGTACAGAGCATTCCCCGTTCGAATTCTTTCTCGTTTATTCATTCCCTAAAAAGATGAAACGTACTCAGCTCAAGGTTAAGGACATTGTCGAAATTCGCCCCTTTGCTGGCATCGTCAATTTTATCTCTGATCCGGAAAAAACCGTTACGAATTACTATTTTACGGATGCCACGGCCGATCTTATGGCCAAATGGCTAGACCGTATTGCGAACGTTTCCGGACAGACAGGGGCGGCGATGGCTCTGGCCGGCTATCGCGGCGTTGGGAAAAGTCATTTCCTGGCGGCATTGGGCGGCATTATGGCCCACCCCGAACTGCGCTCGCGCGTGAGCGATTCGCATGTAGCGGCAAGCGCCCATCGGTTAATGCGCCGTCAATATCCTGTTGCGCATGTCCGCAGGGGAACGAAAGAAACACTGTTCGATGAATTGAAGGACGCGCTTGCCATCACGCTGGCGGCGCGGTCCACTGACCTCAATGGCTCGCTTGAAGAGCTATTGAAAGCGTCGTCCGAACACGGCGGCGATCTGCCGCTCATCCTTATTATAGACACGGCATTCGAACGCGGTACGCGTGTCGCACGCGATGATGGCCCATTTCTAAGCGAAATAGCCGAAGTTGCCGTTCGCCATAATATCTTCGTCGGGATCGCTCTCGACGATGACATCGCCGGCGCTGACGGCGTTAATTCAGCAATAGCCGCCACTTTCGCGATCGACTATCTAGATCAGGAACATCTTTACAAGATCGTCGATGCACATATTTTCCCGAAACAGCAGCAGAACCTGACAGTCGTCCACGAAATATATGACCACTTCCGCGAAGCATTACCCGGATTTCGCTGGGGCGAGCAGAAATTCACGGCACTCTATCCGCTGCACCCGGTCGTGCTCGAGGTTGCGCCTTTCGTGCGTCTTTTCGTACACGACTTCGCGCTTCTGCCGTTCGCGTCGGACGCCGCATCAAAAATACTGAGCCGCCCGTCGAATTCGCTGATCGCCCTCGACGAGGTATTCGACAATGTCGAGCCGCGGCTGCGTGAGATCGATGAATTAAAAGAAGCGTTTGCGGCCTACGACCGGCTAAACAGCGACGTTATTGGAAAGATTCCGGTGATGCAGCGGCTGCAGGCGAAGATGGTGCTTAAGGCTTTGATGCTCCTGTCGCTTGATGGTGACGGAGCAAATGCCGTTGAGATAAGTGCTGCCGTACTCATTTTCGACGAGGATGAACCATCCCGTGCCGTAAAGAACGTCGAAGGCGTCCTGGAGTCGTTCGTAAATGCATTGCCGGACGACGTTCGGCGGCATACGGAAGAAGGCCGCGAAACGCGTTATGGGCTGCGTTTGGAAAACAAGGATCGGCTGAATGATGCGTTGACCGCTGCGGTCGAGACGGTCGGCGATGAGGTGATGCCGAAGATCCTGCGCCGGTTGATGCGGGAACGCTTTTCCGATTGCACCCTTACGAGCGAAAGCGAGGCCGACGGTTCCGATTCAATGGAATGCCAGATCCTATGGCGCGGCGGTACGCGTCGCGGCCGCATCTTCTGGAGTCCGGACGGAGGTGCGCTCGAAAAATCGCCGGCGTCTTCGGACGTGATCGATTGGGAGGTCCGGATAATAAGCAGCGGCATCGCGTACGCAGACCTTTTGGAAAGCAGTGAGACCACCCGTGTTTATTGGCGTCCGGACGCACTAAAGAGAGAGGAGCTCGACACGCTCAAGCGCTTCCATATCCTGCTGACGCAAAATGACCTGTACGACAAATTCAACGAACAGGTACGCGCCGCGCTTCATTCTCACACCATAGCGGTCGAACGCATTTTTAACCGCATATTTCTGGCCGACGGTCGGATGCTCAGCGAAAACGGCGAAACAGTATTTGACGAAACTTCTCGGGCGGCTCCAACCCTTGCTGAGTTTTTCTCGAACATACTGGCACCGATGTTCGCCGCCAAATACCCGCAACATCCTATCTTTGCTCAGCCGCTTGGTATGGCCGAGGTGGCAACCCTGGCTGCGGATATGTTCGGGGGCGGCCGCACTAACCTCGACGCGGTGCAGAACCTTGCAGAAACGTTCGCGCTGCCGCTCGGCCTGGTAGGCCTCCGCGGCGATTATCTTGTCCCGGAAAAGGAAGAAGGCCTCATGAAACTGCCTCTTCCAGCTTCGATAATGAAGATAATCAACGACGTTCCCGAGCCGATAATCTCGCTCAGGACGATCTACAGCGAGCTCCGAAAGGCGCCGTACGGTCTTGGCCGCGAGGCTCAGCACCTCATCCTGACGGCGCTCGCCGCCCAACGGATGATCGAATTCGTCACGTCAAAGGGCGACCGCATTAGCCGCCGCTCGCTGGACCTCAAAATCATCTGGGGCGACGTCGTCGCGATCGCCAAACCGGTCGAAGCGGCCCACCCAACCCGTAAGCTTGTGGTTTGGGCTCAACTCCTGACCGGTAATAATTCATTCGAGTCCATCGAAGACAATAAAGACCGAGCTGCGGTCCTGAGCGCTCTCAGCGAATGGCTCGACCAGTGGCGGCAGACGAACGTCCTCGGGCGGTTTGCGCAGATACCCGAAGAACTTCTTAACACGAAGATCTGGCGGCTTACCACGATGGTCGAAAAGACCTTCGGCTTTGTGGCCGATACCGTCAGATCGGCACTTGAGGAGTCTATGCCACTCGAAGAGGCTCTTCATCGCGTGGCCGATGCGTTCTCGGATTCCGAGCAGGAATTTTCGGACCGGGCCGATGATCTTAAATTGATCGAAGGCTTCGTCGACAGCGTCTCATCGCGGGCTGCGATTCGTACGTACCTTTCGGTGGCAGACAATACTAGGGACGAGGAGCTTGAAGGTATTCGAGAACAGCTTGCACACAGCGCAAAGACGGTCAGTTTCGCGGCCGGCAGCGCCGATCATGATGAGGTAGTACAACTATGGAACGACTACAGCGCCGGATATTCGGAACATTTTGCGACGGCGCACGATCGCGTGATGCGTTCACATTACCTTCAGGCCAAATTTGACGAGATAATGCGGAGCGACCGTTGGTGGGAATTTCGAAATTTGTCGGACATTCCAATGTTCGTGGATTCGTATAAAAAGGAAGCCGCTAGGATTTGCTCCGAACTGCGGCAACTCGACTGCCGATATGACGCGCGGGAAATGCTTAAGGAACATCCATTCTGCATATGCTCATTTAGCCTCGAGAATATCGCCTATTGGGAAAGCCTGCCCGACCGGCTATCGCAGGTGATTGACCGTGGGATCGAATCGTACCGCCGAACCATATCGGCGAACCGAGAAACGATATTGCCGCTGCTTGATGCCTTCGGCAAGCAGTCCAAAGATAAAGACGCTTTGGACGCAGCAGCCCGCTTGAGACAGGCATTACAAACGCAGATGGAGTCCGCATCGTTCACGGTGGAAGAGCTAAACGTCATCGGCGAAGTATGCCGCCTAGTAGGCACGAACGCCGTAAGTTCTGAGCCGACGAGCGGTTACGGGAACGGCTCTAATCCAATGCCGCGATTGGTTGGGTCGGAACCGGTCCTCAGCGTCTAAACTTTCGATTAAACATTAAAGTACCCGTACCGATTGCGGCGGGCGTCGGATTATCGCAAAATCTTTGTGTATGTACGGGATAACGATAATCGGAGCAGGCCGCGTCGGTCTTTCGCTTGCGGCGGCGCTAAAGCAGACCGGCTACCGGATCGACACGGTTTTGCACCGCGGCACGCCCAGTTTTCCGGCGGGCGCCGCAATTTTGAAACCGTATTCGCCTGACTCACTGAAGGAGATCCATTCGGATATCGTCTTTATAACAACTCAAGACGACGGGGTAGAACGTATTGCGAAGGAGTATGCTCGCGAAATATCGGCTTCCCCCAAGGCCGTATTTCACACCAGCGGATCGCTGTCGTCCGGAGTTCTGGCTCCGCTTCGAAACAAAGGCATCGACGTTGGATCAATGCATCCGCTCGTGTCTATTAGCCGTCCATTCGAAGGCGTTGACGGTTTCGCGGGCGTATATTTTTGTATTGAAGGCGACGCAGCCGCGATAGGCATCGCGGACGACATTGCGAGGGGATTTGCCGGATATCCCTTCACGATCGAAACGAAATTCAAGCCGCTTTACCACGCTGCGGCCGTTACGGCCGCTGGACACATTTCCGCCCTTTTCGATACGGCTCTTGAACTGATCGAAACCTGCGGATTGAACCGCGAAGATGGTCGAAAGGTTCTACTACCACTTTTGACGAGCACGGCGGCAAACCTAGCGCATCAAATGCCCGAAGACGCCCTCACCGGGCCATACGCGCGGATTGAGATGCAAACCTTCGCGGCCCACCTGGCATCTCTTGATGAGTACGCCTCGCCGGAGGTTTCGCAGATATTTCTTTCCATGGCGGCGCGTTCGGTCGAAATGACACGGCGGCGTTCCGGTAAGAACGCGGCGAACGCGGCCTTGCTCGAACGGATAATTATGGCTAAAAGCAGCCGCAAATGATAGACTGAAACTATCGAAAACGGTTATGGCAAAGCTTGTTAAAGACGAGTTTAAGAAGGAGCGAGAGATATTTCTCGACCATATCCAAAAGTCCGGGCTTCGCCGCACGGGACAGCGTGATCTCATTATGGAGATCTTCCTTCGGACTGAAGAACACCTGACGAGCGAGGACCTTTACTGGCTTGTCCAAAAGGAAGATCCGGGTGTCGGGCACACGACCGTTTATCGAACGCTGAAGCTATTGACCGAGGCGGGGCTTGCCCGCGAGGTGCGCTTCGGCGACAACAAGACATATTACGAGCATCACTACAATCACGAGCATCACGACCACATGATCTGCACCGAATGCGGGTTGGTCATCGAATTCTTTTCTCCGGATATCGAATCTCTTCAGGACCAGATGGCTGAGAAATTTGATTTTACGCCGACGCATCACAGCCTGAGGATGTGGGGGGTGTGCGCCGAATGCAGGAAAAAGGCTAACGAACCGCAAAGTGTCCCGAGCGGCGCGCAGCCGCGCGTCCGCGTAAAAACGGTAGTTGGCGGTTGAAAAAGGGAAATATGACAGAGGCAGAGATCAAATTCGAACGTGAAGGGCGAGAGGGCATTGTTCCCATCGGAACATACATCATCGATGCTTTCAAACGTATGGGAATTGCGCCTGACGATGTTTGCCAGCCCGAGCTTGGAATGCATTTTTGCGAATTCGAGGCGAAGGTGGGAGCATCGCTGCTGTCGCCAAAAACGAAGGCGGAGAACGAATATTTCAAAACGAACGCAGCGGCCGCAAATGCACGGCTGGCATGCCAGACAAAGATCGAATCGCCCGGTGAGGTTGTGATAATGACGACGAAAAAGGAAACGAAAGCGACAGCTGATGCAGCGGAAGCAAAGGACACGAGCGAAGATTATCAGAAGGCGTTCGCAGAGCTGCCGCTCGAGAAGAAGATCGCAAGCCTTGTGCAGCTTGAGGCGATCGCGCTTGGTGAAACTGTCTCGTTCGTTATCAATTCGCCGTTCAAGATATTTGATATGGCTATGGGTGTGATGGCGGAATTCGGCCTCAAGCTCGAGGCCGAGGAAAAGGAGGCCGCGCGGCCCGAAGAACACCGGGATGTAAAAGAAAATACGGCAGCGGCGGAAGACGAG
>JAEZIT010000072.1 GCA_023436495.1 Acidobacteriota bacterium
TTGCGGTGTGTGGATGTGTTTTGCGAGACGATGGGCTGCGGGGTTGGCGGACCAGCGGTCCGCCTTACATTAAAGCGGTCCGTCGTGCGTTTGGCGGCGGTCTGGTGTACATTGGCCGGCAGTCCGGCGTACATTGGCGGGCGGGGCGATGTTTGTGGAATAGAAAAAGCCTGATGTGCTCTCCCCTTCACATCAGGCTTTTTCACTTTGGCCGTCGAAAATCTCTCGCCAACGACCAAACTTAAGATGTATTGTGCGCGACTGCGGCGGATGAATCGCTGTTCCCGCAGGAGCTGCTGGCGGATGCCGGGCTTGAGTGTTTCGCCCTTACTGCGTGCGGGCCTCTGCATAACTGAAGGTCTCCGCAAGCCGCGTTCGCTACCGATCGGTTCTGACAGGTGCGGGCAAGATCTTTTAGAATGCCCGGACCGGCAGGACCACGTCTTTTTTCAGGACGATCTCGAATTCCTGGTCGGCGGAAATGCCGACGTTGCGTCCCTTTTTCAAAAGTGCAATTCCGGTTCCGATTCCTGTTCCGACGGCGGCGCCGATAACGGCTCCGCGTGATCGTCCGGATGCGGCCCCGATCAAGGTGCCGGCTGCGAGCCCGCCGCCGATCGCGACGGCTTTTTCGGTCCCGTCCGAAGGCGGTTCGAGTTCGTCGACGAGCACTGCTTCAATGCGCCGGCTCTCGCCGGTGTCGAACCAGAGGCGGTCGATCAGAAGATCGAGCTTTCCGCTGCGTCCGCCGAACCGCGCCGGTGACGCGATGGTCACGCGGCCTTCGAAAACGGTCTCGGCCGGCAAGACGACGGAATCGTTCAATTCGACCGGTTTGGAAACCGTGCCGCGAAACGTGTCGTCAACGTCCGAGAATCGCGAATTAACCGCATCGCGAAGCTTCAGCGTGATCCGGGTGCCGGCCGGCAGCGTAAAAAGCGAGCTGCCCTGCGCGTGCGCAAATCCGATTGATACAAAGAACAGAATGAAAAGAGCGAAGACTTTGGCAGATACAATGGATGACATACCGTGACCTCCGTCTTCGCGGACTTTCAAACGACATCCGCGAAGAATTGAGCAATGATTGTGCCATTATGTATCAAAAAACGACCGGCAGGCAAACACCCTTTGTTCGTAAAGCTTTTGGCGATTTCGCGGGACGCACGGATATTTCCGGGGTAACAAAATCGTCTACCCTATACACGAAATAGGGCAGACGATGTTGCAAAAAGTTTAGAAAATATTTTATCGGAGGATCGGGTGGCCTCCGCCGCGGCTGTGGTCGGCAGTTTGGCTGTAGCGCCGGCGGTCGTTGTGATAGAGCACGAGGTGCTCGCCTTCGTATCGGACAACGTCGGACACGCGGCCGAAATCGCGCGAATGTTCGGCGATGACGAATGCCGGCGTGCCGAACCCGACGACCATCCCGGCGGCGTAGATATACCCCCCTTGGTCGTAATCGGTGCCCGCATATTGCGCCGCTCCGACGGCGATGTCGGGCGAATACTGGCCCGACGCGTTCTGCGTGCGGTCCGCTCGCGCGATGAAGATGGTGTAATCGGAATAATTAAGGCGGTTGCGATAGCCGTTCCGGCGCGCGGCCGTGAACAGGTTGCCAAGGCCGCTGTCGATGGCGTTGAGCATTGCCCTCGACGGGCGATTGACGGCGTAAACCTGCGCTCCACGGGGCGTGCGGCCGGTGTAATTAAAACGGTCGCCGGTCACGCGCTGGGCTTCGGCGAGGACTGCACGATTTTGTGCGTCGGCCGCCTGATATGAGCCGAGAAATATCGCCGCAACGGCGAAAAGCTTTATAAATAAAGAGTTTTTAAGCATACCAATTCTCCCGCCATACAAGAGGGCAATCGGTATGCCAGAGGAAAGGAAGGTGGTACTGGGGACGGGAATCGAACCCGTACGCCCCTAAGGGCACAGGATTTTAAGTCCTGGGCGTCTACCAATTCCGCCACCCCAGCACGATAGAAGAGATTATCATTAACGGTTGTGAAGTTCCAAGTGAGTGGGTCGGTGGGTTGAGGGTTCGGTTCGGCTCTGGGTATAAAGAAAAAGTTCACGCAAAGCCGCGAAGGACGCAAAGAAAGAAGGAGATCCGCAAAAGTAGAAAATAAGAAAAGAAACAAGCAGATCTGTCCACGAAAGAAAGAAACCAACAAGAAAAAAGAAGAAGGTAGAGAAGAAGAACTTATCCACGAAAGAAGAAAATAAGAAAATGAAGATAGAAGAAAGAATGACTGGTAAGCAAAACGCTTCGGGTTGCGGCAGGTGAGTGGGCCAGGGGTGTCGGCAAACCGCGAATGGGTCGTTAATATGTTATGATGAGCGGCAGCGGCATATGGAACAGATCGTGTGGATATTGTGGCTCGTGCTCGGCGTGGTGCTGATAATTGCGGAAGTGTTCACGCTGGGATTTGTGTTGTTCTGGTTCGGGATCGGGGCTCTGGGGGCGGCGTTTGCGGGATACCTTGGGCTGGGTTTTGGGATCCAGTTCATGATATTCGCGATCATATCGATCGCGCTGACGGCGATGTCGCGGACGATCTTTGCGAAATATTTGCCGCACACGAACGGGGGCCAAGAGCTGAAGTCGGGAATCGACGCACTGCCAGGGCAGATAGGAACTGTGACGTTGGGGAGCGCGGGAGCTTTGCACGAGGGCGCGGTCAAGGTTTACGGTTCGACATGGACGGCGTATCCGGAGGACGGCGAGACGCTGCTGGCCGAGGGCGAGAAGGTCGAGGTCGTAAGCGTGCGCGGCGCATCGGTGTATGTCCGGCCTGTAAAGCGGGAATTGCCGGGATGGCGCACGGGTGAATAGTTAGATAATTTCCGAGGTGTCCTGATCGGCGGTGTCGTGAATTCCTCCGATATCGATCAGTTCGAGTTTGACGTCCTCGCCTTCGGGTTCCGGCAGGCCTTCGCCGTTGAACCGAGCCAGGACGACGGTAATATTGTCCTCGCCTCCGCGCTCGTTGGCTTCCTTGACGAGTTCCGCACACGCCATTTCGAGTTTATCGATATTATCGAGGACGTGTTTCTGCATTGACGCCGCGTTTACCTTGTTAGAAAGGCCATCGCTGCAGAGCAGGAATACGTCGCCCTGATGCGGGGCAATGCGGGCGGAGACGGGATAGATCTCGTTCTGGGCTCCGAGCGCCTGGAGGATCACGTTCTTGAGCGTGTGGGTTTCGGCCTCTTCGGCGGAGATCTGCTGCGCGTCGATGAGCTGCTGGACGAGCGATTGGTCCTTTGTGACCTGATAGATCTTTCCGTTTCGGACAAGGTACGCGCGGCTGTCGCCGACCTGGACGATATCCACCGCGCCCGGCGTTATGCCGATGCCGGTAAAGGTCGCTCCCATTCCCTGGAATTGGGCGTCCTGCCGGCCTTTCTGGTGGATCATGTAATTCGCGTAAAGCGTTGCGTTGTAGAGCTTTCCGATCAGATAATGATCGTGTTCCTCGGCGGTGAGCGTTACGTCGAGGTCGTCGCCGAGCAGCTTTTCGCTGACGGATTCGACCGCCATTTTGCTGGCTACCTCGCCGGCGAGCGCTCCGCCCATTCCGTCAGAGACGGCGAGAACGACGCCATTGTCGTCGATGTCGAACCGCTGAGATTCGATGACGAATTCGCCCGCTTCCTGTGAGCTGGTCCAGGCTTTGGAGAGGGTTATATTTAATAAAAGATAATTGTCTTCGTTACCCCGGCGAACGCGGCCGATGTGCGAAGTCGCATGTATCTCAACAGTTACCATAAAAAACGGATTTCAGGTGCGTTTTCGCCGAATGCCGCGGGCCGGAGCCGCTCGACACTCGAAGAATCCGGGAGCCTGAAACTAATTTAAAGCCTGATCCAGATCCGCAATGATATCCTCGACATCCTCGATACCGACCGAGACGCGTACGAGGCCGTCCGTGATGCCTAAACGTTCCCGAGTTTCCTGCGGGACGGAAGCATGCGTCATTGTAGCCGGGTGAGAAATTAGCGATTCGACTCCACCTAAGCTCTCTCCTAATGTACAGAGTTTGACGCCTTCGAGAACTTTTTTTGCGTTTGCGAGCGAGCCGGTCTCAAATGCTACCATGCCGCCAAAACCTCGCTGCTGGCGTTTTGCAAGCTCGTGCTGCGGATGCGATGTCAGGCCGGGATAATAAACCTTTGACACGCCGGGATGTTCGGCAAGAAAATTAGCGACCTGCCGGCCGTTCCGGTCGTGCGCTTCCATCCTGACCGCAAGAGTTTTGGTGCCGCGAAGGACGAGGAACGAATCGAACGGCGAGAGGATCGCTCCCACGCCGTTTTGCACAAATTCTATCCATTCGGCGTCTGCCTGATCATTCAATGCGACGAACCCGCCAACGCTGTCCGAATGGCCGTTCAGATATTTCGTGGTCGAATGAACGACGATATCGACGCCGAAATCGATCGGCTGTTGAAAATAGGGCGACATGAACGTGTTGTCGCAGACGACCTTGGCGCCGCGTGCGTGTGCAAGTTCGGAAACGGCCGCAAGGTCCGTGACGGACATCACGGGATTGGTCGGCGTTTCGACGAAGAGCATCTTCGTGTTCGGCTTAAAGGCGTTTTCGAGATCGGCGATATTGGTCGTGTCGGCAAGGTCGAATTCGATGCCGTAATTGGTCAGGATCTTGTTAAAAAGCCGGAACGTTCCGCCGTACGTATTGTCGCCGAGGACAACGTGGTCGCCGGCTTTGACAAGTTTCAGCACCGCGTCGATCGCGGACATTCCCGATGCGAACGCAAAGCCGTATTCCGCGTTTTCGAGCGCGGCGATGTTGCGTTCGAGAGCGGAGCGTGTAGGATTTTTCGTGCGGGCGTATTCGTAGCCCTTATGTTTCCCGAGGCCGTCCTGAGCGTAGGTCGAGGTCTGATAGATCGGCACGCTTACGGCGCCGGTCGCCGTGTCAGGTTCGTTTCCCGCGTGAATGGCGATTGTAGAAAAGCCCATAAAAACACTATGATCCCCAAAAATTGGAACGTGAAATAATTCTACCGTATAAACGCGGAGTTAAGCCAACAAAGTACGCAGTTTAACGAGAATTAATCCTACATTTCTAACAGGCAAATTGCAAACGCTTGATTTTAATTGGTTACTAGCCCGCGAACGCGCCGCGGGGCATATTTGAAGCCTTCCCGGAAGCCCCGGAATGCTGCCGGTTCTGCCTTAAACCGCGGATTTTGAGAATTACAGGCATCAGCCGTTGAGGGATAACAAGATAAGTTAAGAAAACCGCCGATCCTGATAAAAAATTCTGTTATATTGTCAAAGCTTTTGATAATATCGCGTTAAAGCTGAATGCAGTTTAACGGCGACATCAGATCGATCTGGTCACCTATGGATATTAATCAACTCGAAGTGCTTGTGACGGTTGCGCGGGAGCGAAGCTTTTCACGGGCAGCGGAGGCCCTGCAGCGAACGCAGCCGGCGGTCAGCCAGGCAATACGAAGGCTGGAGCAGGAAACGGGCGAAAAACTTTTTGACCGTTCATCAATGGACGGAACTCTCACGGCCGCGGGCGAGGTCCTGCTCGATTACGCGCGGCAGATGCTTAACCTCAGATATACAGCACAGAACGCCATAAAGGAAATGGCGAATCTGCAGCAGGGCAAGGTAACGATAAGCGCGAACGAGCATACGGTATTTTATCTGCTGCCGGTGATCCAGCGATTTCGAAAGCTGCATCCGATGATCAAGATAGACGTGCAGCGAGGCGTCGCTAGCCGGATCCCGAAAGAGATCACGGCGCGCGAGGTCGAGCTGGGCGTAATTTCGTTCACGCCGAACGACCCTTCGCTTCGCGTGCTGCCGGTGATGACGGACGAACTGACGCTGATAGTAGCTAAAGGCCATCCGTTCGCGGAGAAGACGAGTGTTTCGATCAAGGACCTGGCAGAGGTGGCGTTCGTCGCGCACAACGCGCCGTCGCCGTACCGCGCAAGGGTGATCGAGACGTTTGCGAAACATCGCGTGAAGCTGAACATCGCGGTCGAACTGCCTTCGCTGGAAGCGATAAAGCGGCTGGTCGAACGCGGCGAAGGCGTGGCGCTCGTGCCGAAGCTATCAGCAGAATACGAGATAGCGAACGGCCAGTTGATAGGTTTGCAGGTCAGGGAAATGAAACTCGAGCGAAAGCTCAATATCGTATATCGGAAGAATTCGGTACTGTCACACGCGGCCAAGGCTTTTTTGAAGATCGCAAAGGACGCGGGCCGCGAAAAACTCTAACGCGACACCCAAACACTCATAAAAATATGTTCGATCAATTTACGCTCGGTATCGAGGAAGAATTCCAGATCGTCGACCCGAATACTCGGGAACTGAAGTCTCACGTTGCGGAGATGCTGGATGAAGGCAAGCTGCTGCTCGGGGAAAAGGTCAAGCCGGAAATGATCCAGTCGATGATCGAGGTCGGCACCGGCGTCTGCCGCGACATCCGCGAAGCGCGCGAAGATATAAGCACTCTGCGGTGCATTATCTCAAGCTTGGCGCGAAAGAAGGGGATGGAGATCGTTGCCGCTTCAACACATCCTTTTTCGAAATGGTCGGAGCAGACGATATACGAACACGACCGGTACAAGCTTTTGGTGGACGAGCTACAGATGGTCGCGCGAAGCCTTCTGATATTCGGGCTGCACGTGCATGTCGGGATAAGGGACCTCGACCGGCGAATACATATTATGAACGCGGCGCGGTATTTTTTGCCGCACGTGCTGGCGCTAACGACATCGTCGCCGTTCTGGCTCGGGTTTAACACGGGGCTGAAATCGTACAGATCCGAGGTATTCAAAAAATTTCCGCGCACGGATATTCCGGACCATTTCGAATCTTATCAACAGTATCAGAGCTATGTTGACCTGCTGATCAAGATGAACTGTATCGACGACGGAAAGAAGATCTGGTGGGACGTGCGGCCGCACGCCCATTTCCCGACGCTGGAATTCAGGATATGCGACATTCCGACGCGAGTGGACGACACGATAGCCGTCGCCGCACTTTTTCAGGCGATCGTCGCGAAGCTAGATTCGCTGATCGACAAGAATCTGGGATTCAGGCTCTATCACAGGCGTTTGATCCAGGAGAATAAATGGAGGGCGATCCGGTACGGGCTGGACGGGAAACTGCTCGACCTCGGGAAACAGAAGGAAGTACCGGCGCGCGACCTGATCCGCGAGCTGCTGGAATTTGTGGACGAGGTCGTGGATCCGCTCGGTTCGCGGAAAGAGATCGAGCACGTCCACACTATACTCGAACGCGGAACGTCGGCCGATGAGCAGTTGAGGGTATTCGAGGAATCGAACGGCGATTTTAACGCGGTCGTGGATATGCTGATCGCGAATACGATGGAGAACGTGCCGGATGTGTGTTTTGCTTGAGGTTTTTTTCATGGTGGAGACGCGGAGTTGGGAGTGAGGGAGCCGAGGCTAGGGGTTAGTTGATTTCTTGCATTTTCCGGGGTTTTATCCCAATTGGGCTGAAGCCGGAAGGATGATTGGCTAAAAGACGATATTCGGCTAAAGCGGGGGATTTTTTTGCATTATCCACTAGCTGAAGCTAGTGGCAATTCAAGGGCTGCAGGTAATTTAGAAGTTAACATCCGAGACTCGCGGGTTGCTGGAATGATTCCGGTAATCCGCTTTTATTTATAGTTGGGTGTTGAACATCGTATAACAAGTATTGACGCGGTTTAGCATCCTATGATAAAAAGTTAGAGGCTGTGAAAAATACGGCCTGAGCTTCCGTTCACCCACAAGATTTTACCCGTTGCCCTAAGTCAGGAGAAATTCAATGAAACGCAGAGAACTGAGTTCGCAGGGCGGATTTTCGCTGATCGAAATGCTGATCGTTCTGGTCATCATCGGCGTAATTACGACAATTGCGCTGATGCAGCTCGGGTCGAGCCGCACGGATTTTGAACGCATGCGGATCGCCCGTGAATTCAAGATCTATCTGGAACGAGCCCGATTCGATTCGGTCAAGCGGCGTCCCGCAAACACAGCAGATATGGCGAGGATCGTCTTGAACGGGCCGTCTTCGTTCACGGCGATATATGACGTAGACGGCGACGGCACGCTGCTGCCGACTGAGACCAGGCTGATCGATTTCACTCAGCGAACCAACGCGGTGATCCAGGTTTCGGATGCGTGGAGCTATCCGGTGACAGTACGGTTCGACCGACGCGGCCACATCACGGCGACCGACGGGTCGAACAATCCGGTGACGCCGCTTTTCACGATCTGCAGCGATTGTTCGGCCGGTTCGCCGGACATCACGCGGATATCGGTCTCGAGCTCGGGCACGGTAGCGGAGCTGCGTGCGGGGCAGAATCCGGAAGTTTTGCCGACGCCGGTCACGACCAATGCGAACATTCAGCGCAATTGCTACGTTCTGACGAACCAAAACGCAAATACCTCCTGTATCCCGTATTGATCCGCGGGAAATGCCCAAAAATATGAAAGAAGAGTCAATGCACACGAGCGGTCGGGGAAACGGCCGCAAAAGCGAAGGCGGCTTTTCGCTGATCGAAATGGTCATCGCGCTTGTAATCTTGCTGATCGCGGTGCTGGGCGTTTTTGCGGCGTTTGCGTATGCGACCAAGCTCAATCGCGGAAACAGCCAGCGGTCACAGGCCGTTTCGGTATTTCAGCGCGAGATAGAGCTGCTGCGAAGCGCGAAATTCACACCGGCGATCACGAGTAATGTGACGACCGCGACACCGACGTGCGCTTCGCCGGACGATGGCCAGAGAGATATAACCGGCGGTGTGAAGCCGCGGCAGTTGAGATGCGGCGTCGACGGAACACAGTACCTGGTGGACGTGACAGTGGACGACGATCCGTACACAGCGGGCGTTCAGGTGAACGCTGCGTCGAACTTTAAGGAAATCACGCTTCTTTCGACTCCGGTCGGACCGGACGGAGGCTGGGTCGTGGGCAATCAGGTCCGTATCATCCTGCGAAGGGTGCGTTCAAACTAAAATGATGAAAACAGAAAAGAAAACGAACGACTCCGGATTTTCCGTCACGGAACTGATCCTGGCGATCACGATAATGCTGATCATTATGGGTGTCGTGACGACGCTGTTCTCGAGGTCGCTTAACACGCGTTCCCGCGAAAGCAGCAAGACCGATGCGCAAACGGCAGCGCAAGCCGCGCTGAACGTGCTGTCGCGAGAGATCGCCAATTCGGGCTACGGGCTTGTCGGCAACGGCTTGTCGCTGACCGATTCGGATAGTCAGAAGCTGCATTTCTACGCGAACGTCCAGAACAATAACGACACGCTGAATGACCCCGGCGAAAATGTTACGTATTTCTGGGAGCCTTCGACGCAATCGATCCTTCGGCATACGACGAACGACGGAACGGGCAATCCGGCGACGTCGATCATCATTAACCGTATCAGTAATGTGCAATTCCAGTATTTCGACTACGTCGGTGCAAATCCCGTCCCGACCGTCAACAGCGTTCCGTCGGCCAACACCGGCCGTGTACGTATAAGGCTCGAGGTCGTGATGGAACGCGTGATGAACCAGACAAACCCCTACTCGGTTCTGCTGACAACGGACGTGACGCTGAGAAACGCGGATTATATGCTTCGCAATTATTAACGCGAGAGGTTATTTGAGAGGCGGATATGAAAAATAAAGGCGACAAGACCCTGTACAACAACCGCAAAGACGAACGCGGAGCGGCTCTCGTGACGGTGCTGCTAATCTCGTTCCTGCTGCTGGCGGGCGTGACGGCACTGATGCTCGAATCTTCGATGAACACGGCGAACGTCACGGACGCGACCAGCGAAGAACAGGCTTATTATGCTGCGGAAAGCGGCATACAGTCGGTGATCGACGCGCTGCGGCACAATCCGCGGCCGAATCCGCTGCTTGATCCGTCGAAATCGCCGCTGCCGCCGGATCCGGATGCGGACGAAGCGAATCAAATCACCTATTTAAGGGCGGTACGCCGGGAAACCTCTAACCGATGTACGAAATCGGGGATGTCGTTTACCTGCAGCGACCCGCTGGACAATAACCCGAACGATCTTAGGCTGTCGCGTTGGCTGAATTATAATTGGGGACCGAATGGCGGAGCTTCGGCATCGAGCAAGGACCGTATAGTTCTCGGCGATCCAGCAACATATTCACCGCTCAACGGATTTGCGTACAGCGTTCGAGTTTCGGACCCAGATAACACCGGAGGAGTAGTCAGCTACACCGTTACCGGCGGAATTGTTGACCCGATCACGGGAAACTACCTTCCGACGCGGGTATTCGGCGGTACGACGTTCACATACAATCCGCCAACCGGTGTGCAGACAGTTGATGTATCCTCAGGTATCGGCAATGGGAACATGGGCTCGTTCACTATGACGGGCGCCGGCGGGACGATCCCGTCCGGCGATAATTTGCCGCGTTTCAAGCTCACAGTTAACGTAACGCAGCCGCAGGTTACGACGATCGTCATCAGAGGGTACATCGTACCGCCGGGCGGAGCACTTCAGGGATCGTCACCGCCAGATCCGACTTCGACTTGTGCGAGGCCCGGGCCGGCGTACTTATTCGATTCGAAAGCGTTTCTATCCTTCGGAAGCAGGTTTACCCTAACAAACGCGGGATGCACGGTCGAGGAATCGTCAACCAAACAGGGGCCGCATGGGACTTATTTGACGGGCTATCTGCTCCAACCGGCGGCACCGGGCGTCGATCTTCCGCTCGTTGCCAGCAT
>JAEZIT010000103.1 GCA_023436495.1 Acidobacteriota bacterium
GTGATAAAGGAGATAACCGGCGGCGGCGCGGATTTCACGCTTGAAGCAACAGGAATTCCAGCGGTTCTTCGGCAAGCCATCGACGCGCTGGGCGCATTGGGAACCTGCGGTATCGTCGGCGCTGCTCCGCTTGGCGCGGAAGCATCGTTCGACATCAACGACGTGATGCTGCCCGGCAAGTCGGTCCTGGGAATAATCGAGGGAAACAGCATTATCGAGGAATTTATCCCTCACCTTGTCGAGCTACATCGCCAAGGCCGCTTTCCATTCGATAAACTCGTTAAATTTTACCCGCTCGACCAGATCAACCAGGCCGCGGAAGATAGCGAAAAGGGCGGCACGATCAAGCCGATCATACGCCTGCAATGATCTATACTTACCACACGGCCCCCGGGCTTATCGCTATCGCGATCAGCCGCATAGGCTGGAAGATTGGCAACTATTGTAAACATTAGCTTATGGAAATGGACTATGCGCTCGTCAATTTATTATATGCGGTGGGCATGATGCTCGGCATGTTGTTTTTGATGGAGGCCGGCAGAAAGATCGGATCTCGGCGGATGGCACGAGATGCGGAAGGCGCGCGGGCCGGCATCGGAACCGTCGAGGGAGCGCTCCTCGCGCTATTGGGCTTGCTTATAGCTTTTTCTTTTTCCGGAGCGGCCGCCCGGTTCGATACTCGGCGGCAGCAGATCGTTGACGAAGCGAATGCCATAGGGAGCGCCTATATGCTGGTCGATCTTCTTCCGCCCGAAACGCAGGAACCGCTGCGTAATACATTTCGGCAGTATGTCGAATCCCGATTGGAAGCCTATCGTCGAATGCCAGATCTTGCCGCTGCCAAAGTCGAGGTGGACCGCTCGAAAATGCTGCAGAACGACATATGGGCTCAGGCAGTTTCGGCAACGCGCGACACCGGGTATCAGCCCGTCGCGCTTCAGGTCCTACCCGCAATCGGAAAGATGATCGACATTTCCGCACGAAGGACCGCTGCGCTTTTTACGCATCCGCCGTCGATAATTTTTGTAATGCTCGGAGCATTGATGCTGATCTGCTCCCTGTTGGCCGGTTATGGAATGGCCGGTGCGCGATCGCGCAATTGGATCCACACGATCGCATTTGCCACGATCCTTGCATTGACGTTCTTCGTCATCCGCGACCTGGAATATCCCAGGCTGCCGGGGCTCGTCGGTTTAAGCGGGTTCGATAACGTCCTGGTGGAGCTCAGGAAAAATATGAACTGAGAATGGACAGCACGTTTCTGAAGTTGTCGGGTAAGGAGGTTGCATGAAGGTCGGAATAATCGGGGCCGGCTCCGTCGGGGCCGCTTGCGCGGTGGCAATGCTTATTCGAGGGTCTTGTGATCATATCGTAATAAACGATCTCAACGAAGAAAAGGCTAAGGGCCTCGCGAATGACCTCTCGCACGGCGAGCCACTTGGCCCGGCGACCCGGATCGAAGAGGGGCCAATCAACCAATTTTCAGATGCACGGATCGTCATCATTACGGCCGGTATCAACGAGGCCGCGGGAAATGCCGTCGATCGCGGCGATAAACGCGGCCGCCTACTGCTGCTGCCTAAGAACACCGAGATCTACAAAGACATTGTCCCGAAGATCGAAGAACATGCGCGCACCGCGGTGATCCTGGTCGTGACCGACCCGCCGGATCCGCTGGCCGATGTCATTCGCCTGCTTATGAAAGACGCCAGGGTAATAAGCTCCCGGACATTCCTCGACAGCCTGCGTTTTCGCCTGCAGATAGCTCGGCGGCTTGGCTGCCATCCCGCTTCTGTCGATGCAGCCGTTATCGGCGAGCACGGTACATCGCAGGTTTACGTTTGGTCGGCCGCGCGTGTCGCCGGCGTAAAGGTGCTCGATCTTGTCGAGAAAAGAAAGCTCGATCCCGCCGAATTCCGACGGGAAGTCGAAGAGGCGGTAAAGTTTGCGAATATAGGGATAATTGAAGGCACGGGTGCAAGCCGATATGGGATCGGCATCGTAACGGCGAGGTTGGCCGAAGCGATACTTCGCAATGAGCGGCTCGTTGCTCCCGTAGGCTCGTTTCGTCCTGAATACGATATTACGCTTTCGCTGCCGTCGGTAATTGACGCGACCGGCGTTGCCGAGGTCGTATCGCCCACGCTTAACGAAGACGAATCCCGCGCCTTGGCCGCGAGCGCCGAAACGCTTCGCGAAGCGCTGCGGGGCGTGTCTCATCTGCTTGATGCGTAAGGGTTACGAGATTGCGGACACCTTGCCAATGCTGATTGCCGGCGCTGCCGTACCCAAAAAGTTCATTCGGCGGTAAACCGCTCTTGTGGCCTTAACGTCCTGCATACAGTAGCGGTAAATTTCTTCGTACCGGCCGTCGAGGTAGGCTTCGTAAAGATTCGCACCTGTCACATCGCCCTCTTTCGGCGAAGGTATCCCGAGCACGTACGCGAGCTTTTCGAGGCCTGTGTAGTTCTTATAAGCCCAGCAGTCCCATTCGCGCATAGTGTCGTAAATCGGCTGGCACCGGTATTTTGCGAACGACAGACGCACCGTTGGGCGAACGCCGTTTATTATAGAACGTTTAATGATGAATGGCAGGTCGAACTCCATTACGTTATGCCCGACGATCAGGTCGCGGCCCGGGTTAAATCCCCGCATCATTTCCCAAAAACTGCGCAGCGTCGCCGCTTCGTCGTCGAACCTTCCCGAATCTTCGTTCCATCCGTGACAGCCAAATTCTAACCGCCGCCCGTCCGAAAAATCGCGCGTGTACACAATGCACAACAGCCGTCCGAGATTTCCGTCCAACGCCGTTTTCCTGTATTCCTCTTCCGTTTCCCAGTACAGATTTTCCTCAAAGCCAGCCTCGCACGGCAGCGTCTCGCAATCCATAGTAATGACTTGCTGAACCATAAGTATTTTCCTCCTCAGATCAAGTAGCCCTGCATATGCAGGCCCGATCGGCTTCCCGTAAGCTCGACTACGACAAATCCATCCAGACCAATGTCCGGACGAACGGAAACGCGGGCCGGCAGCTTGTCGATCAGCGCCGTCAGGGCGGTATGCTTTACCGCATAGGCACGCTGTCGGCTGCGTCCGCGCACGGTTTTGGCAATGCGGTTCGCCGCTCGTGCCCGCGTCATCAACACGTTCGAATGCCTTTCTTCCAAACTGCTTACCACGTCGCTGAATCTCCGCTTTGCTGCCATTTCGTCTCTTTCCTCCTTTTGTGTTCTCACAAACAAAATGACGAAACGTGATAAGAATCGGAAATGTCTTTAAAACTAAAAAAGCTGCGCATTTTACGCAGCTCTCCCATGCATCTATTCCCGCCACCTCAACCGCCGCTGGGGCATATGAAATAGTGCGGGCAGCGCGGGCAAACTTTTTCGTCTGTCTTAGGCGGAAAATGGCCCGCGTTGATGCCGTCGATCGCCTGTTCGTACTTCTCGACGTGATTGCCGATCACCCTGTCGGTGATCGAAACGTCCCTAACCGAATTGTCCGAAAGATAGACGCGCTCCAACAAAACCTCCGCGTCTGGATGCTGCAGCCGCGCCGCATGCACCACAAGCGGGTCACCCTCGCCCGGCGCTTCTTTCTTCGGCGGCCTACCCGTTTTATATTGCCGAATAACGATGCGATCCGTTTCGCCGCCGGCGGCCGTGCGCAGCGAATATGGCTGTACCCGCACCGTGCCGTTGCGCAGCCGCACTGCGTACGTCGGACGCGCAACGTCGCCGCCCTGCGAAGCCACGTGCGATACGGCGGCTCTTACCATTTCGACCGCGGTTCGCCTGTAAATTGGCGCGTACGGGTGATCGTCGATCTCCGCCGCCTGCCAAAATTCCTCGAATCGCGCCAAAGCCGTATCCTCGTTCAGCTCGATCTCGGGATTCCGCGCGATCGCCTCGAGCGATTCGATCGTATCGTGTACGCTGGAGTGAAATTTCAAATAGATAGATGCTTCGTCGTCATGGCGAAGCTGCAGGACGTAATTGTAATAATATTTTCGCGGGCATTTAAGATACGCCTTCAATGATCCAAGGTAATACACACTCCCGTTATCAGCGGCTTCGGGCACCTCTGGTTCGTCGTCACCGCCTGCGATTTCTGCGGCCGCGGGAAGCTTGTCTACAAGTGCCGTCAAAAACTTCGATTCGTTACTGTTCGTTTGGCCGTAACGCGTTGCCCGTGACAGATGAAGGTAATCTCTCGCCCGCGACATTGCAACGAAGAAAAGGCATTCTTCCTCTTCAACGTGGTGGTCTACGTCCTGCTCGATCAGTCCCGTCGGGTTCGGGCACGTTTCGCCATGTTTCGTACCCGGAAATTTCCCTGCGCCCAAGTGGGGCAAATATACGACCGGGAATTCCAGTCCCTTTGCCGAATGAACGGTCAGCAGCCGCACCGCGTCGAGTCCGGCTGCCGCTGCGGGCATCTGCGAAAAGTTCCTGTCCTCCCCGAACCAAGACAGTGTTCGTACGTGTTTTATAAACTCCGCGATCCGTTCTGGTCCGTCGAAGCGTTCGCCGATATTCTCCGCCGACTGCAAAAACTGATAGATCGCCAGCAGCTTAGAGCTATTCGTCACAGTCGGCTGATCCAGGCATGGAAGCAGATATTTGCTCAAATTGAACAAATACTCCGTTAGAAATTCCCAAGCCGACGCGTCCTCCGGAACCGCCGTAAGGTGTCCAAGTAACACCCGTAGGCCGTAAGCTCCCTCTTCCGACACCTCGCCGCCGTCCAGCACCGCGGTGATCGCCGTCTCGATATTCCCTTCGTTCGCTTCGGACGCCGCAATGACACGCTTCACATCCTCCGGCGGTATGTCATATTCCGGAAACCGAGCAACACGCACCAGTCCGAAACCGGTCCGCGCCGCCCGCAGATCAAGCAGCGACAGCAGGTCACGAACCTCTTCGCGTTCAAAGATATCGCCCAAATAGAAGATCGGGATTCCTTCCGCCGTCAGCACTTCCCCAAACTTTTTCAGTTGGTTGTGCGTCCTGCAGATCAGGGCCTGATCTTTATACGCTATCCCGGCCGCAAGATGTTCGCGTACGCGCCGGGCGATCTCCGACGCTTCTGCCGAGACCGAACCGGCAATGCTGTACGAGATCACCGAATCATCGCCGGTACGCCCCCGAATAGGTTCCCATGCTGCAAACGGCGCCGCCCCGCCGCCCGCCGTCATCTTCACGGCAAAATGCGCGAATAGATCTACGATCTCACCCTTCGACCGGTAATTCACTTGCAGCGATCTCGTCGCTGCGCCGGGGAAATCCCGGTCGAACAGGTTTAGGTTCGCCGGCGACGCTCCACGCCATCGATATATCGATTGCCGCAGATCGCCCACCGCCCACAGCGACGCTCCATCGGCCGCGACCTCTTTCAAAAGAACCCCGCAGGCCCGGTTTACGTCCTGATATTCATCGACCAAGATCGCATCGTATCGACGGCGCATTTCTCGGCGGACCGCTTCGTTTTCCTGCAGCAGCCGCACCGCCTTGAATAACAGGTCGCCGAAATCGAGCAGCTTTTCTTCATCCAGGTATCGCTGGTAAAATTCATAGACCCGGGCCGTCTCAATAACCTTCTCCGCCGTGGCCTTCGAGTCTTCGTCATTTGCCGCGGCCATCATCGCCTCGCCCAACTTTCTGTAGTCCGCCGGCCCGCAAAGCTCGTCCTTTGCCCGTGAAATAGCAGACAATATCGCGGGCAGGTTCCGCGCGGGTTCGTGCAGGTTCTGAAAATGTTCGAGCCCGATCGCATCCAGATTTTGCTCTAGATACAGAACCGCGTCGATCCTGTCCAGCAGCCTCGACGTCGGCTCGAGCCCCACTTCCTGCCAATACCGCCGTAGAATGTCGAGCGCGAAAGCATGAAATGTCATTATCTGCATTCGAGCCGCGGCGTCCGCATCGTCCGTCTCGACACGCTCGCGCATTTCTTCTGCAGCTTTGTTGGAAAAAGTAAGTGCAAGGATACGGTGGGGATCAATTCCGTTCTTCAGCAGGTATTCGATCCGCGCCGTAAGTGTATGCGTCTTTCCCGTTCCCGGCCCCGCTGAAACCAGCAGCGGGCCGTCCGTCCATTCCGCGGTATATTTCTGGCTCGGATCGGGCGTCGGTTTATCGTCGGCCAAGGCCTTCCGTTCAACTTCATTAACTGGAACGAGCACGGCATGTGCGAGCGGTCCCGCGACGATATCCGGCGGCATCTCCAATGCATCCGCGATCTGGGTCAATTTCAATCCATCCACGGCGAACGCCTTTCGCAGTACTGACGACGGCGCCAGTAACTCCATGGCGAACGCATTCGCTTCGCGTTCGCGCCGTTCGCCCGCGCCGTATCCGACTGCCGCTTCCGCCGAACCCACATTCTCTTCATCGCGACCTATATCGCCGATGTCGCTCGATGAACAGTGCATGCTGCGATGATGCAGAACAAAATGCGCCGCCTCGTGCGCGATGCAGTATTGCCTGAACCATCCGTCGATCGTGTTATTAAAATATATGCAGTCGTCTTCGATAACGGCCAAAGCTCCGCGCAGATTCGAAGATCCCGGATGCTCCGGCACGCATAAGAGGCCCAAATGTTCGGTGACCCGCGAGGCGGCTTCGGCTGCCGCGACAAGTCCGTCCGCATCTGCGGCGAATACCTCCGCGCGTAATGTCGCCGCGGCTTCGCGAATTTCCCGCCAATGGCCCATATATTTTATGTCAGATCCAACAGCTCCCGTTTTTCCGCCGCTGTCAGCGTTTGATCCTCTCTCACTGCATCGGCAAAGCTCTTCTTTGATACGCTATCCGGCCGTGTTGCCGTCTTAAAACTCGTTCCACTCGTCGCCGCCCGCATCTGCAGATAATTTGCGACCGTCTGTTCGGTCATTTCCAAAAGGCCCGCTATCCGATCGATCATCGCCTTCGGTATGGACGAAAATTGCAGCCGCCGCTTTTCCGCGTACATGAGCAGAGAAATGCTGATCCCAAGCCGTTTCGCAAATTCCGCCTTGTCCCAGCCCTTTTCCGCTGCTGCTGCTGCCAAACTTTGCGGGACTTCCTGAGCCTTTGTCATCGCGTTGGCCAGCACCGATCGGCCTAATTCGCGAAACCGAGCCTCTTCGTCCTCCGTAAATTCTTCATCCGGCTGCGCGACAATTGCACGCGCTGCCGCGAATTCCATTAGGTCGTCGGCGAATTCCGGATTTTCCTCGATCCATCGCCGCAGCACTGCCAGGTCGTTGCCGCCACTTGTTTCGACCGCGTACCCTTCTAAAACTTCAGCCAGCGTCTTTCCGCTCATCTCGCGCTGCCTCCTTCGCCGACCAACAGCTCCCGGGCTTCTTTCATTCTGTTTCGTATCGTCCGCGACGTCACACCCAGCGCACGCTCGATCGTCGGCTCGCGCGGATCCTTACTTTCTATTTTCCAGCCTTCGCTGATCAATACCACTATCTGCTGCGTCTGCCGCGGCAGGCGGCGTAATTCGCTCCGCAGTACCAGCAGACCTTCCGGCGTCATCTCGCCCGAATCTATTCGTTCGATCGCTGCGTACCCGTTGTCTTCCTCGGCGTCGAGTATGACATTGGCCTGTTCCCGGTTAATGTCCTTAAACAGCCCGCTTAGAACGGTCTTGGCCTCGCTCAGAATAAAAGCAGCGAAATTCACCTCAGCGTAATCTGCCGCGTCCGAACCCGGTGCTCTGAGCTTTCGGATCAGCGTCATTCCGACACTTTGTACGAGGTCTTCAAAATTATTACCGATTCTGGCAAACTTCTTCAGATAGCGTGCCATTCGGACATTAAGTGCTAAGTACAACGCCTCAATTTCCGGACCGTCGTCGCGTGCGAACGCTTCGCGCAGGAGATATACGATCGTTTCGTCAAATAGGAAATCCGCGGCGTCTCTATTCTTAACCTGAAATTCGGCAAATAGTTCGCCGCTCCGCATTGAACACGCATGTTTGACCTGCAGTTCGACCTCCGGCCTTCGGACGTATAATTCCTGTTTGTCTTTCGTGCGTTTTGTAAGCGGCCTAACCGCAGTCGAACCAGTGTCGCTTTCGCTCACCTGAATTCTCCTCTATGTATAATTAACGTCCGCCCGGAAAAGCGGAAATCCTCTCGAAAAGATGTTGCTGGATCGTGGGACGTTAAAGGCTGTTAGTCGGTCGATGATCGTTATTCGTAATACATCAATGTCTTGTTTTCCACAGTTTTGCATTCTCGTTTCTCCGATCCATGCCGCCGTGGTGAAATTTCCTACCGTAAAATGCCGCCGATATCATACTCCAAATTTCTCCGCGACGCATTTATTTGCCTAGGGCCTTCGTTGGGCATAATATAGAACTTCAAGCTTAAAAGTAACACTCACTATTATTTATCGAGAGGTGAAAATGAAGGGATTCAAAACTAACATCGAAAATGACACGCTCGAAAACGCCAATTTCCGAAAGGTCCTCTATACCGGAAAGCACACACAATTGGTATTGATGAGCCTTTTACCGAACGAAGAGATCGGTCTCGAAACTCACAGTGGAAACGATCAGTTCCTGCGTTTCGAAGGCGGCCGCGGCAAATGCTTTATCGACGATGCCGAATATGAGGTCGGCGATGGCGATTGCGTGATCGTGCCCGCCGGCGCGAAACACAACGTTGTCAATGTATCCGATTCCGAACCGTTGCGTCTCTATACGCTATATTCCCCTCCGCATCACAAGGACGGCATAGTGCGGACAACAAAAGCGGATGCCGAAGAGCGCGACGAGGAGTTTGACGGAACGACGACCGAATAGTTTTGCCTATTCGGGATAGCCCGCTTCGCCCGGCCGTTTGATCGTTACGGTATAAGCTCCGGAATTGTCCGTGTAGTCCGTATCGTTTATGGTCAGGTAAATATTGTCGCGCACCGCGACGCGGCAGATGGTATGGCATTTGAATGGCTTTCCGTCGAGGCCGATCTTAGCCAACAGCATCCCTTGCGGCAGTTCAGGAGCCGGCGAGCCTTCCCCGGCGGATGACCCTGTGCCCATCGGCGTCGACGTGACGCCGCCGCCGAGGTCCACGCGCCCTGACGCCATGATCGCGACCGGCCCGCGGCCGACGGCCTGCCAGCCCGCTTCATTTCCGGCAAGGTCGAACGTCCCCGTCGCCGTTACGCGCGATTCTGCCGCGGGTGCGACGGCAACTTCCGAGTTCTTTGGATACAGTGACTTTGCATTCGGGTCATATGGCAAAAAGACCCTATATAATACCGACCCAGCAATCACTACGATTGCTCCGATTGCTATAAAATGAGGCAGCCTGAGTTTCATCTTTTTCGAGAAATTATTTGTGCAACCCCGCCCACTATCCGGCATCTAAGTCAGCACTGGGGGTGATATTATGATAAATAATCTTACAGAGGTAAGTAGTAATTAACCGTGCCGTGTCTTTTTTCGGCACGCATTTTACGCTAGGCGGCGGATTCCTAAAGGAAACGCCGCCTTTCGCGTTTTGAACACTTTTATCGCTTTATCAGCTCCATTTCCCAGTCCGGATTTATCGGGATCTTCACTGCGGTCCCTGCCGGTGTTTGTTTAAAGCGCTCGGCATGTGCTGCAAAGTCCATGTCCTTCAGCTGAGGCTGGCGCCAGTCCAACATTGCCCCGGCCAGCACCGTAAGAAGCAGTATACAGGCAGCTGCTCTTAACTTCCCACGCTCCCGTCCGACAAGCGAGATAAGAGTCAAATAAAAGAACATCG
Organism: Acidobacteriota bacterium; assembly: GCA_023436495.1. Lineage (GTDB taxonomy): Bacteria > Acidobacteriota > Blastocatellia > Pyrinomonadales > Pyrinomonadaceae > OLB17. Next base: position 9,749 of record JAEZIT010000103.1, read on the forward strand.
CGGGAATGAACCAATAACGAAGCGCGATATTGTTCGACGCGATGGCTTCCCACTGACCCGGCTGCAGCGTCACCGCAGGTGAATAAAGCGCCGCCGCGACGATCAGCGCCGAATAGATTCCTAACAGCCGCAGTTCGGTCGTGCCTTTCCAAATAACCCCTGCGAAAAATCCGATCGCGCATGCCGCCGCTAAATAGGGTATGGCACCCGTCCAAAAACCTGCATCGGCGATCCGGTCGAAGCCGCTGCCGCCGATCAACGGCCCGGCGGCGAGGTGCCTGCCTACGATTCGAGCAAAAGCTTCAAATCCGGCGCCGCGATCAGACTGTATCGCTCGGACGCTCGTCATCAAGAAGTAAGCCTGTACCCCACATCCGGCTGCGGTGGCTGCGATCATCGGTATCAATCGACTTTCGCGCTTTATCAAATACGTGAGTACCATCACCGGCAGCAGCAAAAAACAAAATGGCCCGCTTACACCCGACAGCGAAGCGGTTGCCGTGTCAATAACCTTTCCTGAGATGCTCTTCGGCGCCGCCGCGATCACCATCAGCATCGTCAGAAAGGCCAGATGCCATTGTGAATTGGTGACGTTGGCAAAAACCTCCCACGAATGCGGCATTGCCAGGTAAAGAAATGCCGCCGCCGCCCGCCATCGCACGTCCGGAATGAGAGTTTCCATCCTCGGCGACAGAATAAAAAGCGCAACAGCGACCTGAACTGCTAGTGCCAAGAGATTGAACGCCAACGGAGCGTATTCGAGCGGCACTGCCTGGCTTATCAAAGCCGCCGCGCGAGAAAATGTCTGGATATAACCTGCCTCCGGTGTCACGAATGGCTGGAGTACACCATGATTGTACGCGTCCGCGTACCAGTTCCGGCCGTCTTCTGCCCAGAAC
>JAEZIT010000131.1 GCA_023436495.1 Acidobacteriota bacterium
GAATGGCACAGGCCGAACGCGGTTTGGCTGAATTGCGGGGCTGCGTCGACACCATCATCACGATCCCCAATTCGAAGCTTCGCGAGGTCGAGGAAAAGATCACGATAATGGATGCATTCCGCCGGGCGGATGAAATTCTATTGCAGGCAGTTCAGGGCATCACGGACCTGATCACCACGCCGGGTATCATCAATCTCGATTTCGCGGATGTTACCACCGTTATGCGCGGCAAGGGCGTGGCGCTGATGGGCATCGGTACCGCGAGCGGTGAAGATGCCGCTTCAAAAGCAATGCGTGCGGCGCTTGATTACAAATTGCTTGAGGAAAATTCGATAAAGGGCGCAAAGGCCGCGTTGATCAACGTAACCGGCGGCGAGCACATGCCGCTCGGCGAGGTCGAGGACGCGATCGGCATGATCGAAGCCGAAGCCGACGAGAACGCCGATATCATTTGGGGCAACGTCATCAAACGCGATTCCCACGATGAGATCACCGTGACGGTCATCGCGACGGGATTCGACAGCCACGTTCAGCGCATGCAGCCGCTGCCGCTGACGCATGAGGTAAATGCGGTCTCGAGTTCGTCGTATCCGTCATATGAACCCGAGCATGAAGACAACCTCGACGTTCCGACCTTTATTCGCCGGCAAGCCGACTAACCGGCGAAACTTATCACGCAGAAGTTACGGGAGCTTTCGGCTCCCGTTTCTTTTTGCGTGCATTTGATCTAGCATTTAGAAGATGACCGGAACCGACGACACTTATATCGAAGATCTGCCGAGAATAGGAATAACGATGGGCGACGCTGCGGGCATCGGATCCGAGATCGTCCTGAAATCGATCGCATCGGACGAAATTACCGCGAAATGCCGTCCGATCATCGTCGGCGATCTCCGGTTTTTGCAGGCACTTTCCGAAAGGCTCGGCCTGAAACTGTCGCTAACTGCCGACGGAACGCCGGGCGACGGTTCAATTCCGGTCCATGATCTCGGCAATCTGCGCGACGGCTTTCCGATCGGCAAGGATTCGGCCGTCACGGGCCGCGCGTCTGCCGAGTATATAACCGCCGCGGTCGATCTGTGGCGCAGCGGTGTGATCGACGCCATCGCGACGGCTCCCATCAGCAAGAAGGCGATCGCCATGGGCGGTTATGATTTTCCGGGACACACGGAATTTCTCGCGGACCTGACCGAAACTAAGAAATTCGCAATGAGCTTTTTCGCCGGCGAGCTCCGTGTAGTGCTGCTTTCGACGCACGTCCCGCTCAGCGACGCCATCGGGCTCGTAAAGAGCGGCCCGCTCGCCGCGCTTATTCGGTTTACCTACGAACAGCTTTCAGGCTTGCTTGGCAGGCCGGTTTCGATCGCGGTCGCCGGGTTGAACCCGCACGCGTCGGAACACGGATTGTTTGGCAGCGAAGAGGCGAATGAGATCATACCCGCGATCGAAATAGCTCGTGCCGACGGCATAATTGTCTCGGGGCCGTATTCGCCGGACACTATTTTTCTCAGGGCGCACCGCGGCGAATTCGACGCGGTCATCGCCTGCTATCACGACCAGGCCACGATCGCAGTAAAATGCCTTTCATTCGGGCACGGCGTGAATGTGACGCTCGGGCTGCCGTTGATCAGGACGTCGGTCGATCACGGAACTGCATACGATATCGCGGGAAAAGGCGTGGCGGACGCCTCGAGCATGTCGGCTGCCGTCAACCTTGCAGCCGAACTCGTTTCGATTCGCACGCGGCTGCGTTAAACACGGCCGTCGGACTCTTTATCTTGACGAAGAGCTTTTCAAAATGCTAGCTTTCAAATCGGCAAAGGAATTTCCCCGCGTTGGTTTCATAAGCAAAACAAGGAGCAAGATCAACTGTGTCAAACCGTAAGCTGCTGCTGGCAGACGATTCCGTGACCATTCAAAAGGTCGTCAATCTTACGTTCGCGGACGAAGGCATCGATGTAATGACCGCTTCGGACGGGGACGCGGCGATGCAGATGATCGAATCCAACCCGCCTGACATCGTTCTCGCGGATGTTCACATGCCCGGCCTGAACGGCTACGAGGTTTGCGAACTCGTCCGTGCGAATCCAGCGACGGAGAATATTCCGGTCGTGCTGTTGGTTGGCTCGTTCGAGCCGTTCGACGAAGAGCAGGCACGGCTGGTCGGCGCGACCGAACACCTTACGAAGCCGTTCGAATCGATCCGCGGCCTGGTCGCAAGGGTCTCGGAATTGCTGGAATCACAGCCCGATGTCAGCGAACCTGATGCAGCGGAAGCACATCCGGAATCCGAAGCGGCCGCTGCTCCGGAAATTCAGGATATCGATAATCTTTACCGGGACAGTTTCAGCGACCTTTCCGAACATCTGCCCGGAAAGTCGGGTGGCCAGGACCTCGGCGATCCCGGAATGGACGACGAGATGATCGAGACGACGTTCCTCTCGCCGCAGCACGAAGATACGCAAACCATCGATGAGGTCGTAGAAATCCCCGCCGAAATTCCCGCGGATATTGCGGAGGCACCTGCTGAAATTGAATACGCGGAACCCCTGGAGTTAGATCGGTCCGAAACGCCCGCCGAATGGGAAACGGCACCCGTTGAGACGCAACCCGAACCCAGCCAATTCGCTGACACGCTTGAGTTTACGAATGAGCCCGAACCGTCGCCGGCTCAGGACGAAGCCGTGACCGGCGAGCCCGAAGCGCCCGCGGAAGAAAGTTATTTCACACCGGTCGAGACTCCGCCGGTGGTCGAAGGCGCGGAATCGGGATATTGGAACGGCGAAAGCTTCGAAGCCCCGGAGCACGACGGCGAATTGTCCGACACGCCCGCGGCACAGCCCGAACCGAATCAATCCTATTCTGCAACAGCCGAAGAGCACACCGCGGAGCGATCGGAGACCGCGCCCGACATCAACATCGAAGACAGCGACCTGCTCGACATTCCGCCCGCTGACGCCGAACCGCTCCAAGCGGCTGGTGACGCTGCGGCAGAATTACCCGCACATCGCGGCCTTTCATCCGATGAGATCGATGAGATAGCAACCCGCGTCGCGGCGAACATATCGCCGGAAATGGTCAAAGAACTTGTTCGGCCGATGGTCGTACAGATCGTCGAGGACGTCACCGCGCGGCTTAGGAGCAAGACAGACTAATATCACCGCTGACGCGACACATATTCGGTTAGTTTTCGTTTTTCGAGATGAAAGCTAACCGTTTTTGTTTTAGAATTTAACTTTTATTTATCTTATGGAGATCGCAAAAGCCTACAATCCCGCCGAAGCCGAGCAGAATCATTATCAACGCTGGGAATCGAACGGATTTTTCACACCGGAAATAAATCAGGACCCGAACGCGGAATCGTTCTCGATCGTGATTCCGCCGCCGAACGTGACCGGATCGCTGCATATGGGCCACGCTCTGCAGCACACGCTGATGGACACGCTGGCACGCTGGAAACGGATGCTCGGCTATCGCACGCTGTTCCTTGTCGGTGTCGATCACGCGGGCATTTCGACCCAATTAATGGTCACGCGGCAGCTGAAAAAGGACGAGCACAAAACGCCGCAGGACATCGGCCGCGAAGCCTTCACCGAACGTGTCTGGGAATGGAAGAACAAGTACGGCGGCGAAATTACCAAACAGATCCGGCGCGAAGGCCTGTCGGTCGATTGGACGCGCGAACGATTCACGATGGACGAAAGCCTTTCACGTGCGGTCCGCGAAGTGTTCGTCCGCCTGTACGAAGAAGGCTGGATATACCGCGGAACGCGCATCGTAAATTGGTGCCCGCGCGATAAAACGGTGCTGTCCGACCTCGAGGTAAAAGAAGAAAAGGCGAAGGACGGCAAGCTCTACTATCTGCAATATCCGATCGTCGATTCCGGCCGCAAATTGACGGTCGCGACGACGCGTCCCGAAACGATGCTCGGCGATACGGCCGTCGCCGTCAATCCCGAAGACGAACGCTACAGCGAACTGGTCGGAAAGACGATCGCGCTGCCGCTGACGGGCAGGCAGATCCCGATCATCGCCGACGAATATGTCGAATCCGAATTCGGCACCGGAGCGGTGAAGATCACCCCGGCGCACGACCCGAACGATTGGGAGATCGGCGAACGCCACGGCCTCGAAAAATTGGTCGTGATGAACGACGACGCCACAATGAACGAAGCCGCCGGAGCCGATTTCGCCGGATTGGACCGTTTCGACGCCCGGGCAAAGGTAATCGAGAAATTCGAAGAACTCGGCCTTCTCGAAAAGGTCGAGGATTACGAACTTACGCTGCCTCATTGCGAACGTTGCAAAACGGTCATCGAACCGCTGCTCTCCGAACAGTGGTTCGTCAAAATGGACGAAATGCGCGACATGGCGCTCGGGCTGATGCGCGAACAGAATTATCCGCGATTTTTCCCGGAAGTTCCGCATAAAAAGGTTTACACAACCTGGCTCGAGAATCTGAAGGACTGGACGATCTCTCGCCAGCTCTGGTGGGGGCATCAGATCCCGGCGTGGTACGACGCGAACGGCAATGTTTATGTCGCGCGTACTGCCGAAGAGGCGTTCGAACAGGCAGGTACCGAAGACCTGACGCAGGACGGCGACGTCCTGGACACGTGGTTCTCGTCGGCGCTCTGGCCTTTCTCGACGCTCGGCTGGGACGGCGAAACGACGGAAACCGACGATCTGAAGGCATTCTACCCGACGGACGTGCTCGTCACCGGCCGCGACATTATTTTTCTGTGGGTTTCGCGAATGGTGATGACCGGGATGAAGTTCATCGGCGAACGCCCGTTCGACGACGTCATCATTCACGGTACCGTTCTCGACAAGAACGGCCAGCGAATGTCGAAGACCAAGAACAACGGTATCGACCCGCTGGACGTTTTCGCCAAATACGGCGTCGATGCGACGCGGATGACGCTTGCCGGTTCGGCGACCGGTGTCGATTTCGCTTGGCGCGACGAACGCGTCGAATCGTTCCGAAATTTCGCGAACAAGATATGGAACGCGACGCGATTTTGCCTGATGAATTCCGAAGGCGCCTCGGTCGAGCCGTCGTCGCTGGCGATCGGCGAAAATGACAGCATTGCCGACCGCTGGATCGTTTCGCGGCTGAACAAAACCGCCAAAGCGGTAAACTACGCGCTGCAAACGTATCAATTTCACGAAGCCGTCCAACTCTTGTACCACTTTTTTTGGGACGATTTCTGCGATTGGTATATCGAACTCGTCAAGGACGAGATCAGCGGCGAGGTTTCGTCGCCGGCGGTCCACGCCGCGCGTACGCGTATCCTGACCATTCTTGAACAGGCGCTCCGGATGCTGCATCCGTTCATGCCGTACCTTACGGAAGAGCTGTGGCAGAAATTGCCGGGTGTCTCGAACGGGCTTCACGCCCCGGCGTATGCGTCCGCCGAAGGTACGATCATGCTGACGGCGTTTCCGCGCGGCGACGAAGCACTGATCGACGAAAAGGCCGAATCCGAGATGAATTCGGTCATCGAACTCATTTCGAAGGTCAGGAACATCCGCTCCGAAATGAATATCAAACCGAGCGAAAAGGTCGCGGTCCACGCCGCCGCCGAACCGGCGATGCAAAAGGTCTTCGTCGACAACATGGCGCAGATCCTGAAGCTCGCGCGTGCTGAATCGCTCGTCATCGGCGATAAACTCGACACTCCGAAAGCCTCCGCAAAGGCCGTGCTCACGGGAAATGCCGAGATCGCCATCCCGCTCGAAGGCCTGATAGATTTTGACAAGGAACGCGAAAGGCTGCAAAATCAACTCGCTAAACTAGATACGGAACTGCAGCGGCTCAACGGACAGCTTTCCAATCAGAATTTCGTCGAAAAGGCGCCTGCGGAAAAAGTAAAGGAATTGCGGGACCGAAAAGCCGAGATCGAGCAGCAGTCGGCAACATTGAACGGCAATCTCGAATCGCTTGGATAAATTTATGAACTGGCTTGAAAACGGAGACGTCCTCGCATCGATCGGCGACTTTCTTGCGGAAGACATCGGCCGCGGCGACATTACGACACAGGCGACGGTAAAGGAAGAAGTTCGCGGAAGAGGCCGTTTTCTTGCGAAGGAACCCTTGGTGATCTGCGGGCTCGAGGTCGCCGAAGCCGTGTTCTTTCACCTCGATTCGGAAAGCTCCGAGATCGAAACGACCCATAACGAAGGCGACGAGGTCGCTGAAGGTACGGTATTCGCAACCCTTCAGGGCTATGCCGATACGCTGCTGACCGGCGAGCGCGTGGCTCTGAACCTCCTTCAGCGGATGTCCGGTATCGCGACGCTGACGCGGCAATTCGTCCGCGCCGTCGAAGGCACCAATGCCGCCATTGTCGACACGCGAAAGACCACGCCCGGCCTCCGGATACTCGAAAAATACGCCGTGACCATCGGCGGCGGTAAAAATCACCGGATGGGCCTGGACGACGGCGTGCTGATAAAGGACAACCACATCGCCCTCGCCGGCGGCATTACCGAAGCCGTGATGTCGGCGAAACAAACGGTCGGGCACCTCCACAAGATCGAGGTCGAAGTGACCAACTGGGCACAGCTTCGCGAAGCGATCGAAGCCGGCGCGGACATCATCATGCTCGACAATCAGACGCCGGAAGAGGCCGCAAAGCTCGTGAAAATGTCGCGTGATATGAACCCTTCCGTGCTGATCGAGGCTTCGGGCGGGATGGAGCTCGACCGCGTCCGCTCGTTTGCTGAAGCCGGCGTGGACCTTATCTCCGTCGGCCGCCTGACACATTCGGCACGCGCCGTCGATATTTCCTTTAAGATACAGACTCTCTAGTATTTACGCGGTCGAATTCCGGCCCGGACATCGCCAGAAGTTCGGCATCCGCCTTCGTCCACGGAATAAAATGTATCGCCGCGATCGATGCCGCGATCGCTATGGTACACGCTATCCCGCCTTCGATGCCGTAATCGCCGCCGGTCAGCCAAACCGGCCCGGCGTCGGCCTCGCGAAACAGCGGTTCGCGAACGATCTCGGTCAATCCGCTGACCTCGATCCCAAAGACCGAACCCTGCATCCAATTCCACACAAAATGAAGCGCGAACGGGAACCACAGGTCGCGGGTCTTCAAATACGCGACCCCGAACCATACGCCCGCAAGCACGGTATTGGCCGTCGATATTATCCCCGCGTTCGGATTCCCTAAATGCACCACGCCGAAGAAGGCGGACGTCATCGCGATCGCAAACCACGCCAGCCCCGCGCGTGAGAACGTCTGCAGAATGTAGCCCCGAAACAGAGCTTCTTCGAACGCGGCCGCCGCGGCGAATATCACCAGCGACCTGACGGCAGTGTCCGCGATCGCCGCCGCCGGTGCAGAATTCATCTTAAGCCGGAAATTACCGCCGATAAAAGCGATCGCGACCGCCAGCGTTATCGTCGCCCCGCCGATCAGCAGTCCAAGCACGAGATTTTGCGCCCATCCAGAAGTGAACGACGCTCCCAACGCCCGAAACGGCAGGCCCTCGAAAAACCTTCCCGCCAGCCACCCGACCGCCAGCGCCGCCGCCAGCGACAGAATGCTGCTGACCAACAAGAATACGCCCGAACCGCCGGCGAATTCGGCATTCAGCGCCGCCGAAATGCCCTGCATCACGACCGACAGCACCAGGCTGGCGAAAATGAACATCAGCAGGAACATCGCGAACCGCCAGCCGCTACGCAGCCTGCCGCTATTGTTATAGAACGCCGCGTGTAACGTCATAAATTGTTCGAGTTTAACACGATTTACGGGCCGCGCCGGCACGGACATGATAATCGTGTTCCTGTGCTAAACTCTCCTTGATGGAAACCCCGCAGCCGCCCAAGTCCCGTCGCCGAATGCCGTGGATACTCGGCGGCATCGTGCTGCTGCTGCTGACGCTTCTCGTCCTGCTGCAATCGTCGAACGTCTGGAAAAATCTGTCGGTCGATACGGCCAGCGACACGCTGCTGCTGTACGCCCTGTCGTCGCTGAATTTCATCGCGTTCGTCATTTTCGGATTCATCTTTCTCCGCAGCATCATCAAGCTCGCCCGCGAACGCCGTTCGTTCCAGCTCGGGTCCAAGATCAAGACCCGTCTGCTCATCTATTTCTTCGCCATCAGCGTGCTGCCGATCATCGCGATGGCGCTCTTTTCGTACCTGTTCCTGAACCGTGCGCTCGAACGCTGGTTCACGCAAATTCCCGAAGACGTCGTCCGCGAAGCACGCGAGGTCCAGACGCGTTCCGCCACCGAACAATTCGAACGCCTGCAGAACGCCGCGAAAATGCTCGCCCTGACGCTCGACGGCCAGGTTATTTCCGAGGCCGAACTCAACCGGCTCGCCGAAGCCGGCAATCTGACGCGGGTCGAGATTTTGTCCAAAGACAACCGCCTGCTTGCTTCGAGCCGC
>JAEZIT010000022.1 GCA_023436495.1 Acidobacteriota bacterium
TAGCTAGACAGCTTCGGAGTCCTCGGTTCGAAACATCGCCGCGACCTCCCGCATGTCAGCGGTCACGTTGGTTTTGGGAAGGCTGTTCAGAAAATCCCGCCCGTATGCTTTTGTCCGGAGACGCGAATCGAGAATAGCAATAACTCCTTTATCGGTCTTGCTTCGTATCAGTCGCCCGATTCCCTGCTTCAGGGTTATCACTGCTTGCGGTACGCTGTAGTCGAAGAAAGATTTTCCGCCATTGTCGTCAATAAATCGGCTTCGCGCGGCAACCACCGGATCTGAAGGCACTGCAAACGGAAGTTTATCGATTATCACGCAGGAAAGCTGGTCGCCGCGGACATCAACCCCTTGCCAAAAGCTCGACGTCGCGAAAAGCACTGCATTCGGCGTTTTTCGAAAGCGGTCTAGAAGCCCAGTCTTTGACATTGAACCCTGAATAAAACACGGAAAATTCACACGCGAAGAGACGATCTCATAGAGAGCGTTCATCGAATAATTGCTGGTCGCAAGGACAAATGCCCTTCCCTTCGTGACTTGGAGCAGTTTTATGATCTCGCCGGCAGCAAGCTGCGTAAATTCCGGCGACCGAGGGTCCGGCATCGCTTTTGGTAGATAAATGATCGCCTGCTTTTCGTAGTCGAACGCCGACGGAGCGCTTAGAGCGGATGTCTTTGCACGGTCTAAACCTAATCGATTGCGGATGAAATCGAACTTGCCGTTTGTGGACAAAGTTGCGGATGTCAAAACGCAGGTGTCGACTTTATCAAAAAGCTTCTCCTGGAGAAGGCCCGACACATCGATCGGCGAAGCCTGCAGGAATATCCCTTTTCCGCGGCGTTCTAGCCAATACACGAAATTCCTCTCGGCCTGTTTAACAATAAACTCCAGATCAAAACGCGTTTGGCGTATCCGTCTGGTAAGGCTTTCGGCTTCGGGTATCTTTTCAGCGAACGGGTCGATCTCAGTTTCCAAGCGGCTGAGCGCAGTGTCCAGGGCGAGGTATGATTCGCCCAGCGGTGTTGGAGAATTTTCACCTTCGCGGTTTCGATATGCGAATGCGTCCGGCATGAGCGGAAAACGCCCATCGTTCGTCCGTGCCTGTGAAAATCTCACCCAGAATTGATCGGCCAGGCCAATGATCTTGACGCCGGTTCTGCTTATGTCACGGTTGGCAGCGGCGTCGTCTATCGGCAGACGGTCGGCATCACGCACGATCTCATCGATCTGAAAATTCGATACCTGAAAGCCGAAATAATCCGCTGCGATGTCTTCGATCAAATGGGCTTCGTCAAAAATAACGGCCCCGTAATCGGGCAGCACTTTTCCGTACTGGTTACCGCGCACGTTTAGGTCAGCAAAAAAAAGATGATGGTTGACGATGATAATGTCGGCGTCTTCGGCCTTTGCCCGCATCTGTGTGATAAAACAGGGCTCGAACTCTGGACACTTCTGGCCTATGCATGCATCTGACTTGGCATTGATTCGGCTCCAGAACGGCAGATTTTCCGGCAATCCGACGAGTTCGCTGCGGTCGCCAGTCTTGGTTTGACGGACCCATTGACGCACTTCTTCGAAATGGTCGCGTTCGTTCAAACCATCGAGGATCGGCTGATTTTCGGCCTTGGCAATTCGATAAAGGCAGGCGTAATTCGAACGTCCTTTCATATAGGCCGCCGTAAATTTCTTCGGCATGACCTTCTGCAGGAAAGGAATATCCTTTTCCATTAACTGCTCCTGCAGATTCTTGGTGCCGGTCGAAATAATGACACGCTTGTTCCGGCCGGTGGCAGCCGCGATCGCCGGGATCAGATAAGCAAGGGTCTTCCCCGTACCGGTCCCGGCTTCTACGATCAGATGCTTGTTCTCATCGAACGCCCGAAAGATCGCCTCGGACATTTTGACCTGGCCGGGACGATTCTCGTAGTTTTCGTGAAATTTAGCGATCAATCCATTTTCGCCAAACATGTTATCCATCTAATTGACCCCGCGACTCTTATCGATTGACTCAAACGGCATAATCTGCTAAAAACTTCACACGAATTCCTTGGTTTTTGAATAGGATAGTTAGATTCCGGTTAATCCCGCACCTGCCCGTTCGGAATCGCCCGTTCTTATTTTGAAGATTGCAGCGATATTCAATTCTGGCGTAGTGATTTTATTATTCTAGTACTTTTCGAAGTAAATTTCGATAATCGGGGCGTGACCCGTCCATCTTTTTCAACACGTATTTGATCGAGCCAAAAGGAGGGCTCTACACATGCGATTGCGCTATTTCTCTCTCATCCGCAGAAAGCTGTTTTTAGGAACCGTTGCTGCCGGTGCATTTTTGACTCTGATATTTTTGTTTGACGGATTCAAGGCGTCTGCCATCAGCGACGGCGAAAGCGGATTATTGGAACGCACGTCGAGCCGATCGGCGGATCTGCCGAATTACGACATTCGAATGGACAAGTCGGCATACTCAAAGCTAGCAGCTTTCCGCGACAGCCTTCAAAAGCCGGCTGCTGAGATTGCCGACGTCCGTGACAGCTTTGTTCGCGGCGAGGACGAACTTCGCAAGCGCATACCGACACTTAAGATCGACTATAACGAAGATATTCGTACTCCTGAAGTGATTGCTCCTGACGTAAAACAGGGGCCTGCATACCTAACCGGACCTTCGGGAATGAAGCGCTCCGAGATCCTACGCGATTTTGCAAAGCAAAACGAAGCGTTGATCGGCGTGGCCGGGAACGAGATCGATAATTTAAAGGTCACCGCGGACTATACTAATCCTGACGGCAATCTGTCATTTGCTCATCTCGAGCAGTTTATCGACGGCATTCCGGTTTTCCGCGGTGAGATCAAAGCGGGCTTCGCCAAATCCGGAGAGATGATCCGCGTGATCAATAATCTTGCTCCCGGCATTTCTAATGCAAGCCTTTCGGCGAATTTCGGCGATCCGATAAACGCGGTAAATGCCGCGGCCCGTCATATCGCATTAGATCCGCAGCATATGGATTTGCGGCAGAACGAATCTGTATCGTCGGATATTAAAGTTGTGTTCGGCAGTGATGATTGGGCAACGACGGCCGAGAAGATGTACTTTCCGACCGAGCCCGGCGTTGCGGTCCCGGCATGGCGGGTTCTTATTTGGCAGCCGGTCAACGCCTTCTACGTCATCGTGGATGCTGAAACGGGCACAATGCTGTGGCGCAAGAACATCACGGAGGACCAGACCCAGTCTGCAACATACAATGTCTGGACAAACCCCAACGCGATGATAAACGTTGCCGAAAGCCCGTTTCCGATAACCCCGGGCCCAACGACGCTCAGCGGTATTCAGGGTGCAGGAATTCCCAGGGTTGCGATTACGCGGGTAGGAAATGAGACCCCTTATACATTCAACAATAACGGCTGGCTTTCCGATGGGGTTACAACCACCGACGGCAACGCCAACGAAGCCGGCCTCGACCGTGAGAATCCGAACGGTATTGATCCGAATGGCAAACCTGTCGTCGCAAACCGCGTCTTCGATTTCCCGATCAATCCGGGAATCCCGACCAACCCGGCGCAGAACACCGGTGATTCACCGCTTCCAGTGGGCGTCACCCCGACTCCGTGCGCAGCTGCCGGTACGTCGCCGGCGATGATCGACTTCCAAAAGGCAGCGGTTACTCAACTTTTCTATATTAATAACTGGTATCACGACGAACTCTATATGCTTGGGTTCACTGAGCAAGCACGTAACTTCCAGCACAGCAACTTTGGGCGCGGCGGCGTCGAGAATGACCGCGTTTCGGCCGAGGCTCAGGATTGCTCCGGAACTAACAATGCCAACTTTGCGACACCGGCCGACGGTAGCCGCGGCCGCATGCAGATGTATCTGTGGACGGGGCCGACGCCCGATTTCGATGGTGACCTTGATGCCGATGTGATCATTCATGAGCATACACACGGCCTATCGAACCGCCTCCACGGCAACGGCAGCGGACTTTCGCTCAACATGTCGCGCGGTATGGGCGAAGGCTGGTCGGACTTCTACGGTCATTCACTACTTAGTGAACCCACGGACCCGATCAACGGCGTCTATACTACCGGCGCTTATGATACCTACCGACTCGGCGGCGTCGGATTTAATAATGCTTACTACGGCATCCGGCGATTTCCGAAAGCGGTGATAGCGTATACCGGCGGCCCGAATAACCGCCCTCACAATCCGTTGACGTTCGCGGATATCGACGGCTCGAGGATCAATATTGCGGACGGTGCCTTTCCACCATCAGGCGGCGGAGCCGCGGATCAGGTCCATAATGCCGGCGAGGTTTGGAGCAGCGCCCTTTGGGAAGTCCGCGCCCGTTTCGTCACCCGGCTCGGTTGGGCAGTCGGCAACCGAAAGGTCCTTCAGCTCGTCACCGACGGAATGAAGCTCGCTCCGATCGGCCCGACCTTCCTGACCGAACGCGATGCGATCCTTGCTGCGACGCTTGCCAGCGGAGGAGCGGCGGATGTCGCTGACGTTTGGGCGGGATTTGCCGCACGCGGAATGGGGTTCAGCGCAAGCATTCAGAATCCTGGGACCGGAACCGGGAATGCACGTGTAACAGAAGCGTTCGACCTGCCGAATCTGACACAAACGCCGTCAATGACTGTCGTCGATGCCAATGGAAACGGATACCTCGAACCCGGCGAAGCCCTGACCCTGACCGTTCCTCTCACTAACAATACAGGCGGTTCAGCTACGGGCGTTACATTACAAGTAGTTGGCGGCGGTTCTGCCGATTACGGCACGATCGCACACGGATCCACGGTCTCACGGGCAATCCCATTCACGGTTCCCGTGGTCACGGGCTGCGGTTCCACGATCACGATAACTCTTAACGTGAATAGCAGCCTCGGGGCTACATCGTTCACGCAAACGCTCATCATCGGCCAGCCGCAGGTGACATTCGCACAAAACTTTGACAGTGTCACGGCCCCGGCATTCCCCGCCGGCTGGACATCCGTTTCGGTTTCAGGCGGGCTGGCTTTCGTGACCACCACCGTAAACAGCGAATCGGCTCCGAACTCGGCATATGCCCAGGAACCTGCAACAGTGGGTGGCGGAACGCAGCTTACTTCCCCCCAGACGTTTGTCACGGCACCGGCCGCTACGCTTAAGTTCCGACATCGTTACGACACGGAAGCAGGCTGGGACGGAGGCGTGCTCGATATCAGCATCGGTGGTGGCCCTTTCCAGGACATCGTAACAGCCGGCGGCGCGTTCATGGAGAACGGCTACGACGGTATCCTCGGTGCGAACGGCGTCAATAATCCCGTTGCCGGGCGCAACTCCTGGAATGGAAATTCGAACGGCTATAAGACGACGATCGTCCGGCTTCCCGCTTCAGCAGCCGGTCAGAACGTTCAATTCCGATTCAGCTTCGGTTCTGACGACAACACGGTCGGCTCCGGACCGAATCCCGGCTGGAACATAGATAACATCGAATTTGCCGGCACGGCGATATGCATAGATAACTTTGCCAGGGCTCGCGCCGATTTCGATGGTGACGGCAGGACGGATGTTTCGGTATTCCGGCCCTCAGAGGGAGCTTGGTATCTAAATCGTTCGACGGCAGGATTTTTAGCTCTCGGATTCGGGATGTCTACAGATATGCTGACGCCAGGCGATTTTGACGGCGACGGTAAGGCGGACGCTGCGGTTTGGCGAGAATCCACGGGAACTTGGTACGTTCTGCGTAGTACCGATTTCGGTTTTCATGCGGCAGCGTTCGGAACCGCTGGCGATATTCCTGTTCAAGGCGACTATGACGGAGACGGTGAAGCGGATTTCGCCGTATTCCGTCCATCGAATGGAGCATGGTATATCAACCGCAGTTCCGGTGGCGTCGACATTCGTCCGTTCGGCATGGCTGGCGACCGTCCGGTCCACGGCGATTATGACGGGGACGGGAAGACCGATTTGGCGGTTTACCGGGACGGTGTATGGTGGGTTTCCCAAAGCTCGGGCGGCACCATCGTATACAGCGTTGGGCTGGATACGGACAAGCCCGTTCCCGCGGACTATGACGGCGACGGCAGGACTGATGTCGCGGTTTACCGTCCTTCGAATGGTATTTGGTATATTCTCCGCAGTTCGAATTCGTCCTTCGACTTTGTAGCCTTCGGGGCCGCTTCGGACATCCCTGTCCCCGGAGATTACGACGGCGACGGAAAGGATGACCAGGCAATCTTTCGTGACGGTCATTGGCATCTGAACCGCTCAAGCGCGGGTTATACCGTGATCCCGTTCGGCTTCGGCTCGGATCTTCCGATTCCTGCCGAATATATACCCTAGTATGGCGGGCGCGTCCCGTCATGATATTGTAAAAGGCCGCGGCGAAAGCTTGCGGCCTTTTGCAATTTTTGCCATTTTTCTGGATTGACGATTTTCGATTTCTCTGTTATAAATGTGCCTATATCAAAAATGGCGGCAGCCGTTCGACTCTGATCAATTAGTTCACTTATATAGTATTTCCTTTACATTTTTAATTTAATTCGTTCCCAGGGGTTATACGCTTACTCTTTAAAATTACAGGTCTTTTGTTTCATTCTCTTATCCTGTCCTTATATTTAAGGTGATAGATCAACGCTAATTAACCAGCTTGATAGTAAAAAACACAACAATCCTGTCTTTTAGCTTTAAGGAGGGCTTATAATGCAGAAAAGTTCGAAAGCAGAAGCACGTTTTAGTCTTCTGCTGTCACTATTTGTACTGGGATTGATTGCGGCCGTAATAGTCGTGCCGTATCAATTTCAGTCAGAGGCGAGCGCTCAGGATGGAAAGAAGGGCCTTTTCATTCGGACCGAAAGCCACGAAGAAGGCCTGCCGAATTATGACATTCGGATGGACGTAAAGCGTCCCGAAAGTGCCGATGCTCTGGTCAAATTCAGAAATTCGGTAGGAAAGGACGCCTCGGCAATCGCCACGACCCGCGAAGATTTCGCCCGCGGTGAAGAGGCGCTTAAATCGCGCGTTCCCAGCCTCAAGGTAGAATACAACGAAGACATCCGAATCCCCGAAGTCATCGCTCCGGATGTCTGGAGAGACGATGTCGAAAGACTGAGCCCGGCTTCTAGCGCAAAACGTTCAGAAGTGCTCCGCGGCTTTATCAAACAGAACAGTAGCCTGGTCGGCGTTTCGTCGGAACAGGCAGATTCGCTGCGCGTTGTTTCGGATTACACGAATCCGGACGGCAATCTTTCGTTTGCACAGCTGAACCAGGAGATCAATGGCATCCCGGTTTTCCGTGGTGAGATCAAAGCCGGTTTCACGAAAAAAGGCGAAATGATGCGCGTCATCAACAACCTGGCACCGGGCCTCGAATATTCGAGCCTTTCCGCCGACTTCCGTGATCCGGTTGACGCGGTCCGCTCGGCTGCACGCAACATCAACTATGAACTGAAGCCCGTTGATACGCAGCGCAACGATGCCGCATCGGATGACCTGAAGGTCGTTTTCGGCGATGGCGACTGGGCAACGACGGCCGAGAAGATGTACTTCCCGACCGAACCCGGCGTTGCAGTTCCGGCTTGGCGCGTTCTAATTTGGCAGCCGGTCAATGCGTATTACGTCATCGTCGATGCCGAAAGCGGCACGATGCTGTGGCGTAAGAACATTACCGAAGACCAGACGCAAAGCGCGACCTATCAGGTTTACCGCAACACGAACGGCTACATCAATGCGGCCGACAACCCGGCACCGCTGTCACCGGGACCGATCAACCCAACGTTGGGTACGCAGGGAGCTCTGATCAACAGAGCCAACGTTACTCTTATCGGTAATGAAGGCGCTAACTCGTTCAACAACAACGGCTGGATCAACGACGGTGCAAATATCACCGACGGTAACAACCTGGAAGCAGGTATCGACCGAGACGGATCGAATGGTATTGACGCTCCGCAGACGGGCAGCCCGAACCGCGTGTTTGATTCAACTTGGAATCCTCCGCCGGGAAATCCCGCACCTGGTGACGACCCGCTGACACCGCAGGCTCAGCGCGGCGCCGTTATTCAGATGTTCTACGTGATGAATCTCTATCACGACGAACTCTACAAACGCGGTTTCACGGAACAGGCGTTCAACTTCCAGCATGATAACTTTGGCCGCGGCGGCATCGGAAACGACCGCGTCTCAGCAGAAGGACAGGATTCGTCCGGCACCAACAACGCAAACTTCTCGACGCCGGCGGACGGCGGCCGCGGACGCATGCAGATGTTTCTGTGGACCGGCCCGACACCTGATTACGACGGTACCGGCGACGCCGAAGTCATCATTCACGAAGTGACCCACGGAACGTCGAACCGACTCCACGGTAATTCCTCGGGGCTGTCGACGAACATGGCACGTGGTATGGGTG
>JAEZIT010000030.1 GCA_023436495.1 Acidobacteriota bacterium
CGCTTCAGACACACAAATTGAATAAAATGAGCGACTTTCTATTTGTCTGCGAAACCGGCAAAGTTACAACCGCCCAAAACGGCGGAACGCTCGAACTCTGCCTTGACAACGAGTCCGTCTTTAGAGACGGGCTTCTGCAATGGATGCGTGCTTGTGCAAGTGGAAGAACCCACCCGCTAACGCGAGGTGGTTCTGACCTGAATAAGAACCCGCGCGCTAACGCGAGGTGGCGGAGGGCGATGTGGCGGGGTTTAGACATTAGTAATTATTAATTGATCAATTAGTAATTATTAATGAAAACGCCGGAAAAAAGTGCAGGGTTTGTTCTACCGCGGTTCTGAGAGGAGGATGCCGATGATCGTTTTGGCGTCTTGTATGGTGCCGTTGGCGATCATTTCGCGGAGTTGGGGAAAGGTGTAGCGTTCGACGGTCAGGATCTCGTCTTCTTCGAGGTTTTGGGCGGTGGCGGTCATTCCGGAGGCGCGGAAGAGGAACATCTTTTCGGTCAGGAAGCCGGGCGAGACGTAAAATTCGGTGAGCAATTCTATGTTCGCGGCGCGGACGCCTATTTCTTCTTCGAGCTCGCGGGCGGCGCCGATCTCCGGCGGTTCGTTGGGATCGAGCGTCCCGGCAGGGATCTCAAGCAGCGAAGCCCCGGCAGCGTGCCTGTACTGCCGCACCAGGGCGACGGTGTTATCTTCAAACACAGGCAGTATCACTGCACTGCCCTTATGCACGACGATCTCGCGGCTGTAATTCGAGCCGTTCTCGTTTATCCGGTCCACCCGAACATCAAATATTTTCCCGCTATAAACGGTTTCCGAAGAAGTGACCTGAGTTGACATCGATTAGCGACCGCTCCGGAATCAGCTTACACGGGTTCTGATGTAATCGCTAAGCTGCAGCAGGCATTCGCTTGCTCGGCACTGCGGCAGATCCGACCGGATCAGTTCCTTTGCGGCCGTGACAGTTTGGTCCAACTCCCTTCGTATTATTTTTTCGCGAAGGTCGAGTGACAAGTTATCCTTAGCCGCGATCCGGGCCGCATCGTCCTTGAGGTCGATAAGGTCGTCGCTTTTCTGGTATGCGAGGCCAAGTAGGTCCGCGAATGTGTCCAGCGATGACAACTCGCTGCTGCCCACGTGTGCGTGGATGGCACCGAGTTTCAATGCCAGGCGTATCAGCGATGTCGTTTTAAGGTTTTTCAGATGTTCGCCGGCGGCGAGTTCTCGGGCCGTGCCCGCTGGCCGCTCGGCATACAACAGGTCCAGGGCCTGGCCGCCGATCATTCCGGATGGGCCGATGCATTCAACGGCTTCCCCGATCGCCTGAAGCGAGCGTTCAGGATCGCCTGCATTATTCAGCGTCACGAGTTTGTACGACGCATTCAGGAAACCGATAGCGACCAGGGTTGCCAGCCCCTCTCCAAATGCTTCATGCAGCGCAATTTCTCCCCTGCGTTCGGATGAGTCGTCCATGGAGGGAAGATCGTCGAAGATCAAGGAGCTTGTATGAATGAATTCGACCGCGACGGCTGCCGGAAGGACCTCTGCGGGATCAGCGCCGTACAATTCTGCCCCGAGCAGGGTTATCACCGGCCTGAGCCGCTTGCCGCCGGGAAAGATGGCCCTGAAAACAGCTTCGTTGAATGTCGTCTGTATCGCAGCAGGCGCGAGCGGCAGCGAATGTTTTATCGCGGTTTCGATCCTGGACCGGTGCTTGTTCGCGTATTCCCAAAGATCCGCTCCGGCCGTGGCCTCGGCCGCGACAGGTGTTAAAGGTTTGCCGAGCGTGGCGAAAAAGGCCGCCTGTGAGTTTTCCATACACTAAATCCCCTTTTCTCAACTTCGCCGCAGAGGCCCGGAGAGTAACCAGGTGGAGGTTTCGATGTGTCCTGAACCGTCTCCGATCGCCTCAATACCTTAATATTCGCTGGTCTGTGTAGATTGGATTCTAACATTCTCTTTATTTGATCGATATAACTTTTTCGGAGGCATCGGGTGAATCCAAATCCGGTAAAAGGCCGAACAATCAGTAGTAATGAAAAAAAAGTTCTATGGCGGCGAACATCGGGAGGTTTACAATATCCGAACAACGACAGAGGACAAATATATGCCGGATTCGCAAGGGGAAAGGCGATCTCTTTTGAAAGGCATATCGCGCTGCAGGGAGATCACCCGGAGATACGGGACCAGCTTTTATTTCGCGACCCAATTCTTTCCGGCGGAAACGCGGGATGGGATCTACGGAATATACGCCTTCGCACGCATTCCCGATGAGATCGTGGACGGCCCCGGATCGGGCGATAAGGCGGCAGCGCTGGAAAACCTGAAAAACTGGCGGGATGAATGGCTGACGGCGATGGAAAGGGGCGGAAGCGACGACGAGGTCATGAACGCGATCGTCCACACCTTCCGCAGGTACGGAATTCCGAAGGAAGACGGCGAGGCGTTCCTACGCTCGATGTTCATGGACGAGGAGAAAAGCGAATACGCCGATTACAACGAACTGGAAGAGTATATGTACGGCTCCGCCGGTGTGATAGGGCTGATGGTCACGCGGATCGTGGGGTACAGTTCCGCAGATGCCTTTCCATATGCTGTGAACCTCGGTTACGCGTTTCAGGTCACGAACTTTTTGCGTGATATTCGGGAAGACTACGAAGAACTGGGGCGCGTTTATATGCCACAGGACGAGCTTCGCCGGTTCGGGCTAGACAACGGAGACATTTCGCGGCGGACCCACGACGAACGGTTCATCGAGTTCATGAAATTTCAAATACGGCGCAATCGAGAGCTCTATCGCAAAGCCCTCCCCGGCATCAAAATGCTTCACTGGCGCGGGCGGCTGGCGGTTCGGATCTCGTACGTGCTCTACAAAGCGATCCTCGCTGAGATCGAACGAGCGAGCTACAACGTATACAACGGGCGAGTGCGGACGAATCTGCGGCAGAAATTATGGTTATCGGCAAAAGCCCTGGCGGGCGTATATGAGTAAGAGGGTAGTGATCATCGGCGGCGGCATTGGCGGGCTCGGGACTGCGGGGCTATTCGCGAAAAAGGGTTACGATGTCACGCTGCTTGAGAAAAATGAGCATCTTGGCGGCCGGGCGAATGTGTTCGAGCACGAAGGCTTTCGGTTCGACATGGGGCCGTCATGGTATCTCGCGCCGGATATTTTCGAGCACTATTTCAAGCTCGTCGGTGAGAATGTGGACGAGCATCTTGAACTCCAAAAGCTGTCGCCGTCGTATCGCATATTTTTCCGCAACGGCGGCGGCAGGCTTGATATCAATTCAGATATCGAACGTGACGCTGCCGCTTTCGACGCGGTCGAGGCCGGCGCGGGCGAGAAGCTGAAGGCTTATCTCCGGCAGTCCGAATATCAATATGAAGTAGCGACCCAGCACTTCATGTTCAAGAATTACGACACGATCTTCGATTTTTTCAACAAACGGGTGATGACCGAAGGACAAAAGCTGTCGGTCTTTTCGACGATGCACAGGTTCGTTTCGAAGTTCTTCCGGTCGAGCAAGCTCCGCCAGGTCATGGAGTACACGATGGTGTTTTTAGGTACATCTCCTTATGAAGCGCCGGCTTTGTACAATTTAATGAGCCACATGGATTTCAATCAGGGGGTGTTTTATCCGAAGGGCGGTTTTTACGAATTGATAAATGCCCTTTCGTTTATCGCAGAAAAGAACGGCGCCGTACTCCGAACGAATACGCCGGTGGAGAAGATAATAGTAAGGAACGCCGCGGCGGCCGGGGTCCGGCTGGAAGGCGGCGAGGAAATACCGGCTGACATTGTGATCTCCAACGCGGACATGTGGTTCACCGAGACCAGGCTGCTGGACGAACGCTTTCAGAGTTACCCGCAGAAATACTGGAATAAGAAGGTCATGGCCCCGTCAGCGTTCATAATTTATCTGGGCATAAATGAAAAGCTTCAGGGCATCGCCCATCACAATCTGCTCTTCTCGGAAGATTGGCGCGACAATTTCGACGATATCTATAAGAATCCGCGGCTGCCATCCGAGCCGTCACTCTACGTATGCGCCCCGAGTATTACCGACGGCAGCGTAGCACCAAAAGGCAAGGAAAACCTGTTTGTATTGGTACCGATAGCCTCCGATCTGAACCTGGCCGAGAGCGATAAGCTCGCCTACGCAGATAAGGTGCTCGCTCTTATAGAAAAGGAAATGGGCCTAAAAGGTTTGCGGAGTAAGGTGGCATACAAGCGGGTGTACACGGTCGACAATTTCGCGGCCGACTATAACAGTTTAAAGGGATCGGCACTCGGGCTCGCCCATACATTGCGTCAAACAGCGATATTCAGGCCGCGGAATCAGTCGAAAAAAGTTCGGAACCTTTATTACGTCGGCGCCGGAACAAATCCCGGCATAGGGACGCAGATCTGCCTGATAAGCGCCGAATTGGTTTACAAACGTGTCCACGGCATTAAAACGGCCGAGCCGCTAGCGGCACTTTAAAAAGAAAGGCGAGAAAGCAAAATCGACCAGAAGAGCAGAAAGCCGCATACGGCGTTGACCACGGGAAACCATCGGTAAACCGAGAACAGCCTTCCGTTATTCGCGTACCGGAACGATGCAATGATCATCGCGGCATAGGCGGCACCCAGCGCAACGCTCGTCCATGGCAGATATTTGAACGCCAAAACGGCAGAGGAGATATAGAGGACACCGCAAACCGCGAGAGTCGGGAATGTGCCGAGCGTCGTTGCAATCGTACTGAGCCCGGCTTTCATGTCCGCCTGAATATCGGGCACTGCAGAATAAGCGTGCATGGCCGCGGTCCAGAGCGCGCCGGCGATGACTATTGATATCGGCGGATAATCTCCGGCCAGCATCCGGTAAGCCAATATCCCCGGAAAGATATAAAGGATATTGAATGCGGAATCCAGGAAAGGGATCGCCTTAGCCCGGATCGGCGGGGAAGAATAGAAAATGGAAAAGAACAAGAAACCGGCAAGTGCGGGCAGCAGGAATGGCAGCGTGGCCGCGGCCACCACGATAAACGGAGCGTTTGCTGCAAGTATCCAGAAGATCAGCTTTCCGCGAAATTCGGATTCGACAATGGTTTCGTAGCCGCTCTTCTTCTCATTCAGCCGGTCGGTGTCGTAGTCGAATATGTCGTTGATCCCATAGATCAGCAAATTGGCGGGAAAAAGAAAGTATGCGCCGAAAAGAAATACTCGCCAGTCCAGAAGGTCGGTGCTGGTTTCGGCACCTGCGGCGAGGCCGATCAGGTACGGCCCGAACACGTATATCCAGAATCGGGGACGACTAACCTTTAAAAGAAATGCGGCCGGAAGCATGGCTGTAGTATAACCCCGTTAATTTTATGAAGTTCGCCATCTGGCTTTTTATATTTATTTTCATTGTCGCCGGTTCGTACGTGATCTTGAGCGTCGAACTGCCGTACTGGTCGCCCGCCGTTTCCGCCGTCAGCATCATCCTCACGGCTTGCCCGGCGATTTGGGCGGCTGCTCGGTGGTTAGGCCGTCGGGACGCATTTATATTATTCGCCGGCCTTGCGATCTTAGGTCTAACGATCGAGACTTTTGCGATAATTACGGGTGCTCCGTACGGCCATTTCGGATATTCCGATCTGCTCGGTCATCAACTTTTCGGCTATACACCATGGACGGTGGCGTTTGCCTGGCCGCCTCTTGTTCTGGCCGCGTACGCGGTTTCCGGGTCGATCCTTTCGGGCCCGGTTTTTCGAGTGGCAGCGGCTGCCATTATATTGACCGCAGCCGACCTGGTGCTCGACCCCGGCGCCGTCCGGCTGGGATTTTGGCAATACGATTCAGGCGGTGCCTTTTATGGTGTACCCTTATCCAACTTCGCGGGATGGCTTTTATCGGGTGCGCTCGGGGCGCTGCTATTGGAGGCGTTCGTATATTGGCGGAAACCTCTGCTGCCTATTCCGTCACAGCTTGTGTTAAGCGGGCTGCTGTCGCTTGTCTTTTGGACAGCGATAGCCACTTTCTCCGGAATGGCGGCTCCGGCGGTCCTTGGGGCATGCCTTACCGCCGGCCTGGCCGTCTTCTACATTAAATATCATTACGCCTTTGACGACATGATCGTCATTGTGGACGAGGACAACAACCCGATCCGCACCGAACGCAAGCTGAAGGCACATGACCACGACACTGCCCTGCATCGGGCGTTCTCGGTATTTCTGTTCAATCAGCAAGGTGAGCTGCTTCTGCAGCAGCGGGCACTTACAAAAAAAACATGGCCGGGCGTCTGGTCGAATTCGTGCTGTGGCCACGTAATGCTGCACGAAAAAGTGAAGAGTGCCGCTCAACGCAGGCTCCGGCACGAGCTAGGTTACCGCGGTATCGAGCTTTTCGAGATATTGCCCGATTACCGTTATCGCGCGGAGAAGGACGGCGTCGTCGAGAACGAGATCTGCCCGGTTTTCATAGGGTTCACCAATGGCCAGCCGAAGCCGCGTTCCGAGGAAGTAAATGACTATAGGTGGATGGACTGGAATTCATTCCTGGAAGAGATCCGATCCGGCCAAAGCGGTTATTCGCCGTGGGCGGTAGAGGAGGTCGAACTGCTGGCCGTCGACCAGGAATTTTGCCGTCTTTTTGAAGCGAATACAGGGCAAGCCTTGGACCACCAAGTCAAGATGGCTGCGTAGGCTTCTCGGATCAAGGGGCGGAGGGCGGAAGTGGGGGAGTAGAGGAGTGGGGGAGTGGGGGAGAATGAATCGTGCATAGCTCGGTATTATTAGTTGCCCCGAGCTTTAGCTCGGGGATAGAGCATCAATATTGACCGGGCTTTAGCCCAAAGGTTTTTGGCTGAAGCCATAAGGAAGACTGTTTTTTTCGGAGTAGTTCGGCTAAAGCCGGGGCGATTGTTGGGCGGTGACCACGGGCTAAAGCCCGTGGCAATTTATAAGAAGAAATTTAACGGCGTTTGGATCGGCGGGGCCAGCGTCAACTTAAAGTAGAGTATCCAATACCTTTACACCCGGGATCCGCTTGGTGGCCGGAGTTTCCAACATAGCCAATTGCGATAAATGCCAATTGCGATAAATATAGTAAAATCTATGGGACGCGAAGACGCTAGAGATGTAGCCACGTAAAAGCGCGAAAGAATAGATAAGCGAAAGAATTTGTCCGCGCGACAAGAAAGAAGAAAATACAGGAATTAAAACCACAGAAGATACGGATGAGGACAGTGAAGGGCTAAGAAACCGAAAGGCGAAGACATTGAAAGAGCGGAAAGAGATGCGAAAGTTTCGGGTGGGATTAGGAGTATGCGGCGGGATCGCGGCTTATAAGGCGGTTGAGGTGATGCGGCTGCTGCAGAAGGCTGGGTGCGAGGTGTCGGTGGCGATGACGCGGCATGCGACGGAGTTCGTGACGCCGCTGACGTTTCGGGCATTGGCGGACGGGCCGGTGCTGGTGGACGATTATGCTCCGGACAATCCGGACCCGATCGCGCATGTGAATTTTTCGCAGACGATAGACCTTTTCCTGGTCGTGCCGGCGACGGCGAACACGATAGCGAAATTTGCGAACGGCATCGCGGACGATTTTCTGAGTTCGACATACCTGGCGTGTACGGCGCCCGTGATGATCGCCCCGGCAATGAACACGACGATGTGGGACCAGCCGGCGACGCAGCGGAATATCGAGCGATTGATCGACGACGGCGTGCGGTTCGTGCAGCCGATCGCCGGCGAGCTGGCGTGCAAGACGGTCGGGACCGGGAAGCTCGAAGACGTGGAGAATATCGTCGCGCAGGCGGTCGAGGTTTTAACCGCAGAGACGCAGAGACGCGGAGATGCAAAGGCGGTGTCAGCCACGAACGAACGCGAAACAGCACGAACTAAAATAGGTCCGGGGTCCGCGGCCGCTGAACAGCATTCGCAGGATATGGCGGGTGAAAGGCTGCTGATCACTGTCGGGGGAACCCGGGAGCCGATCGATCCGGTACGGTTCATTTCGAATCATTCATCGGGCAAGATGGGATTTGCGTTGGCGGAAGCGGCGCGCGAGCGCGGTGCAGAGGTGACGGCGGTCGCGGGCGTGACGACGGTGAAGCCGCCCGAGGGGATCGAGGTAGTAAAGGCGCTGTCGGCGGCGGAGATGCATGCCGCGGTGATGGAACGTTTGAGCGATGCGACGGTCTTTGTCGGTGCCGCGGCGGTCGCGGATTATGCTCCGGCGGAGACGGCCAACGCGAAGATAAAAAAGGACGGAATTGAATCGCTGACGCTGGACCTGACGCGCACGAAGGACATTTTGTCGGACGTTTCGGACAAACGTCAGAACGGTATGCTGCTGGTCGGGTTTGCGGCGGAAACGAACGACGTTGTGAAATACGCGCGTTCGAAATTGGAGAAGAAAAAGCTCGACCTCGTGGTGGCGAACGATATTACGAAGGAAGGCGCGGGATTCGATACCGATACGAACATCGCTACGATATTGACGCGCGGCAGCGACGACGCGACGGAATTGCCGCTGATGTCGAAACGCGAGATGGCGGACAGGATATTGGACGAGGTCGTAAGGTTAAGGCGGCGGAAACAGGGATGAGTTTTGAAGGTGAAAAGGAAAGTTTGATCGCGGACGTTCGCGAGCACCTGCTGTATATGCAGGAGCTCGGGGTTGGCGCGATCGACGCTGATCTGCCGGAAATTCTGCGTGTTGCCAAACCGGCGAGCGCTCCGGCGCAGGCAACGAAGGCTGAGCCGATCGAGCGTTTTGTCCCGAAGGAAGTTCCGCGTGTGCAGCCGGCGGAAGAACCGCGCGGCGGGGCCCGGTCGAGATTGTCGAGCCTGCCGACGCTCGGGAAACGCGAACCCGCATTAAGATCGGTATTGCATGCGGAAGCCGAAGTGAAAATTCCGGAGAAGAAAATTGTGGCAAAACAAGAAGTGGCGAAGGAGCCGTTTGCGGACCGGACTGCCGGCCTGCCCGAATCGGATGAGACGATCGAGCAGATAAGGCTCGACATAGGAAATTGCACGCGGTGCCCGCTGCATCAGGGACGGACACAGATCGTGCATACGACCGGGAATTTTCAGGCGGACCTGATGTTCATCGGCGAAGCGCCGGGAGCAGACGAGGACGAGCAAGGCTTTCCGTTCGTCGGGCGCGCCGGGCAATTGCTGACGAAGATAATCGAGGGCATCGGTTTCAAACGCGAGGACGTTGTGATAGGCAACATCAACCGCTGCAGGCCGCCGGGGAACAGGGCTCCGACGCTGCCGGAGGCGGAGACGTGTAAGCCGTTTTTGCTGCGCGAGATAGCGGTCGTGCGGCCGCGCGTGATCGTGGTGCTCGGGAATACGGCGACGCAGAACCTTCTGAATACGAAGGTCGGGATATCGCGGCTGCGCGGCGAATTTCAGGATTATTTCGGCGTGAAGGTCATGCCGACGTTCCATCCGGCTTACCTGCTTCGCGACCCGAACAAGAAACGCGAGGTTTGGGAAGATATGAAAAAGGTAAGGGATTATTTGGCGGGGTGAGTGTATACAGTCTAACGAGTCTGTTGAGTCGACGGACGATCTTTGCGGTAAAGAGGTTTTAACCGCAAAGGACGCGGAGGGAAGACAGATATCCACGAAAAAAGAAAGAAGCACGAAAGAAGACTGAGAAACAAGATGAAGAAGATCATAGCGCTTTTGTTGGTATTGACGTTTTGGGCGGCGCCGGTTTTGGGGCAGAAGGGTTCGTTTTCCGAGATCAAACAGCTTCAGGGGCCGCAGAATCCGCGGCTGGGGTTCGTAATACACGGCGGAGCAGGCGTGATCAGGAAAGGATCTCTGACGCCGGAGCGGGAGAAGGAATACCGGGCAAAGCTCGAGGAAGCGTTGTTGGCCGGGTATAAGGCTCTGCAGGCGGGGAAGACGAGCCTGTACGCGGTGGAGATCGCGATCAGGATATTGGAAGATTCGCCGCTGTTCAATGCCGGAAAGGGCGCGGTTTTCACGGCGGACGGCAAGAACGAACTGGATTCGTCGATCATGGACGGAAAGACGCTGGCGGCAGGAGCGGCGGCGGGGCTGCATCACGTAAAGAATCCGATAACTCTTGCCCGCGCGATCATGGAAAGATCGCCGCACGTCATGATGACCGGCGAAGGCGCCGAGAAATTTGCGAAGGAACAGAATATCGAGCTGGTCGATGAGAAGTATTTCTGGACTCAGCCGCGTTGGGACGCGCTGCAGCGGATATTGAAAGAAGAAAAGGAAAAAGCGGCTCCGGAAAAGAAGGTGAGCCTGGCGGCGGAAGAGCCGGCGAACAAATTCGGGACGGTCGGAGCGATCGCGCTGGACAAGGACGGAAATTTGGCGGCGGGGACTTCGACAGGCGGAATGACGAACAAGAAATACGGCCGCGTCGGCGATGCTCCGATCATCGGGGCGGGAACGTACGCGAATAACGACACGTGCGCGGTGTCGGCGACGGGCTGGGGCGAATTTTTCATACGGCTGGGCGTTGCGCGGGACATTTCGGCGATGATGGAATACAGGGCTCTGCCGGTGCAGCAGGCGGCGGACGCTGTGATGGGCAAGGTCGGGAAACTCGGCGGCGACGGCGGCGTGATCGCGATGGACAAATTCGGGAATATCGGCATTTCGTTCAATTCGGAAGGGATGTACCGCGCATATATCAATTCGGACGGCAAACCTGTCGTAGAGATCTATAAATAATGCTCGACGCTGAAATTATCGCAATCGGATCGGAGCTGCTGACGCCGGACCGTTCGGACACGAACAGCCTTTGGATAACGGGAAAGCTGAACGAGATCGGGATCGACGTTAAGCTGAAGACGATCGTCGGCGATGACGAATTGCGGCTGGAAGAGGCGATCAGCGACGCTTTGAAGCGTTCGGACGTGGTGATCACGACGGGCGGTTTGGGGCCGACGGACGACGACATCACGCGGCAGATGGCGGCGAATGCCGCGGGGCGCGAGCTGGAATATCACGACGAGCTCGAAGCGATGCTTCGAGAGCGTTTTCGGCATTGGGGCAAGGAGATGCCCGAGATAAACAAGCGGCAGGCATGGGTTTTGAAGGGCGCCGAGGTGATCCCGAACCCGAACGGATCGGCGGCGGGAATGCTGCTGGAAGAAGACGGGAAATTCCTGATCGTGCTGCCGGGGCCGCCGAGGGAAAATCAGCCGATGTTCGAAGCGAGCGTTTTCGAGCGGCTGAAGGCGCGTGCGGGAAATGTTTTTGTAAAACGCCAGATAATGCGCGTTTCGGGCTTGGGCGAATCGGCGGTGGACGAGGCGATCGCGCCGATCTACCGGGAATTTAAAGACGTCCAGACGTCTATCCTCTTTAACAAGACCGAGATAGAGATCCAGTTGACGGCGAAATCGGCTTCGGAGGCGGAGGCGGACAGGCTGCTGGCGGAACTGTCGGAGAAGATCGCGGAAAAGCTCGGCGTGGCGGTATTTGCGCAGTCGGGCGAGCTGATGGAAGAGGTCGTGGGGCGGATGCTGACGGAGCGCGGCCAGACGCTTGCGACGGCGGAGAGCTGTACGGGCGGGCTGATCGGCGAGCGGCTGACGGAGATTGCGGGTTCGTCGAAGTATTTTATGGAGGGCATAATCAGCTATTCGAACGACGCGAAAATGCGTACGCTGAATGTGCCTAAAGAAATTCTGAAACAATTCGGCGCCGTTAGTCATCAAACAGCCGAGGCAATGGCCAAGGGCGTTCGCGAGCGTGCCGATACGGACCATGGAATTTCGGTCACGGGCGTTGCCGGGCCGGACGGCGGGTCGGAAGAAAAGCCGGTCGGGACGGTCTTTATAGGTTACGCGAGCCGCGACGAGGTCAAATCGATAAAATTGATGCTGCCGGGCGACCGTTATTTGATCCGCTGGCGATCGAGCCAGGCGGCGCTGGATTATCTGCGAAGGCAGATGCTGAAGGCGGCGAAGCAGTAGTAGTTATCTTGAGTATCATCAGCCGTTTAAAGGAATTTGGGAGCCTGACGCCGATAGCGGCCGTGACGACGTTCTTGCCGTTCGCGGGCAGTTTTGCGCTGATAATGGTGGCGTACCCGTTGGGTTATTGGCTGCGGGAGAATTGGGAGATCGGCACGGTCCTGTTCCTTGCGGGCGTATTCGTGTTTTGCGGGCTGGCGCTGCTGCCGACGAACGTTATCGGCGTGGTCAGCGGATGGTCGTTCAGTTTTGGATTGGGGCTTTTCGTACTGATGTGCGGAATTTTGGGCGCGGCGCTGGTCTCATACGTGATCCACAGGCGGTTGACCGGGAACAAGGTCGAGAACCTGACAGAAATGCACCCGCGGGCGCGGGCGGTGTACAACGCGTTGCTTCAGGAGAGCGTTTGGCGGACGACGCTTGTTATCTTTTTGCTGCGCGCGTCGGTGATAACACCGTTCGCATTTACCAATTTCGTGATGGCGGCGGCACGCGTGCAGGTCGGTTCGTATGTGGCGGGGACATTCCTGGGAATGCTGCCGCGGTCGGCGGCGGTCGTGCTGCTTGGGTCGGGATTGTCTGACCTTTCGCTGGAAAATACTCAGAATTTGAGTACAATGATCCCGGCCGTCATAGCCCTGATCGCCTCGGTGATCGTGATCGGCCGCGTCAGCAAGCACGCGCTGGACCGTGTGACGAATGAAACGCCCGCGTCATAACGCCTGAAGGCCGTAAGGACAAAAGGTTTATCGCCCTGAAATACTGAAAAAATATTTGCTTTTTTAAGCTATTAGGATAAAAATTACAGAGGTGCTGTGCCCGAGCGCCGCCGCAAGCGTCCATTTTTTGAAACTTTGCCTCAACGGCGGCGTGTAGAAAGTTCAGTAATCGCATTAATCGGCAGCTCAACAGTAAGTACAAAAATATGAAAAACTCAGCTACTTTGCGTATTTCGCTCAGCCTTTTCCTGATCATCACATTGCTCTCACCGGCCGCAGTCCTCGCACGCGGCGACGGCAAGAAGCATTTCAAGGAAGGCATGAAGCACGAAGCGGCGGAGGTCTGGGACAAGGCGGCGGAGGAATTCGCCCTGGCCGTCGCGGACAATCCGAAGAACCCCGAATACCGCCTGCACCTGCAGCGTGCGCTTTTCCAGGCGTCGCAGATGTACATAAGGCGCGGGACCGCGGCCGCAAAGGAGAAAGATTACGTAGGCGGTTATAACGCGTTCCGAAAGGCGTACGCGTTCGATCCGACGAACGAGCTGGCGAAATCGGAAATGGACCGTATGGTGCGCCTTCAGACCGAATCGAAGAAGGAAGGCACGGACGGCAAGGAAAATACTTCGGACGTAAAGCTGGTCCAGACGTCGTACGCGACGCCGAACGCTCCGCGCGATATCCCGATGCCGCCGCAGCTTGAAAAACTTCAGGACCTGTCATTCCCGACGGGCGGCGACCTGCAGCAGGTCATCAAGGACCTTGCGCGGACGCTGGAGCTGAACGTGCTGTTCGACACGGAATCGAGGCTCGATCAGAGAAAGGTAAAGATCGAACTAAAAGGTGTGACGGCGGCGAAGGCACTTGATTACATCTTCCTGCAGGAGAACCTTTTCTTTCAGAGAGTTGGGCCGCGGACGATCCTGGTCGCTTCGGGAAACAGGCGAACGAATTTCCAGCAGCTGGTTCTGAGGACGTTCTATCTTGCGAACGCTAATCCGAAGGACGTTCAGGAGCTGATCCGCGCTGCCATTCCGGTACAGCCGGGACGTGCGCAGACGACGGTTTTGAAGGACGATGCGACGAACAGCATCACGGTCCGCGATACGGAAGAGAATATTAAACTGATCGGCAAACTGATCTCGTCGCTGGACAAGGACCGCGCGGAGGTCGTGATGGACGTCGCGATCTACGAGGTGAACAAGAGCGACCTGCTGCAATTGGGCAACCAATTGGGCACGCGGGCGGACCTGGAGAATTTCGGCGGAACGACGCGCGGCGTGGTGACCGGACGCACGGATCACGGGCTGAACCTGTTCAGGGATGCCGCAGGTGCGTTGATACCGCAGAGCATGGGCGTCGGGCTGATATTGCCGGCCGCGAACCTGATCGCTTTTCAGAGCAAGGACAATACGAAGCTGCTGGCTTCGACGCAGATACACGCATTCAATAACGAAGATTCGTCCGCACGCATCGGACAGCGCGTTCCCGTTAAAACGGCTACGTTCCAGACGGGAAACAACGTCGGCAGCGGAGGTATCGTTTCCGACGTGATCAATTACGAGCAGGTCGGCCTGACGCTGAAATTCAAACCGCTCGTTTTCCCGAACCAGGACGTTCAGGTGGCGATGGAGATCGAATCGAAGGACGTTGCGGGAGCGACGACGCTGCAGCCGATCTTTACGGAACGCACGATAAAGGGCACTGCCCGCGTGCAGAACAACAAGACGCTGCTGCTGGCGAGCGTTGCGCAAGGTACGGAATCGCGCGGGCGTCAGGGTCTGCCGCTGCTGGGCCTGATCCCGATCCTGGGCCGCCTGTTCACGGCTCCGACGCGTGACAACCGACAGGTCGATATCGTGATCGCGGTGACGCCGCGTGTTATTCGCGCACCTTCGATCCTGCCGGAAGACGAGGTGGAACGGCCGACGGGAAGCGTCGCGGTGCCGACAAGCGGTTCGCTCGAGGCAATGATCATCGAAGAGGAACGCGAAGAAATGCTCGCAGCGGCGAGACGCCTGCCGACGACGGCACAGGTACAGCTTCCGGACCAGAAAACGGATGCTCCGGCGTATGTGCGCACAAGCGCGGCGGAGAAACCGGCTGCGGAACCCGCGACCGACACAGGGGCAGTTGCGTCATCGAATCCGGATGAGGCTGCTTTGAACCTGCGTCCAATAGATTCGGGCGTAAAGACGCTGCAGATCACGCCGACGTCGTTCACAAATCCGATCGTGCCGGAAACGGCCGCTGCGGAGACCGTCGTTAGATCGACTTCGCCGACGGCGATTCTGGAGATGGCTTCGAGCCTGCCGGAAATGAAGAAGGGAGAGCGTACGAAGATCGCCGTGACGGTGAACAATTCGGCGCCGTTCCAATCGTCGGTGCTGGGCGTGAAATTCGACGGTGCAAAGCTGGCGGTCCGCAGTGTACAGCTCGGCGACGTGTTCGGAACTTCGCTGGCAAATACGGCAGTATCGCCGTTCCTGAACCAGAACGGAAAGATGTTCGTCTCGTTGGCGGTGCCGAGCGGTTCCGTGCAGGGCGGTTCGGGAATTCTCGCGTATATAGAGGTCGAGGCTCTGGCCGACACCAAACCGGAGATCGCATTCGAAAAGGACGTGCTGAACTTCCTGACCGCTGACGGCAAGAATTTCACAGTCAAATTTTGATCGATAGAAAAGAGATGTTATTCGGAAAACGAGTTCCGCGGGCGGCTGAGCGTAGAAATGACGGCGGTTACAGCCTGTTGGAACTCGTTATCACATTGACGGTGCTCGCGATCCTGGTAATGGGAACGATCCCGCTGGCGCAGAACGCGGCGAGGCGGCAGAACGAACTGCGGCTTAGAGAGACGCTGCGGATGATGCGGAACGCGATCGACGAATTTAAACGAGACACGATCGGAGCTTGCCCGCAGGGAGCGTTGGTGTCGGGAAATCCGGCCGGACCCGGCGGGCAGACGGGGAATATCCCATCAGATCCGCGAAGCCGCGTCGTGATCGACGATTGCACGATATTCGACAATACGAATCTCGACCGGTATCCGCCGAGCCTGGATATCCTGGTCGAAGGCGTGACGGTAAAGCCGCGCGGCCTGAACCCGATGGCCGGCAGCGGCATAAACGACGGTTCGAAACAGGCGACCGAAATAAACGAGACGAAAGAGGTCACGAAGGTCTATCTTCGCGAAATGCCGATCGACCCGA
The DNA here is from genome assembly GCA_023436495.1 of Acidobacteriota bacterium. Taxonomy (GTDB): domain Bacteria; phylum Acidobacteriota; class Blastocatellia; order Pyrinomonadales; family Pyrinomonadaceae; genus OLB17. Next base: position 15,888 of record JAEZIT010000030.1, read on the forward strand.
TGACCGGAAAATCGGACTGGCGGCTGCGTTCGTCGTATCAGGAAGCAGGATCGGATAGCTGGGACAATGTGAATGTGTTCGACGTGAGGTCGAATTCGGACGCCGAGGCGATGAATGGAGAGAAGTATAGTGATTGGTAAGGCAAAAAAGAGATCGCAGGGCGGATTTTCACTGCTTGAGCTGATGATCGCGATGTTCATTCTGATCATCCTGATCTCGGTCGCGCTTCCGACGTATCAGCGAAGCGTCCAACAGGCGCGCGAGACGGTGCTGAAGGAAAATCTCTGGCAGATGCGACGGGCGATCGACCAATACACGGCGGACAAGGGAAAGCTGCCGGGTTCGGTCGATGACCTGGTTGACGCGAAATACCTGCGTGAAAAGCCGATCGATCCGTTAACGGAAAAGAACGAATGGGACGAGGTCCAGGGCGAAGATACGACGACGCCGGACGCCGAACAGGGATTGAAGGACGTAAAGAGCCTAGCGGAAGGCAGCGACAGCGAAGGCAAACTGTATTCAGAATATTAATAATGTTATCGATATTGACCCAGCCGAATTATCCGAAGGCGGCGATCGGACTCGAAAAGGAAAGCATTACAGCGGTCGCGCTTGAAAAGGCGGGACGCGGGCGTTTCGGCGTGAAACAGGCCGCGACGGTATCGCTGCCGGACAGGCTGCTGACGCCGAGTTTCCTTGAAAAGAACATCGCGAGCCCGGCTGAGTTGCGCGTGCTGCTGGAAGAAGCGGTCGTGACGGCGGGCCTGGCGAACCAACGGCGCTGGTCGGTTTCGCTGCCTGCGAACACGGCGCGGACGGCGATCCTGACGCTGGAGAACGAACCGGCGTCGAAACAGGAACTAGAAGAGGTCATCGATTGGAAGGCGGAGCAGAGCTTCGGCGCGCCGGCCGGCGAAATACGCATCTCGCGCGAGAAGATCACGCCGGATGCGGAAGGCCGAACGCGGTATTTCGCGACGGCGGTCAAGCTGTCGGTGATCGACGAATACGAGACGATATTCGAGAGCCTCGGGTGGAAGACCGGTTTGATAATGCCGCGTGCCGTAAGCGAGGCAAATTGGCTGGACAGGCGTTCGGGCAGCGATTCGCTGCTGATAAGTTCGCAGAACGACGGGTTCACGGCGCTTTTGCTTAGGAACGGCGAACCGGCGGTGGTGCGTTCCGTGACGTGCACGAACGGTGAATGCGACGACGAGATCTATCGCCTGCTGATGTTCTATAACGACCGCGTCGGCGGCAGCGGCGGTGCCGGATTGGACGGCATGCTAGTGGTAGGGCGGACGATCAAACCCGCCAGGATCAAAGAGATATCGGCCGAGGCGTTCGGACGAGCCCTGCACATGATAACGCCTGACGACATTGGTCTCGAACTGCCTGTCAGCAGCCTGACGTTCGATGAGGTCGCGGCACCGGCGGGGCTTGCGGCGCTCGGCTTGCGGTAGAGCCGAGAGGACTTTCGCTTGCGCCCGGGAACATTTTGAATAAGAATACCGTATATCCTAAGCGTTATGCCCAGTCAAACAATTGCAATCGACGGTATTCGCGGTTTGACCGACATCGAGTTGGTCGCCAAAGCCATGCGCGGACGCGAGGACAGCTTTGAGGAGCTTGTCCGGCGTTACCAGCGGCCCATCACAAATTACGTCTTTCGAATGCTGAACGATTACGACGCATCGCTGGACGTTTCGCAGGAAGTCTTCATAAAAGTTTACAATTCGCTTTCCAAATACAGCAGCGAGTATAAGTTCTCGACGTGGCTGTACCGCATAGCGCACAACGCCGCGATCGACCACATGCGGCGAAATTCCGTAAATCAACAGAGTATTGAAACCGAAAACGCAGACGGTACGTACCAATTACAGATCGAAAGCCGAGGCCCGTCGCCGGAACAGGACCGGGAGAGGAGCGAGTGGCGGAGCGAGATCGACGCGGTTGTGAAATGCCTGCCGGCGGCGTACAGGGACCTGATCGTGCTGAGGCATTCGCAGGACCTGAGCTATGACGAGATCGCCGAAGTGACAGGGCTGCCGTTGGGCACGGTGAAGAACAGGCTGTTCCGGGCGCGTGAGATGATGCGGGAGATATTTGTCGAAAGAGGATTTACGGGAGTCTAAAGGACCAAAGATGAGCTATAACATGCAATATCAACCGCAGATGTCGCTGATGACGCCGGAACAGAAACAGACGGGAATGTTCCTGCACCTTTCGCAGCTTGCGAACGTGATCCTGTTCCCGCTCGGGATAATCGCGCCGATCCTTATCTGGCAGATAAAGAAGGACCAAATGCCGGAGCTGGACGCACATGGAAAGATGGTCGTTAACTGGATGATATCGTCGACGATCTATGCGATCGTCAGTTTGGTGCTGATATTGTTGCTGATCGGTATTCCGATGATTATCGCGGTGGGCGTCATAAGCGTAGTTTTCCCGATCGTCGGTGCGATCAAGGCGAACAACGGCGAGCTGTGGGAATATCCGTTGACCATCAAATTTCTTAAATAATAATGAAGCCGACACAGAACATATGTGAATGCCCGTCGAACGAGATCGCCTCGTACCTGGACGGAGAGCTTTCGCCCGAGAGGGAGTTGGAGCTCGAATTTCACATGGCCGGATGCGGCATCTGTGCGGAAGAGTTGAACGACCAGAAGGCACTTTTATGCGTGCTCGGGTCGGGATTTGCGGGCGATGACGAGGTCGAACTGCCCGAAAATTTTGCGAAGATAGTCGCGACGCGGGCCGAGAGCAGCGTTTCGGGGCTTCGCGGCCGGTCGGAGCAGTTTAATGCCCTGTTGGTTTGCGGGGCGTTGTTCGCGATGCTGGTATTTGCACTCGGTGCCGATTCGACCATGATGTTCGCGGGAGCGGCGGCGATCGCCGACAAGATCGGCGCGGTTATCGGGCTTGCGGTGCATTTTACATACGACCTGTTGTTGGGGCTTATCGTGATCCTGCGTACGCTGAGCGCTCATGTTATTTCGGAACCGGCAATGTCGGTTCTCGTTCCCATCCTTTTTGCAATCTCGGCCGTGGCGGTAATGCGATATTTCATGCCGCGCACGCAGGCCGGCGATCCTCAGACCACGGAAAGTGAGTGAAACCGTCGCGTTAACATTTCCCGCTATATCGGCCCGCGCTCTTGCGCGTGCTGCGGTGGTATTCGCGCTTTTCCTGATCTTCCAAACCACATTTTACGCCCAGACACAGATCGCCCAGCCGGACGAAAAGACGCTCGTCGTTGACGACGCTCCGGAAATGGAGGTCTATGCGATCGGGAAATCCGTGATCGTAAAAGGTACGGCCAAAGGCGTGCTGGCATTCGGCGGCGATGTGGTCATCGAAGGCAGCGTCAGTGGCGACGTGGCGGCCATCGGTGGTTCGGTCATACAAAAACGCGATGCGTCGGTCGGCGGCGACGTGATCGTGTTCGGCGGCAGCTACAAGCCGGAAAGCGAGGCGCCGCTGCGTACAGAAGGCCGCGAAACCGTGGTTTTCGGCGTTTTTGAGGACGAGCTGCGCGAAATGGCGCAGAATCCTTCGCAGATATTTTCACCGGCGATGTCGTGGTCGTTCCTGGCACAGAGGCTGCTGTCGGTACTGTTCTGGTTCATTGTGACGCTTGGCGTTGCGACCATTGCACCCGGTGCGGTGAGCCGTGCGATCGCGCGAATTCAGCTTTCGACGCTGAAGGTGATCGGGATAGGTTTTGCATTGTTCCTCCTGACATCGATCGGCGTGATCAGCGGTTTCAGCTTTCTGCCGGATTATCTAAGTGCGGCGCTGGGCCTGATGGCATTCGTGCTGCTGATGCTGGCCTATGTTTTCGGTCGTGTCGCACTTCATGTCAGTTTCGGTAAATTGCTGACGAAGTACATTGTGCCCGAAGGCAGCCGGTCGGAGACGCTGGCGATCCTTGCCGGCGTATTGGTCTGGACCATATTGATGTCGATCCCGTACGTATGGACCTTCGCGGTGCTGGCATTGTTTTCGGCCGGGATCGGCTTGGTCGTTACGGCTCGGAATCCGAACGGCTGGCAGAAACGCTAACCCCCGAAACCAAGGTTTTACAAATCTTTACATATTTCATTAAACCTTCTTGGTAGAATCTTCGTCTTAATCTAAGTGCGCAGGCAACCAAGCTGTTGATGTGCGCATTGAAACACAATTCTCTAAACATACTTTTATGGCCAAAAGAGCATTCTTATTCGTTTATCTAATTCTAATCACAGGACTTATCGGGACAGCGGCGGTGCAGGCGCAGGACAATCCGCTAAAGCCCTCGGTCGTGATGGGCGATGTTGTATCGATATCGGACGGAAAGATCGTAGTTCAGACAAAAGATGGTTCGCTGGACGTGATCGTTTCCGCGGCCACGGAATTTAAACGTGTTCCACCCGATAATCCGAAACTGAGCGCGGC
>JAEZIT010000039.1 GCA_023436495.1 Acidobacteriota bacterium
TTTTTATTATGGATGAGGCATACAAAATCACCGCCGCAGCGTCGAACGCACTGCTGAAAACATTGGAAGAACCGGCGCAGACCTCTTATATTTTTCTCGTAACGTCGCGGCCCGATGCCCTTTTGCAGACGATACGTTCGCGGTGCCAGGTCGTGCGGTTTTCGCCGGTCGCGACGGACGAGATAGTTCGACTGCTTGAATATACGGGCAAGTATTCGAAGTCGGACGCTGAACTTGCGGCCCGCTCCTCCGGCGGAAGTATTGGCCGTGCTCTCGCGGCAAACTCCGAGGATCTTGAAGCTCGGCGACGGGCTATGCTCGACGTGCTGATGGCCGCGGCCGTTTCGCGGGATCGCGTTGCGCTGCTTCGCCGGGCCGAGGAAATGAACGACGCGAAGAACAAGGACGCGTTCGAAGACAACCTGGACGTGCTCCGCGACCTGATCCATGACGCATGGCTGCTGCGTATAGACAGCGGTGCCGAGATCGTCAACGCGGACATTGAGGCCGACATCCGAATGATCAGCGAAAAAGCGAGTTCCGCGACGCTCGCCGGCTGGATCGAGGAGATCGAGGAGCTTCGCCGAACGCTGGCAGTCAACATCAATCGAAAGATCGCCACGGATGCGTTATTTTTGGGGATGGCTGGATAAGATATTTCCAATCATTCTTTCCATTTCGAACTCCTGAAAGTATAATCTTCTGACCTAATCCAAAGAGGTTTCTATGTTCCCAAAATTCGTTATTTTCTTCGCGCTCATATTGCTTGCAATCCAGGTTGCTGCTCAGCCGGCAACCCAATCGAAACCGCAGCCCAAGCAGATCTCGGGCGGCATTCTTAACGGCAAGGCAATCTATCTGCCGAAGCCTATTTATCCGGTTTCGGCAGCAGCGGTAAAGGTAGACGGTACCGTTAATGTAAAGATCCTAGTAGATGAAGCGGGAAATGTAGTATCGGTCGAAGCAATTTCCGGAAATCCGCTTCTTCGCGCATCGGCTGAGGACGCCGCAAGGCTCGCGCGGTTCAGCCCGACAATGCTTTCCGGAGTTCCGGTCAAGGTGTCAGGAACGATTAGTTATAATTTTGTCCTAGAGGATCATCCGCTCGAGATACCCCCGGAAGAACGACATCTCGTTTGGCTTATCGGATTCGTGTTTTCGGTAGTCGATGCAGGCGGGTTTGGCGTGGGCGAAGGGGTTGAATTCAAGGAGGAAATTAACAAAATTCTGGCAGATCTCGCCATCGACCTTCCCGACGAGCTTAAAGGAGAACAGCACGTATTTGACAGGTTGAAGAATGCATCCGAAGCCGACCGGCCTGCTGCAATAAAGGAAGTGCTGCAGTCGATCAAACGTGTTTTAAGAGCGGATGAGAAGTGGCAAGTCGGGGTCGGCGAGCTGGCGGGAATTTCATTTTCCGAGCTTGTCAGGCAATTGGTCCGAGCAAGAAACGACGAGAAAATAGACGATTCCGCATTGAAAGCGAGTCTGAACGGGCTTCATGAAAAACTCCTGACAAGGCCGGAAGGCGTTCCAGCCAGAAATATGGCGATTTTTGCTGAAATGGCGAAGTTTAAGGATGCGGCGGATTTGAATTCCGTGTCGGGGCTCGTGCGCCTTTTTGAGGTGATGGAACCGCTTTCGGAACCTTTTCAAGACGAAAAATGAACGCTGTGGCCGAGTTACCAAATCACGCTAAAACTACTGGCCGCGCTTTGGCGGCCGCTGCGCTTGCGGCAATGGCCGGAGCCGCAGGCGTCGCTTGGTATTTCGATCCTGAGAAGGTGAGTTTTCTGCCGGTGTGTCCGCTGCTGAAACTGACCGGTTTTGCGTGTCCGGGGTGCGGGCTTACGCGCGGGTTTCATGCTTTGTTCCACGGCGACGTCGTGACGGCGCTTGATTTTAATGCCCTGCTGCCGCTGTACGGGCTATTGTTCGGATATTTCTTTATTTCGCTCGTGCTGGTCGTGAGACGAGGGCGCGGATTGCCGATCGATCTGCTGCGGCCGGCGATTTTATGGACGTTTCTTGGTGTCGCCGTTGTGTTTACGGTGTTAAGAAATCTGCCGTATTATCCGTTCAACGCCCTGTATCCGTAGCGATTTCTCAGTTTGTGGGGATTTTAACAGGATGATCAGGATAAATAGGATTGTATAGATCTTACCATCCTGTTCATCTTGTCCATACCTGTTTAAAAATTATTATGAGATATCGATAAGGCCCGATTTATCGAACAGCGGTTTGGCGGCGCGGCCTTCCTGACGGAGGATCTCGACCTCTTTTACAAATTCCTCGACAATGTCCTCTCCGGAGACGCGGCGCATTGGGACGCCGTTCTTGAAGATCATTCCGACGTTTCTGCCGAATGTTACCCCGAGCTGTGAATCGTGCGCCTCGCCCGGGCCGTTCACGGCGCAGCCCATTATCGACAAGTGTAGCGGTTCTTCAACGTGTGCGAGGCGGCGTTCGACCTCTGTGACGATCTCGACGAAATTGTCGATGTCGAGCCGCCCGCATGTCGGGCAGGCGACGACCGTAACGCCGCGTTTGCGGAGCTCGAGCGATTTCAGGATCTCCCAGCCGACGCGGACCTCTTCGTGCGGTTCGGCCGCTAACGACACACGGATCGTGTCCCCGATGCCTTCGCTGAGCAGAATGCCGAGGCCGATCGCGGATTTGATCGTTCCGCCGAACGGTGTTCCGGCTTCTGTCACCCCGAGGTGAAGCGGATAATCGACCTTTTCCGCCATCAGGCGATAGGCCGCGACCATGCGGTTCACGTCCGAAGCCTTCAGCGAAATGATGATATCGCCAAAGCCGAGGTCTTCGAGAATGCGAATGTGCCGTATCCCGGATTCGACCATCGCCTCGGGCGTAGCGGTACCGTATTTCTTGAGCAGGTCTTTTTCAAGCGATCCGCCGTTGACACCGATGCGGATCGGCACTTTTTGGGCTTCGGCGGCGCGAACGACCTCGCGGACGCGATCGATATGGCCGATATTTCCGGGATTGATGCGAAGTTTGTCGATACCGGCATCGAGTGCCTTTAACGCAAGTTTGTAATGAAAGTGAATGTCGGCGACGATCGGGACGTCGGTGCGTTTGCGGATCTCGTACATTGCGGCCGCCGCGTCGTCGTCGGGGACGGCTATGCGGACGATCTCGCAACCGGCTTCGACCATCTCCTCGATCTGCCGAATGGTGCCGTCGATATCGGTCGTGTCGGTTTTCGTCATCGACTGTACGGCGACTGGCGCGCCGCCGCCTATCTGGATGTCACGGACCTTTACTGCTCTTGTTTGTCTTGCCATAACTGCGGTACCGAAACTGCGATTATATAGCACGCGAACGCGGATTTCTATTGTGTACAGGCCCGTCCTGCTGCAAATGGATCATCTTGATACGCAGTTTTAGCGGTTATTGCATGCAAAAAACAGCGATATCTCGGATAAAGTCGCAAATTACACAATACAAGTTAAAGATTTCACGCAAAATCGCAGGGAACGCGAAGATGAACCGGAAGAAACACAAGCGCGATAAGACCGCTTCGCAAAAAATGCTCCTCGCGGAATACCGCGGAGGAGCATCTATGAAAAGTTAGCCAACTAAACGCGCTTAGTTGCTGCCGGCAAGCCGCGAAAAGTCCAGGAACAGAACGAAGACCATTAACAGCAGAATGACCGCAAGGCCCGTAAGCTGTATGCGTTCGCGAGCGACCATGGACAGCGTTTTGCCGAACCACGACATGATCTTTTCAATGCCGAGCACCATGATCTGGCCACCATCGAGCATCGGGATCGGCAGCAGGTTAAACACGCCGAGGCTCATGCTGATCACCATCAGAATAAGGAAAAATCCTTCGACGCCCATAAGCCGCGTGGCTTCAGCCGATTGCTGAAAGATCCCGACCGGCCCGCCAAGCCCCGAATCTTTAACTGAGCGGCTGCCCGCAAAGACCTGGCCGAGGACCGCACCGGTCGCCTTGAGGTTTTCCCAGTTCGCATTGAAAGCGTAGGCCGCGGCAGTCGAAAGAGTCGCCGATTCGAGTGGAAGTTCGGGACGCGCAAAGCGCACGCCGAGGATCTCGCTGCCGTCCTCAAGCTTGCGGACGGTGGCGGTGATCTGCTGTATCTGGCCGTCGCGTTCAACCGTAATGTTTATCGGGGCCGACTTGTATTGCTGGACCATCGATGTCGCATGCTGCGGATTGCGGGCGGTTTCACCGTTCATCGCGACAACGCGGTCGCCCGGCTGCAAACCGGCGTCCGAAGCCGCCGAATTTGGCGAAACGGCACCGATCACCACGGGCGAAACACCCTGGTCAGGTTCGGCATCGATCAAGCCCGCCTGCTGGCCGGCAAAAACAGATTCTTTTCGCGGCGTTATCTCAAGCGACACGCGCTCGCCGCCGCGTTCGACCACGACCGGCAGCGGGCGTTCGGGATTGATGCCGGCTTCGACGGAAATATTCCGCCACGTCGGATTTTCAACGCCATTAAATGAGATGATGCGGTCGCCGACCTTCAACCCAGCCTGTGCCGCGGGGCCGTCGGCCTTTACCTGGCCGATGACCGGAGCCGTCACTGCCGGGATTCCCTGTACCATTGCCATACCGAACGGAATAGCCAGAGCCAGCACGAGGTTCATGAACGGGCCGCCGATCATAACGAGAAACTTCTGCCAACGCGGGCGAAGCTCGTAAAGTTCGGATTCCGGTACCTTTTCCGTCGTTTCGTCCTTTCCTTCGAGCGGGCCGGTGGCTTCGTCGCCGTAAAGCTTTACATACGCGCCGAGCGGGATCGCGGAGATACGATAATCGGTGTGGCCGCGTTTGAAGCCCCATATTCGCGGCCCGAGGCCGAAGAACGAATAGGCCTCAACGCGCATCCCGAAGAACTTTGCCACCAGAAAATGGCCGAGCTCGTGGATGTTGATAGCGATCCCGAGAATGAACAGCGGAACAATTACGTAATAGAAGATCGTGCTGAGAATACTTTCCATAGTTATTGACCAAACCAGATTCGATTCGGCGAATGTGCACAAAGTTGTAACCTAAAGTGTAAAGGGCGTATCAAATCGAGTCAATAATTCTAAGCGGGAACATGACATCGTGGGAAGTGTCCGAGTGAGAGAAAAAATGTGGTACGTACCACATTTGCAAGTCTGTGCCACATATGAAACGGCATGGCATTTAGACTTATTGATCACCCTGCGACGGTCACCGGGCGGCTTTCGGTCAAAAGAGTGTCTGCGAAACCTCTCGCCCAGCTGTCGACCGCGAGAATTGCATCGAGCGTGGATGCCGCGGCCGCTGTGTGAGCGTCCATGACCGCACGGTTTATCGCGGCAATACCCGGCAGATTTATTTTGCCGTCAAGAAATGCCTGAACAGCGACCTCGTTCGCGGCGTTGAGCGCGGCGGGCATCGTGCCGCCGGCATCGAGTGCGCGATATGCGAGACCGAGGCACGGAAAACGCTCAAGGTCGGGATCTTCGAAATCGAGCCGTCCGACAGCCGCAAAATCCAGCGGCGGCAGGCAGTTCGCCAGACGGTCAGGATAGGTCAGCGCATATTGGATAGCGTGTTTCATATCGGTCACGCCCAATTGTGCGACGACAGAACCGTCAACCATCTCGACCATCGAATGTACGACGGACTGCGGATGGACAACGACGGCGATCCGGTCCGCGCCGAGGCCGAAAAGCCATTTAGCTTCAATGACTTCCAGGCCTTTGTTCATTAACGTCGCCGAATCGACAGTGATCTTTGCGCCCATTTTCCAGTTGGGATGATTCAGGGCTTCGGTGATGGTCGCATTCGCGATCTCAGCCGCGGTCTTCGTGCGGAACGGCCCGCCGGAGGCGGTAAGAATGATTCGTTTTACTTCGCGGACGGTCTCGCCGCGAAGGCATTGATGAATGGCGTTGTGTTCGGAATCGACCGGCAGGACCTCGGCACCTGACGCCGCTGCCGCACGCGTCATCAGATCGCCAGCTATGACAAGCGTTTCCTTGTTTGCGAGCGCGACCCGTTTTCCGGCTTCGATAGCCCGAAGCGTTGGGACGAGCCCGACAGCTCCGACGGCTGCAGAAACCACCGTTTCGGCCTGTTCGTGCGTGGCGACGGCGACGAGGCCAGCTTCGCCAAGTTCGATCTGCGGCAGCTTTACTTTCCGGGTGTGAAGCTCGCGTTCGAGTTCTTCTGCACAATGTTCGTCCGAGCAAGACACGAGTTCCGGCGCAAATTGTTCGATCTGATCGGCGAATTTTGCCATGTTGCGGCCGGCCGCCAGCGCCGTAACGTGACGGTCGCCGAGATGCTCGATCACTTTGAGGGTATTACAGCCGATGGAGCCGGTGGAGCCGAGGATTGAGATGGCCTTCATAACAGGAACGAACCGTTAGCATATCACATAAATACTGATCGCGGCACGAGAAACGAGAAGTGCTCGGAAATACGTGCATAAAGGGAATTTACAATTCTTTGCACTAAATAAAGTCAACTAAACCGCGGGCCGGCGCGTCCTATTAGTGCCGTAACTCTCTCCTCAAATCGGCAAAAAAACTTTCACGGAGGAGCAATAATGAAAAAAGTACTAGTATTTGCGCTAATGTTCGGAACGCTCGCGTTTGCCATTCCGCAGACATATGCTGCGCCCGCGGCGCCTGAACCGCAATGGCGTGATCGCGACCGCCGCGATAACCGCTATCGGAACAGACGTTATAACCGTAATCGCAACAATCGGACGTGGACCGAGACTAGGACCCGCATGGTCAGAAGCGGAAACCGAATGTATCGGGAACGGCTCAGGATCACGCATTATCCGAACGGAAGAACACGCGTTCAAGTTATAAGCCGTACGCGGATCAGATAGGGACTTAGCAGGACTTCCAGAGGTAAGGGCGAGTTGCTCAGGGTGAGTGATTCGCCCTTTTTGCGCGAGGTCTGCAGTTATTTCACGCAAAGACGATGAACGCACAAGCGTTGAATCGCGGCAGCGATGTTCGGACCGTTTTTACGTCGCACGGGCCTTCGCAGTTCAGGGATATTGGCCTATAACACTTCGCCGAATTGGCGGGCTGATTCAAAGCGATCAGTTGGTTCATCGCCGGATTCGCGCTTTTCGTTTAGGTATTGGTTGAATTCAGCTGAGCGGTTCCTGGGCACGCTTAGGTTTCTCCAATCGGTTGAACGCAGGTGTTTGGCGAGAAACACGATCTGGCCGACATGATAGGCGTAATGCGTCATCTGGCGGTTAATGGCTTCGACAACAGTGTGCGGCTCGCCGCGGATCGCGACCGTCTCGCCGAAATCTTTGATCTTAAGATCGTCGAGCGTATCGAACAGTACTTGCCAGGACGAATCCCAATACGCCATCAATCCTTCTCGCGAATCTCCGATGATCTCAAATTCCGTATCGCGGTTGCGGTCGGGTTTTTCGCCGTCGGTGGTCAGAAAATCGGTCCAGCGCGAACGTAAGTTTCCCGCAATGTGTTTGACGATGAGCGCGAGCGAATTCGATTCGGCATCGATGGCACGGAAAAACTCCTCGTCGGTGACCTGTCCCAGGGCGCGTTCGGCAAGCTTTTTGTAGCTGCGGAATGATGCGAGGGCATCTTTTCGATAATTTTTGATGATCTTCTTATTGCTCATGATGACGATTGCGCGGAACCGGCGATATATGTTTCGGCGATCTCAATGGCCTGGAAAATGTCTTCCGCAAAATTTTCCGTGCCCGCGCGCTCGACAAAGCCCGAGTTCTCCATTGTTTCGAGAACGCCTCGCGAAACCGCCGAGAATACGATTATATAATTTTCGCGGGCGGCTTCGCGAACCATTTCGTCGAGCAGGTGGATGCCGCTGGCGTCGATGGTCAGGACGTGCCGCATCCTGAGAATTATGACGCGCGGTTTTTTCGAGACGACGCGGATGGATTCGCGAAATTGGGCTACGGCGCCGAAAAACAGCGAGCCGTAGATTTCGAAAACCTCGACGCCCGGCGGGATCTGTACGGCGGACATATCGCGTGCAAGTTCTTCGTCTTCGCCCTTCAGGCTTTCGGTCACAACGTTTACCTGCGTCTCGTTCGACATCTTCTGCAGGAAAAGAAATCCGGCAAGCAGTATTCCGACCTGGATCGCAACCGTCAGCTCAATAAATACGGTGAGAAAGAACGTGGCGAGGAGAACGGCGACGTCGCCGCGCGGACTTTTTAAGAGGTGACGAAATTCACGCCATTCGCTCATATTGTAAGCGACGACGAGCAGAACGGCGGCGAGCGTGGCCATTGGGATAAGCGCGGCCCATTCGCCGATGAACATAAGCACCAATAGCAAAAATACGCAGTGGATGATCGCGGAAATGGGCGTTTTTCCGCCGCTTTTGATATTCGTGGCGGTCCGGGCGATGGCGCCGGTAGCGGGAACGCCACCGAAGATGACCGAGACGATATTGCCGGCTCCCTGCGCGACGAGTTCCATGTTGGACCGGTGCCGTGTTCCCATCATTCCGTCGGCAACAACAGCAGAAAGCAGCGATTCGAGAGCAGCAAGGATCGCGATGGTGAGCGCGGGCGAGAACATCTGTCGGACCAGTTCCCAGCTCAGCGCGGGAAACTGGGGAGCGGGCAGCGTATTGGGAACGCCGCCGAACCGTGTTGCGATCGTATCGACAGGAATTTGAAATGCCTGGACAACGATCGTTGCGGCGAGGATCGCGATAAGCTGGCCGGGAACCTTTCGCGTGACCTTGGGCCAGAGAACGATAATGAGCAGCGAACCGACGCCGACGGCCAGCGTGTATGGGTCGAACGTCGAAATATGCCGGAAATATTCGAACCATTTTTCGACGAAATCCGCCGGAACCTTTTCGATCCGCAATCCCAGAAAATCGCTGATCTGCGATGAGAAAATTATGAGTGCGATCCCCGATGTGAAACCGACGGTAACGGGATAGGGAACGAATTTGAGAAACGCCCCCATGCGGGCGATGCCCATTATCCCGAGGATGACGCCGGCGATGAGCGTCGCGACGACAAGTCCGTCGTAACCGTACTGCTGTACGATGCCGTAAACGATGACGATGAATGCGCCGGTCGGGCCGCTGATCTGGGTCCGCGTGCCGCCGAGAACGGCGATGACAAATCCTGCAAAGATCGCAGTGTATAGTCCTTGTTCGGGTTTAACGCCCGAAGCGATCGCCAACGCGATCGCGAGCGGCAAGGCGACCACGCCGACCGTCAGGCCTCCAAGCAGGTCGCCGGCAAACATCTTGCGCGTGTAGCCTTCGCGGAGAATGGAGATAAGCTTCGGTTCGAGTTTGCGGTGCATCTAAAATGTAGAATGATAAAAAAAATCAGCTATCAGCTTTTAGCCGATAGCTGGCAGCTTATGTTTTGTTTATAACCGTTGCGGCGATCTCATCTTTTGATAAGGTCTCTTGATCGCCGGTCTCCATGTTTTTCAGCGTAACTTTGTTTTCCGCGAGCTCGTTTTCGCCTATAACGCATACCCAGGGAATATTTAGTTGCGATGCGTATTTGAATTGCTTGCCGAGTTTGTCGGGTTCGGGATACAAAAGCACGCGGATGCCGGCCGCTCGCAGATCAGTGGCGAGTTTGAGCGATTCGGCGACGCTTTCTTCGTTCCAGACCGTGACCATCGCATCGGCCGGGGCGGAAGTGGCGATCTCCGGCGGGAACATTCCGCGTTCGTCCATCACGACAAGAATTCGTTCGAGCCCGAGCGAGAATCCGCATGCAGGGATCTGCTCCTTGCCGAACATCCCGATCAGCCCGTCATAACGTCCTCCGCCGCCAAGGCTGCCGGCTAGATCGGGGACGTTTATTTCCATGATCGTGCCGGTGTAATAAGAAAGGCCGCGAGCGAGCGAAGCATCGATTCGGACAGTGGGCGAACCGGCGAGAGCAAGGATCTGTTCCAATTCAGATATCCCCCGTTGACCGGTTTCGTGAGAGCCGATGAATTCGCGAAGAATGTCCAGCTCCGACATATTTCCGCCGGCGGCGATAGCGTTAAAAAGGCCGATAAGCTTTTCGCCGCCGTTGATCCCACGTTCGGAAAATTCTTTGATAACGCCGCTTTCGCCGATCTTGTCCAGCTTATCGAGTGCAACGAGCGCGTCGGAGTGTTTCGATTCCGAAATACCGACCGCATCCAGCATTCCCCGGAGGACTTCGCGGTGGTTGATGCGAACCGTGAAGTTCTGAAATCCGACACGTTCGAGGATAGCGGTGACGGCGGAGATCAATTCCGCTTCGACGATCATGGACTTCGAACCGATCGCGTCGACGTCGCATTGGTAAAATTCGCGAAACCGTCCGCGAGCCGGGCGGTCGGCGCGCCATACTGGTTGGATTTGATAGCGTTTGAAAAATTTGGGAAGTTCGTTACGGTTATTGGCGACGACGCGGGCGAGCGGCACGGTCAGGTCGTAGCGGAGCGCGAGGTCGGCAAGATCCTTTTCTTCGGCTGAGGCCGCCAGTTTCTCACCGCGTTTCAATATTTTAAAGATAAGCTGGTTGCCTTCTTCGCCGTATTTGCCCATGAGGGTTTCGATATTTTCGACGGCGGGCGTCTCGAGGGGTTCGAAACCGTAGCTTTCGTAAACTTCTTTGATAATGCCGATCACATATTCGCGCTTGCGAACGTCGGCGGGAAGAAAATCGCGCATTCCGCGCGCGGGGTTAGTTTTGCTCATCGTGTATTCTCAAGGCACGTAGAAAGAAAAGTTAAAAGGTAACATTGAACCGTTAAACGAAAACTCTCTATTGCCACGCTTCGCAGGCATCATCGCCCTGAAATCAAGTTTCGATTTTACACGAACAATGCCTATTTGCTGAAAAACGAATAACCGACGTAGAAAACGTTGGCGTTGTAACCGGGATTGATCTCACCGATGTTCATATTCGAGATATGAAAATAGCGGTAGCCGAAGTTGATCGTGCGCTTTCGGGAAAGATGGTACATCAGGCCGCCGCCGAAATCGGCCGCGAAGTTATAACTCGGGCTGTCGGGGACCGGAATGGGCTTGCTGCTGAAGATGAAGCCGGCGCCGAGACGGACGTAGGGTTTCAGGCGACGGCGGGGCATAAAGACGAATCGAAAGGCGGCCGGCTGGACGCCGATGCTGAACGTATTGGTGCGAACTGTCTTCGGCGTGTCCGGCGTTTCTTTTTCAGAGATATAGTCCGGGTTCTTTACCTCGTTCTTGATCGCGAAAGAAATCGGAATGACCTCAAACATATATTCGAAGGTCACGCCTTTTGTAGTGCCGATGACACGACCGAATTGAAAGCTTGCCATCGCGAATTTTCTGCCGGCGGTGTCGTATTCCTTTCGACCGCTAAGGAACGTAGGCTGCATCGGAGCCATACCGAATTCGACAGCGTATTCTTTCGCTCCGCGCCGGAGCTTATAATCGCCGAAATCGGGCCGTTCGCCAGGTTCGTCTTCGGCGGCCAGGTCGGCTGACTGCTGGCCGATGTCGGCTTCGGAATGATCGGACGGAGAAA
Organism: Acidobacteriota bacterium; assembly: GCA_023436495.1. Lineage (GTDB taxonomy): Bacteria > Acidobacteriota > Blastocatellia > Pyrinomonadales > Pyrinomonadaceae > OLB17. The sequence continues at coordinate 11,535 of JAEZIT010000039.1, forward strand.
CTTGCTGCGCCGGCGTACTGGCAGCAATAAAGGCCACGAGCAGAGTTGTGAGGACAGGTATCTTAAGCACGGAACCAATTCTCCCGGCCAGCGGCCGTTTCCAAGATCGTATTAAAACGAGACGAATCGAAAAACTGATCCGCCTAGTAGTAAATTCCGTGCCAAAAATGCGGTCAGGAAGAATATTCGGATTTCAGAGAAACGTAGTTCTGCCAAAATCGGGCGAGGTCGGCTACCTCGTCGTCAGTGAGCGGGCGTTTTACCTTCGCCGGGCTGCCCATGACGAGTGAACGCGGAGGGATGACGGTGCCGGGCGTAAGAAGGCTGCCGGCGGCAACAAGGGAATCGCGGCCGATGCGTACACCGTCGAGCAGGATGGCCCCGATGCCGATCAGGCAACCCGTTTCGACATAGCAGCCGTGCAGTGTGACGCGGTGGCCTACGGTGACCTCGTGTTCGAGGATCGTCGAATGGGTCTTCGAGCTAACGTGAATGACGGTGCCGTCCTGGATATTGGTACGGGCGCCGATACGTATGAAATTGACGTCGCCGCGGATGATCGAACCGAACCAGACGCTTGAATCTTCGCCAAGTTCGACATCGCCGATGACAATGGCATCGTCGGCGACGAACGCTGTTTCATGTACCTTCGGGTAAATATCGCGGAAATGTTTGATCATCGGTTTAGTTTACGATCGTTTGAGACGGCGCATAAGCGACGCGTGGAGTTTGTTGAGTTCTTCTACGCCGAGCAGTTTCGCGGAGATCACAAAAGCCGCGCCGCCGATGCCGATCGGAACGAACGCCCCGATCAGTTTATTGACGATGCCTGCTATGCCGACATTCGCGGCGATAAAATGATACGTGAAATAAGAGACGAATGACATTATCGCGGACGCTGCGGCGATACGTGCGAACGAAGAAAGTATGCTGCGTCCGTTAAGGCCCTCGATCTTCTTCCGCATAAAGAACGCCAGCGCAGAGAAATTGACGAGCGCGACCAGCGACGTGGCAAGAGCGACGCCGACGTGCTGAAGACCGCTCGGGAACAATTCTGTACGACCGAAATTCGACAGCAAATTGCCGAGGAAATAGCTGCCGAATGCGTTAACCACGATCGAAAACAACGCGATGACCATGGGCGTTCGGGCATCGTCGAGAGCGTAGAATGCCGGCGAAAGGACCTTGATCGCTGCATAGCCGGTCAGGCCGATCGCATATCCGGTCAGAGCCCATGCGGTCATCGGAACGTCGGCCTCCTTAAAGGCGCCGCCGTGTGAATAAAGCAGGCGGATAATGGGTTCGCCGAGCACGATCAATCCGCACGCGGAAGGCAGGGTCATCAGGAACACAAGGTTTAACGATGACGAAAGCGTGTTTCTGAATTCACCGAATTTGCCTTCGCTGGCCATTCGCGAAAGAACGGGAACCGATGCTGTCCCAACGGCAACGCCGAATAAGCCTATGGGAAACTGCATCAGCCGAAATGCATAGCCGAGCCATGAAATGCCGCCTTCGATCCCTGAGACAAAGAATGTATTTACGAGAACGTTGATCTGAACAGCAGACGTGCCAATGATGGCTGGGGCCATAAGGCCCATAACGCGCTTTACGCCCGGGTCCGTAAAGCTGACGACGGGCAGGAAGCGAAACCCGACGCGGATTAGCGACGGGACCTGCATTAGAAATTGGGCCGCGCCGCCGATCAGCGTTCCGACGGCCATACCGATAATTGCCCATTGTGCAGGCATTTCGGGCACTGCCTTGGGGTCACGCGGCACCGTCCATCCGCCGCCGCTGAACCAATACGCGCATGCAAGGCCGACGGCGAGCGATACTATGTTGAAGACCGTAGATGCCGACGCCGGAACGCCGAAAACCCCTTTCGTGTTCAAGACGCCCATCGCTAGGGCGGCAAGCGCGACGAGCAGGATGAAGGGGAACATTATCTGGGTCAAAATGGTCGCGACTCGCGCCTTTTCAGGTGAGAAGCCGTCTGCGACGATCGCGACAAAATCGGCTGAAAAATAGATGCCGATCAGCGTGACGATGCTAAGTACGATGGCCAGGCCATTGAGGACGAGGCTGGCCAGACGCCATGCTTCTTTTTCGCTCTTGTTTACCTGATAATCGGTGAATACCTTGACGAACGCGGCGGACAGAGCGCCTTCGGCAAACAGGTCGCGAAGGACATTCGGGATACGGAAGGCGACCTGAAACGCGTCGTTGAGAAAACCTGCTCCGAAATAGAAGGCAAAGACCTGCTCACGGACAAGGCCGAGAATTCGGGAGAACATCACCGCGATCGAGACGATCCCGGCGGAGCGTGCGACGCTGGTCTGTCTGGTGGCGGGCTTTTCCGCCGGCGTCGCGGCAGGTTTCGGCTCTTCGGGAATTTCGGGTTCTGCCAACTGTTCGGGCGATTCGGCGGTTGGCGCGTCTTGGTTGATCTCATTCATGCGGTCGAAACGGTCGAAAAATTATCGCATGACGATTGAAAAGAAAAAAGGAAGCCGAAGGGCTTCCTCGTTTTCATTCTTGTTGATCTAATTATTAATCGTTCATCGCAGTCTGGTTTGCGGCAGGATATCGGACACGCGATTTTGCGAGCCGGACGTCAAGAGCAACCGATTTATAATTCATCGGAGCTGCTCCGCCGAACTGTCCTTGAATGACGGAAACGTAGTTGTTCTGGAACGAGCGGAATCGCGAAACATTGCCGCGCTGGTTGAATATCACGAACAGGAGTTTGCCGTTCCGGGTGTTGATCTCGCCCGCGAGCGAGCTGACGCCGCCGTCGGTATTCCCAAGTGTTCCGGTCTTTCCGACGACGCTGCCCGTCGAAAAATCAGTATCGAATCGATTCTCAAGCGTGCCTTTGTCAATACCGGCGACCGGCATGATATCCACAAAGGTCATTCTGTTTTTGGCAAGTTCGGTGCGAAGCGTGCGAAGCAACTTCATCATGGCGGTCGGTGTCACGCGATTGATACCGAGGCCGCTGGAGCTCTGCAAGGCGAATTCGTTCGTCGGAATACCGGCATTGAGCTGGACGATCCGCGAAACCGCGTACGGGCCGCCCACCATGTCGCCGAGACGTTCCGATAGGAAATTGTTGGAGTAACAAAGCGTTACCTTGACGATCTCACGAAGCGGAGCCGATTCGTGGGTGAACACAAGAGTAAGGTTGCTCGGTACGGGCTGAACATATGTCGCACCGGAGATCGCAACACTCGGTGCCGCCTGTTCCTTGCCGTATTTTCCGGCATTGGTAAGATACGACATCCACGCACGCGTCGCGGCCGCGGGACGCTTTGAAGCATCCAGCGAGGCGTACAGAGCCTGGCCCGCACGCGAGGACGCGGACGAATAATTCATCGCGAAATTGTCAGTGACGATGAGGTCGCCCTGGATATTCTTAATTCCAACCTTGTTGAGTGCATTGGCGACCGACACGGCGTGCTCGTACGAAAAGACGGGATCACGTCCGGTTACATAGAGATTGCCGTGCAGCGTGTTCGTCGTAGGATCGAATGTCCCGTCGGTATAAACCGACGTTGCAAAACGGTAGTCGGGGCCGAAAGTTTTCAGGACCGCGTAAGCGGTTGCGATCTTCACGTTCGATGCCGGATTGAATGCGTAGTTCGAGCCGCTGTCGATCACGGTTTTACCGTCGAGTGTCTGGACGAGTACGCCGGAATATCCGGGAATCGCTATATCGGCGAGAACGGGATATGCGCTCGCAACGGCAGCCGTTGTGGTGGCGGCAACACTGGAAGTCTTTTTGACGAGCGGGGTGTCGTTATCCGAATTATCGGCCGTCCCCTTATAAACCTGTATGTCCTGAAGAAGTGGTTTGGGGCCGCCTTGCGGGCCGCTCGCCTTTGACTCAGACGGCTGCGCCGCGACGAAACCGCTAGCCGCAAAAATAACTAACGCACCAACGAACCACAGGTTTATTATATCCGCAAATTTCTTCATTAATTTTTCTTAACCGGTAAGATTGTCGGCAGGCTTCCTTTTCCGTCAAGAAAGGCTTCGGCAATTATACCATATCTATAGGTGAACAATTCAAGCATGAAAATCCTGCGGATCCCATACTGTATGACGCCTCCTACGATGAATTTTGTCTAAGGTAAGATGTATACCATTTTCATCTGTCCTTATGGTAGCGATTGAAATCGCTTATACATATTAAATACGACGAATTGAAAAGAATTGTTACAAAAATTTCGTTGACACTTGTAGAGACGGTACCTAGAATTCTAATTAACCGCTGCTGTGAATAAGATTCGAGAGCCCTTAACGATCGATCTGATAAGATCTGCCCACCGTGAACGACGCGACGAGATCAGAAAGCGGCTCGCGGAGTTCGACGCTGTTTGGAAGCAGGGCGACGACAGTCGGCTTTGGGAAGAGATGGCGTTTTGTTTCTTTACGGGCGGCTGTTCGGCTCAGATGGGGATGAACTCGATCGCAGCGATCCGGCAGCTTCTAAAAATGGGCTCGCAGGAAGAGATCGCAGCGGCGCTGGTGGGAGTACATCGTTACCCCAATGCCCGAGCCCGGTACGTGGTTGAGAGCCGGGCCTTTTTGACCGAACAATTCGGAATGCAGCTAAGGAAGAGGCTGTTGGAACTGGAACATCACGAGCAGCGTCGCGATTGGCTAGCGATGGAAAAGGGCGTAAAAGGACTAGGGTATAAGGAAGCGAGCCACTATCTGCGGAACATCGGCTTCAAGGGGTATGCGATACTCGATAAACATGTACTTAACTGTTTGGCGGAACTGAAAATAATTGACGAGCCAAAGCCACCAAACACGCGGTCGCGGTATCTAACAATTGAGAAACTTCTGAAAGGCCTGGCGGCAGAGGCCGGGATCGATTTCGATGAGCTTGACCTTGTCCTGTGGTCAATGAAAACCGGAAAGATCCTAAAATAACCCAATAGAAAAGGAGAAATTAATATGTGGGTATTCAACCGTGATCGATTCCGTTCCACTCCTTTTCTTATTATTCCGACGATCGCAGTGATCATTTTCGTTTCGGCTGCGGGGAACGCTTATGCAGAGGCGGCGGATCAGGCCGAGCCTTACAACTCAAAACAACTTATAAAAATGGCGACGAAGCAAGTGCGTCGCGGGAATTTGGTCGAAGCCGAACGCCTGCTGCGACAGGCGATGCAGCTATTCCCATCTGACAGCGCTCCTAAGGTGGAGCTTGCATATTTGATGGTCCGGCAACGGAAGCTTGTCTCGGCGTACGAACTGGTGTTCCCGGTCGCCGAGGCAGAGCCGAAGAATTCACGTGCATTTGCGGTCCTGGGCGCAGCTATGCTGAGCGCCGGCCGCTTTGCGGAAGCAAAATCGTTGTTTTATACGGCATTGACGCTGAACCGCAAGGAGGATCTGGCGTGGGCGGGCTGCGGGATGCTCGATTTTTACGAGAACCGTATTGACGACAGCCTCGCAAATTTGCGCGAGGCCGTATATTACGCGCCGAACGAAGCTGATTATGTGTTCGCATACGCCCAGGTCTCTTCGCGTGACGAGCGTTACAGCGACGCGGCGGAAGCGTACAGGCAATTCCTGATGGTTTCCAAGAACACGGACGATGAGCGACGCGCGCGTATCAAAGGCCTTATCAATTTTCTGACATTTCTGGGGCAGCGGGACCGCCTGTACATCGCTGCGGGCGACGAACGTACGTCGGTGCCGTTCCGGCTGGTCGGGAACCGTCCTGTGATTCAGATCCGCGTAAACGACAGCCGCGAGCCGTTGAATTTTGTCCTGGATACAGGGTCGGGAATGTCGGTCATATCCAACAAGACCGCCGAGCGTCTGCGTATCAAGCCGATCACCAAAGGCGGTTTTGCCAAGGGTATTGGAGGTGACGGCCGGTTTGAGATCGTTTACGGTTTCTTACGGCAGGTGGATCTCGGCTCCGTCACGCTTCGCAATGTTCCGGTCTATATCCGTGAATTTCACAGCTCGGGCGAGGCGATCGACGGTTATATAGGGCTTTCGCTGATTTCGAAATTCCTGACAACCATCGATTACGGCGATCTGACGTTCGCGCTGGTAAAAAAGGACGCGGAATCGGTGCCGCCGATCGATTCGAAGGCCTCATCGCTGCCGCTGCGGCTTACATCGAGCGGATTTCTGAGCGGCGAGGTTCAGCTTGAAGGATTCGAGAATCCGCTGAATTTCATCGTAGATACAGGCGCGAGCGTTTCGGTCATTTCGAGCGACATTGCGGGCGCGGAGGGCATTAGCCCGCATATGACTGACGAAAGGCTGCGCGTGATCGGATCGGCGGGAATAACGGAAGACGTACCGTCATTTTTGCTGCCGAAGGTAACGTTCGGCGAACATTCGCGGAACAGCATCACGGCGATCGCACTCGACCTGGACCTGATCAACGAGGCTTCCGGTTTCGAGCAGGCTGGGATCTTAGGCGGGAATTTTCTTCGCAATTATAAGCTGACATTTGATTTTAAGAATTCGAAGGTCACGTTCGTTCCGATCGGCGAAAAGAAATAGTTTCGCCGCATTAAATGAAGCTTAGTTTATATCTTGAAACATCGGTCGTCGGGGCATACCTCGACAACGGCGAGCCGTTCCGCCGCGACCTGACGATACGGTGGTGGGAACACGAATTATCGGAATACAGGGCGTTCAGCTCGCTTCTGGTCCAGCGCGAGATCGAACGTGTGGCCGAGCCGCACCGCTCAGGTTATTTAAATCTGATCAAACCACTCGAATATCTTGAATTATCAGAAGAGGTCGCGATCCTTGCCGAAGGATATATTTCGCGCGGCATATTTCGCCGAAAATTCATTGCCGACGCGATCCACGTAGCGCTGGCCTCCGTGCACAAGATCGATTACCTGGTCACCTGGAATTTCGGCCATATCGCAAATGTCCGCAAGCAGGCGCGGATCAGAATGTTCAACACAGCCGCCGGATTTTTCTCGCCCTCGATCGTCACGCCGGAATTTCTGGTCAACAGTTAGAAGCGTTTCACGTTTGACGATTCGGAAATATCAATTAACAATTGATGTTACAGGGATATGTATCGCCGCCCTAAATTCTTGGAAGTTTTGCTCGACATTCGTGTCGAAATGGCGCGTGCCGCCGATTATGACGTTGATCTGTTCGCGGAATTGGTCCGGTCCGGCAGAATAGCCGACGGTGGCACACCGCACGAGATGGCGGCCGAGCCCGCGGCAAAGGCCGGGAGCCAACGCCGCGGCGCGGCAAAACCGAGACGCTGAGCGGCGCAAAGCCGAAATCGGCCATTCCGTCCATTCCCCCGGAAATGACGCGTTATCTGATCTCCTGTTCGTTTATTCTGGCTGTCGTCCTGGCGGCGGGAGCTTATTTTTTCTCGGATTACTGGGTTCACCGATACGACGAACTCATCGACCGGCAGTCGAATGTTTACCGGCTCGATCCGAAGCTTGTCTGGAGCGTTATATACGAGGAGACATATTTTCGGGCGTGGATCATGGGCGCGGCGGATGAAGTCGGGCTAATGCAGGTGACGCCGACGGTCGCTCGTGAATGGTCGAAGGAGACAGGAATCCAGGAATTCGAAAAGCAGACAGCGGACAATGTCGTGGAATTTTTGAAGGAGCCCGAACGCAATATCCAGATAGGTTGCTGGTATTTGGAAAAACTTCGCGAGCGCTATCGCGGCCGGCCGGCCGAAACGGCAATGATGCTGGCGGCATACAATGCAGGGCATAGCCGAGTTGAAGAATGGACAAGCGGCACCGATCCGGAAAAGCTCGCCGAAGCCGATTTTATTGGCCGCATCAATATCCCATCCACACGTGCGTATGTTTCATCCATCCTGGAACGTTACCGCGCGACGCCCACCAAGAGATGAATAACGTAAAGATCCTCGCCGCAGACCATGTTCTGCCGATCACGTCCGAGCCGATAACCGGCGCCGCCGTCGCGATCGACGGAGCACGGATCGAATTTGTCGGAAAGCTCGACGAGGCGTTTGCGAGGTATCCGCACGCCGCGGTGGACGATCTCGGAAAAGCGGCGATCATTCCCGGGCTTGTGAATTGCCATTCGCATCTGGAAATAACGGCTATGCGTGGAATGCTCGATTCGGTCGAGCACGATTTTCGTGCATGGCTGCTGAAATTGAACAATGTGCGCGCGGGATTGTCGCCGGGGCAGATCGGGGCGGCGGCCATCGCGGGCGCTATGGAAGGCGTGCGTGCCGGTGTGACCTGTTTCGGCGATATCGGCCGAAACGGATCAGCAGGAATGTCGGCGCTGAAGGCGACAGGTTTGCGAGGCGTGCTGTTTCAGGAAACGGAGTTTTCGCCGGACGATCGAACAGCCGATGACGATATCGCAAGACTCCGCGAAAAATATCGTGAATTAAAGGAACAAGAGACCGGCCGAGTCGAGGTTGGAATATCGCCGCATGCTCCATACACGGTCAGCAGGCGGCTGTTCGAGAAGATCGCAGAATTTGCATCCGACGACAACATTAAGATCACCATCCACGCGGCGGAATCCGCGGACGAGGACGAACTCGTTAAGAACGGACGCGGGTTTTTCATCGAGGTCTACAAGAAGTTCGGATTGGAATGGGAGCCGCCGCGATGTTCGTCGATCGAATTTCTCGCGCAGACGGGAATATTGGAATGCCGTCCGCTTTTAGCTCATTGCGTTACGGTATCGGATAACGATATCCGCCTGATCGCCGACAGCGGGTCGCGAATAGCGCATTGCCCGAAGTCGAATGCGAAATTCGGCCACGGTTTCGCGCCGTACAGGAAGTTTGCGGACGCAGGCGTTGACGTAGGACTGGGCAGCGATTCGGTGGCGAGCAATAATGTCTGCGACATGCTGGAGGAATCGCGGTTCGCGGCACTTGTCGCGCGAAATTTGCCGGGAGCGGCGGTTACGACGGCGGCAGAGATGTTGTCGGCGGCGACGATCGGCGGAGCGAGGGCATTGGGGCTCGAAGATCAGATCGGGTCGATCGAGGCAGGCAAGAAGGCGGACCTGGCAGTAGTGTCGCTATCAGATATCGCGCAGCAGCCGGTCAATGACGTTTATTCAGCGTTAGTTTTCTCATCAAATGCAAAGGACGTCGTAAAGACACTGGTCGACGGCGAAACGATCTATGCAGACGGTAAGTATTCGGGGATCGATGCCGGCGAGATCGAAGCGGAAATGTCCGAGATCGAGCGTCTTTTGAGGGAATAAAGTGGGCGGCCGGTTGCAGCCCCCCGCGAATTATTTTAACGCTGCCTTTAATTCTCTGAACAGATCGTCTGATGTCCATTCATTTCCCGGCAACATCTTTACCACCTTGCCATCGGGTGCGATGACAGCCGTGCGGAGCGAGTGATTGAACTGCGTTTTGTCGTTCTCGTCCCTTTCATAACGAAGCCCGAAGAAATCGGCCATCTCGCGTACTTCTTTATCAGTACCTACGGCCAATTGCCAGATATTGAAATCGGCCTTGGTGTCGCTGCCGAGATAGCCGGTGCCGTATTCCCTTAGCTTTTCAGGCGTGTCGCGGTCGGGGTCGAATGAAACACTGAGCAGAGCGACCTTATCGCGGTATTCGTCGTTTATCGCAAGATCGTTCGCCAGATCACTGAAATTTCGCGACATTTTGATGCAATATTCCGGCAGCGGACATTCGCGGTAGATGAACGTGATCGCGAGAGCCTTTCCCCGAAAATCCTTCATCGAAATGCGCTTTCCATCCTGATTCGTCAGCGTAAAGTCGGGGATCTCTTTTCCGATCTGTGCAAATCGCTCATCAACCGGTGGAGCGGCAGCGCCCTGGATCGGAGCGGAAATAATACCGAGGTTTTCCAGCCAGTATTTCGCGTTCGCGTTATCGACAACGAGATCGCCCCGGATCTCGGCGCCGGGCAGAAGGTCCTCCCATACCCAGTCATCTTTGATCGTAAAATCCATTGTCATGGCTTCCATGTATCCCGGGATCTCATTATGGGCGATGGCCGCCTTTTTGTCGGTTTTATTGACCGAAACCACCTTTCCGGTGATCGGATAACGCTTCAATTCGGCGGGTACCGTGTTCTGCTCGGTCTTGGAACAAGCGGAAAACATTATTGCTGCCGCAAGGATTAAGATCAGGTGTCGCATAAACTATAGATTTTGCGATAAATGCACCGTCCGTGCAACGCGGGCGGAGCGGTTCAACGAGCCCGTAGCTGGGAATCATATATCGCGCGATAGATCCGATGATTAGCCATGACCTTCTGAACATAATCCTTTGTCTGCGCGAAAACGATCTCCGGGACATAGCGGTCTGGGTCATTTATTTTTGCACGCCCGAGCCAACGCCGCATATTGTCCGAGCCTGCGTTATAAGCGCCGGCGACCGCGTGCGGCTGTCCGGGAAAGTCCCGGAAAAGATTCGCTGAATATTGCGCTCCGAAAAGGATCGCTACGGCCGGATCGTAAAGATCGTCCTGGCGGAAACGGTCGCGCTTAAGCTCCGCCGCGATCTTCCCAGCGGTCTCAGGTATGAATTGCATCAGGCCGCGAGCAGCCGCGTTCGACTTTGCGTCCGCGCGGAAGCGCGTTTCCTGCCGCATTATGGCAAGGAGGAACGCCGGGTCGACATCGCGGCTAGGTGTGTATTTGAGCAGGAGATCAGAATAAGGCGCGGGATAAAGCAGGCGAAGGTGGTCGGCCGGGATAAGTTCGACCAGGAAATCCGCAGGAACCTTTCGCCAAAGCGGTTCGGCGAAAGCGGCCGCGCGATATGCCATATCTCCCCGCGAGTAGAGGACCGCAAACGTATAGTTTAGGTCGCGGTCGCCGCTCCGCACGTTGCCGGCCTTTTGCCTGAGCGCGAATTCAAGCTCAGGCGTGCCTTCGTCAAAGAGACCTAGAAACAGCAGTTCTTCGGCGATCGCACGATGGCGGTCCGTGTTTGGCGGACGCTTGGCGGCCAGAGGTTCCGAGCGTCCGAATTCGAGAAGGCGAAAGGAAGGCACGTTCATATAGTCCGGAAGGGCCTGATACGCAGCCTTCACGATGTCCAGCGCCTTTGCACGTTCATCGTCGGAATTGGACAAGCGAAGGATGGATTGGGCGGCGCGGCGTCTGATGTCGGCGTCGGCTGAGTTCAGGCCCGGGCCGAACTCATCTATCTTTTGCCTGACCGCAGCAGCAGCGACAGGATCGCCGGCAAGGGACTGCAACCGTTCGGTCGCACGGCCTCCGTAATATTCAGCGCGGCCATCCGGTACCGAGAGGTAAACCGAAACTGCGTCCGGATACTGCTTTAGTTGTTCGAGAACGAACCCGCGAAGGAAAGTGATCTCGGCCGTTGTAGTGCCGCCCGGAACCGAAGAGCCGCCAAGATCGGAATAGGCTCGGAGTTTTTCTAGCTGCTGAAGAGCGTTTGTCCAATCGCTGCGAGAAATGTGGATACGTGCCTGAGCGAAGACGGCAACTGCTTCGGCGGGCTTTCCCTTAAAGGCCTCCTGCGTTTTAAGTGCCCAAGCAAGCGATTCGCTGTCGGCGGCGTGGTCGCGAAGGACATCGACGATGTTCAGATAGGCACGGTCGAGCCGCGGATCGTCCGGGTAATTTTCAATGAAGCGTTCGTACCGCACGACCGCCTCTCGATACTTTCCTACTCGTGAATAGGCCGTCGCGGCCTGAAGTAGTGCGTCCTTTGCGATGGGGTGCGACGATTGTTGTTCAAGAATGCGTTCAAACCAATGGATGGCGTCGGAATATTCGCCGAGAAGTGAATAAGTGCGGCCGACCTGAAAGATCGCGTCGGGGAGGCTGACGCCCGGCTGCGGGCCTTCGATGACGGCGCGGTAGTGCTTGGCCGCGGCGGTGAAATCGCGGTTGAACTGATAAACGAACGCCCGCTGCATATGTTCGGCCTCGGATATGGCCGGCGCGAGTTCGTTAGCATCGAGCAGGTCGAGGCCGCGTACCGCTTCAAGGGCGATGTCATCGGGTTGGTCGGGACGCGGGGCGGCATTGAGGAGTTCGATGAATTTCGCACGTGCATCAGGCAGCATTCCGCTGTGCAGAAACGAGCGGGCGAGCAGGAGTCCTTCGTCGCGCGAGCCATCGGCCGCTTTGGATCCGACTGTTTTCGGCGAGCCTATAAGACGAATGACCTCGGCGAAATTGCCGCTTTCGAAATGGCTTTCGACAATGCGGGACGCGGCTCCGGCGGCAAGCCCGCCGCTCGGGAATCTGTCGACGAGCTCCTGCAGGTACATTCGTTCGAGCATCAGATTGCCGCTAGTCCGTGCTATCTCCGACAGGCGGCGCAATGCATATTCCCTTAGGATAGAGCCGCGATTGACGACGCGTTGGTAGCTGCTCGCCGCCGTGGCCGTATCACCTGTTTTCTCGGAGACGCGGCCGAGGAGATAATCGTAGTTGTTGACTTCGAACTGATTCTTATCGACTGCCCGCAGGTCGCGAAGTTTCGCTGCAGCTGCCGGGTAATTGCGATCACGTACGAGCGACGCGATCTCGCTATGCCGCTCGGACGCGGTTTGGGCCGAGGCGGCAGCGGCCGAAAGGAGCAAAGTTATTGCGAAAAAGCGCTTCATTGACGGCATTTTAGCAAAGTAAACGACTTTGCTGTAAAATCTCCTTTCAAATCTATGACTGCAAGACTTTTGAGCGGAAAACCGATCGCCGAAGCCATAAAAGCGGAAACTGCAGCGGAGATCGCGGAGTTGAAGGAAAAGCACGGGTTTGCCCCATGCCTCGCGGTCGTCCGCGTCGGCGAAGATCCAGCGTCGGCGGTTTATGTCGGCAATAAGGTAAAGACCTCCGAAGAGGTGGGCATGATCTCGGAGCATCGGCATCTGCCCGCAACGGCGACGCATGAAGAGGTCGCCAAAGTTGTGGACGAGCTGAACCGCCGCGATGACGTGGATGGAATTCTAGTTCAATTGCCGCTGCCGAGCCAGATCGATGAAACTGCCATTCTGGAAGCGATAGATCCGAAAAAGGACGTTGACGGTTTTCATCCTATCAATGTTGGCAGATTGGCACAGGGCCAAAAGGGGCTCGTGCCCTGTACGCCGGCCGGTGTGATCCAGATATTGAAACGTTCGGGCATCGACATCGCGGGAAAGCACGCCGTAATCGTCGGCCGCAGTAATATCGTGGGCAAACCCATGGCCATGCTGCTGCTGCAGGAGAATGCGACCGTAACGATCTGTCATTCGCGCACGACGGACCTGCCGGCCGTAACGAGCCAAGGAGATATTCTGGTCGCGGCGATAGGGCGTGCTGGATTTATTCGAAGTGAACATATCAAGGAAGGCGCGGCCGTTGTCGATGTTGGCATCAACAGCGTTAGCGACGCGAAGGCTATCGAAGAACTTTTCGCCGGCGAAGACCTCGAAAAACGCCGCGCGACGATCGAAAAGCGCGGTTCGACGCTGTGCGGCGACGTAAGCGCGAAGGATGCGATGGAAAAGGCGGAAAGTTTTACGCCGGTTCCGGGCGGCGTCGGGCTGCTCACGGTCGCAATGCTAATGCGGAATACTGTTGATGCCGCGAAGGTGCGGCGCAACATTCAATAAGATCACGTTTATGAAATTTGAAGATTATCAAACCGAAGCGAGCCAGACGGCTCTTTACCCCAATCGCCTAAATAACCTGGAATACCCGACGCTCGGCCTCGCGGGGGAAGCGGGCGAGGTCGCGAACATCGTGAAGAAGATACAACGCGATCACGGCGGCACGATCACTGACGAGACCAGATTGAAACTGAAGGACGAACTCGGTGATGTGCTCTGGTACATTTCCGCTTGCGCGGACGAACTTGGCCTGACGCTGGGTGAGATCGCGGAATTTAACGTAAACAAACTTGCTAAAAGGCATGGCCGGTAGGGAGAGTTTTCGGCAGCTGGTTTAGGCGTTTCGATATTTCGTGCTGAAAGTCGGGTTAACAGGATCAATTGCGGTCGGGAAGACGTTCGTCTGCGATGTTTTTCGTGAATTAGGCTGTCATGTTCTCGATGCAGATCAGACGGCCCGAGATGTAGTCCGCCGGGACACTGTCGGACTTGCACGGATCGTAGAGGAATTCGGCGTCGGCGTGATCGATGCGGACGGTGAGCTCGATCGGGCTAAACTCGGCGCGATCGTTTTTGCCGACGAAAAGAAGCGGCTGCGGCTGAATTCGATAGTTCATCCCCTAGTTATCGCTGCGCAGGATCAATGGCTTCGCGAGCGTGAGTCGGCTGATCCGGACGGGATCGCGATCATCGATGCGGCGCTGATGATCGAGTCCGGCGGATATAAGCGGTTCGATACGCTGATTGTCGTATGGTGCGAACCTGAGATACAATTAGAACGGCTAATGAAACGCAACGGCCTGACCGAAGCGGACGCCATGCAACGGATCGCCACCCAAATGCCGCAGGAAGAGAAGAAGCAGTTCGCTGACCTTTTGATCGATACCTCAAATGGTTTTGAGGATACGCGTCGGCAGGTCGCTGAAATTTTTCGGGAATTAAGCGTTTTGGGTAGAAATGACGAGCCGATAACGTGATCTTATGCCGCGAATGAGCAACAGAAAGAGGCATATAACAAACTCCGTATACCGGAGTTTTGCTGTCTTGATGCTGTGCACATTCGCTTTTTTTGTTTCGGCATGTTCCGAGCTCCAACAGCCGACACCGGAGAAGTTCTTTGCTGAAACGGTGCCCCCGCGACAGCAGGAATTTCGATGGAGCAACGGACAGATGCCGAAGAGCCTGGATCCGGCATTCGCGGCGGCACCGCCGGAAACCGACATCGTCAGGGCACTCTATGAAGGCCTCACCGACCTTGACCCCAAAACCCTGAAAGAGGTACCGGGCGTTGCCGAACGCTGGTCATCCAGCAGCGACCTGAAAACCTGGACATTTTACCTTCGAAAAGATGCGCGTTGGTCCAATGGCGATCCGGTAACCGCAAAGGATTTTGTACGGTCGTGGACGCGGCTCGCTTCGCTGGGTGAACGAGCGGCACATCATCAACTTGTACGAAACATTGTCGGGCTCGAAAAGCTGCCTGGTGAAACCGCAGGCGAACTCCCGGATTTTCTCACACGCCAGCCAGGCGATACTGCTTTCCCGATCACTGAGGCAAATTCGAACACGAATTCGAACTCGACATCCGTTCCCTATCTAGCAGCCAATTCGAATATCTCGAACATCCGGCAAGATCAGCCTGAACGTACAGGCCAAGCGGAAAAAAACAGGCGGGTCGGGGTTGAGGCTGTCAGCGACCGTGAACTAAAGGTAACGCTCAAACGTCCCGACAACGATTTGCCGAAGCTCGTTGCAAATCCGATCTTTCGTCCCGTCCACAATGCCGGAAAGGAGTTTGTGGCCGACAAATTGAATCCGAAGGCGGTCACGAACGGGCCGTTCCGTATAGCCGATCTGAGTGAGAACGGAATAACGCTGGAAAGGGCCGAAGGCCATTGGCGGCGGGACGAGATAAAACTTGATCGGGTGCATTTTGTGCCTATGCCCGATGCAGAATCTGCTCTGCAGGCATACCGCGACGGCCAACTTGACGCGGTCACAAATGCCGAATTCAAGCCGCTCGTGCTGAAACTGCTTTCTCCCTACGAAGATTTCCGGGTGACGACGCACAGTGCTCTCAATTTCTACGAATTCAACCTTGCACGTGCTCCGTTCAACGACCGTCGCGTGCGGGAGGCACTTGCGATCGCGATCGATCGGGAACGCCTTACCGAGGCGGAAATGAAGGGTGCGACCCAGCCGGCATATAGCTTCATGCCGTTCAACGAACGGACGGGCGTTCGGATCAGTCAGGACAATCAGAAGGCGAAGGACCTGCTCAGCAAGGCCGGATACCCGGACGGCGAAAACTTTCCGGAGATCGAATTGCTAATAAACCGAAATGATACTCAGCAGAGGATCGCGCGGTCGGTCGTGCGGATGTGGAAGGAGAACCTCAATGTCGAAGCGACTATAGTCGTCAAAGATGCTTCGGAGATCGAAGCCGCAAGAGAAAATAAGGATTTCGATATCGTCAGGCGCGGGGTCGTTTTGCCGACCACCGACGAGGCCGCAAATTTCATGGCTATATTCCCGCCGCGGGCGGAACCGAAGAGCGAGGAACGCCCCTCAGGTACGCCGGATGCCCATGCGTCGCCATCGGCGACGGCCACGCCGGCAATCGATGTAGCGAATGTTATCGGCAGCGAAAAGATCGTGGTTGCGCAAGATGCCGAGATCTTAAGCGAAGAACAGGCGATATTTGAACTGTACGCGATCCCGCTGTATTTCCCGACGTCGTACTCTCTTATCAAACCGTATATACATGGGTTTGATACGAACAGCCTGGACGCTCCCGCCTTGCATTCGGTTGTGATCGACAGTAACTGGCAACCTAAAAAACCCGTTCGGGAATCGTAACATCTGGCCAAACCCTAACGTTTTCAGGGTTATGCCTGCTTCGGATAATTATTGCCAAAATTTGATTTTGCGTGATAAGTTATACCGCAGCAACAGTTTAATATTATCTCTCCAGATCTGATCGCGAGGTCAAATCAGACAAACGTAATAAAAGGGAGTTCGGATTATGTTATCGACCGGCTTTTATAAATATCGCAGCCTGATCGCTATTGTTGTACTTGCATCGGTACTTGCCGGATGTTCGACGTCGGCATCGAGCAGATATTTCGGGAAAACGGAACCGCCCGCGGACAACGTAATGCGGTATATAACCGGTTCGGAGCCTGAATCGCTCGATCCGCAGTTCGTAACCGGACAGCCGGAAGCCCGAATCATGATGGCGATCTACGAAGGGCTGGTCGAATATCACCCGATAACGATGGAACCGATACCCGCGATCGCGGAAAGTTGGGAGATCAGCGGCGACGGCACCGAATATCTCTTTCATCTCAGGAATAATGCGAAGTTTTCGAATGGTGACCCCATCACGGCCAAGGATTTCGTTTATTCGTTCCGCCGCGGCCTATCGCCGGAACTCGCTTCGCGAAATGCGAATCTTGCTTATTACATCAAATACGCAGAGGCGTATAACGCAGGCCGTTCGTTCGTAAAAGACGCGAACGGGCAATTCCTGCGAAAGCGCGATTTCGAAGAAGTGAAGGACGGGGCCGTGGAAGCCGCGGCCGTGACAGAAAACTTCGGCGCGGAATCCGATTTCCACAAATTCATTCGGGAGCCCGAACGCCTGACGGTTCCGACAGACGAAAAAGAGCGGACCGAAGCGGTCGAGAAGAACGCGAAGCTAAAGGCCGCATTGCAGGGCAAACAACTGGTACCGGTAAAGGCAGAGGACATCGGCGTCGAGGCTATCGATGAAAACACGGTTCGATTGACCCTTTATCAACCGGCTCCGTTTTTCCTGGGCCTGCTCGCACATCAGTTCTTCAGAGTAGTCCATCAGGGCTCGATCGAAAAATTCGGCAAAGATTGGCTGAAACCACAGAATATCGTTACCAGCGGGCCATTCAAGGTGTCTGTTTATCGGCCGTATGACGAGTTGATCGTAGTGCGCGACACCAACTACTGGGATGCGAAAAACGTCAAGCTGGACGGAATCGCATTCTACCCGCTGGACGAGCAGACGACTATGCTGAATCTTTACAAATCCGGCGCCGTCGATGCTACCTATAACCACACGGTCCCGGCCGCCTGGAACGAAACCATCCGCCAATATAAGGCGGAATATTCGCTGCATCCTGAAGTTGCAATCGAATATTACAGCCTCAGCGTGAAAAAGCCGCCGATGGACAATATCAAGGTGCGAAAGGCTCTAGCACTCGCGGTCGACCGGCAGGCCCTGGCGGAATTCCGAAAAACCCAAAAGCCCCTTGTGGACTTTACGCCCGAAGGGATCTTCCCGAAATACGAAGAGGCCAGGACCAAGGTCTATAACGAGCTTCTGAAGGCGCAGGGAAGCTCGATGGAGGAATGGAAGGCCCGTATCTTTGACCCTGAGAAAGCTAGGAAGTTATTGACGGAGGCGGGATATCCGGTTCAGCAAGCGGGAAACGGCTGGTCATGCCCGACGTTCCCGATAGATCAGGTTACGATCAATTACAACACGGCCGAATCGAACCAGCGCGTCGCGGAATTCATTCAGGCACAGTGGAAACAGAATCTTGGGATCACGTTCCCGCTGAAGAACATGGAGTGGAAAACATTCCTGCCATTTAGATCGGGTGTCGAATATCAGGGCGCGGCCAGAAATGGCTGGGTCGGCGATTACATGGACCCATTTACTTTCCTAAACCTCTTCTATTCGCCGCAGAACGACGGAGCGACCGGATGGTGGGACCCGAAATACGACAAGATGCTCGACGATGCCAACAATGAAACCGATCCGGAGAAACGTTTCGAATTGCTTGCACGTGCGGAATTTTACGTAATGCAGCAGCAAGTCGTCGTTCCGCTGACCACACAAGGCACAAGCTGGATGAAGAAACCATATATCAAAGGTCTCTACCCGAATCCGGGAACGCTTCACCCGTGGAAATTCGTTTACATCGAGCGCGACCCGAGCAAATGGACGTCGAACATGGAGACGATCATGACGGACAGCGATCCGATGGTGGATGCCGAAGTAAAGGAACTTATGGCTACGCAAATTAGCATGGAAGAATCGAAGGCAGCCGAAGCAAAGAACGCAGCGGCACCGGTGGAATGATCTGGAGAACGAATGCTTAGTTTCATTTTAAGAAGACTGCTCATTATTATCCCGATGGCGCTGCTCGTCGTGACATTGACTTGGGGACTGATCCGCGTGGCCCCCGGTAATTTCTACTCGACAGAGAAACGCCTGCCGCCGGCGGTCGAAGAGAACATCAAAAAGAAATACGGACTCGATAAGCCGTGGTATCAGCAATACGGAATAATGATGCTGAATATCGTCAAGGGCGATTTCGGCGATTCCGTCCGTTATCAGGGACAGTCAGTCAACGAGATAATCAGACGGCATTTGCCATATTCGGCGACGATCGGGCTGTTGGCATATTTGCTGGCGTTGGTGGTCGGCCTTGCCGCGGGGATAATCGCGGCGCTTAAACAGAACTCGCTGTTCGATTACGGATCGATGGCGCTGGCAATGCTGGGGCTTTCGGTGCCGAACTTCGTTCTAGGGCCGATACTTGTACTTGTGTTCGCGCTTGGACTTTACTGGTTCCCGCCGGCGCGTTGGGGCGGGATCTCGAGCCTCGTTCTGCCGGTCATAACGCTTTCCGCCATCTATGCGGCGTACATCGCGCGGCTAACGCGAGCGGGAATGCTAGAGGTCATGCGGTCTGACTATATACGAACCGCGCGAGCGAAAGGATTGAACGAAACAACGGTCCTGCTAAAACACGCGCTGCGCGGAGGGATTATTCCAGTTGTATCCTTCACCGGCCCGGCACTGGCGGCGCTGCTCGCGGGAACGGTCGTTGTGGAACGTGTATTTTCGATCCCGGGACTTGGGAACATTTTCATCCAGTCCGTGCTCAACCGCGACGAGCCCCTGATCCTCGGGATCGTGGCGTTTTTGTCGATCCTGATCATGATCTTTAACCTTATAGTGGATATTTCATACGGCTTTCTCGATCCGCGAATCCGGTACGAATAAAGAGTTTTGCCGCCGTTTGGCGGCCGCTGCGGAATGAACAATCTATGGCAGAGAATATAGAACCGATCAAGGGAACCTCGCTGGCACGCGACGCATGGCGGCGGCTATTAAAGAATAAGCTGGCCGTATTTGGGATGATCGTGCTTGGCGTAATGCTGGTCGCGGTTACGTTCGGGCCGCCGATCATACGACTTACGACTGGTTTGACAGCGGATTATATTCCGTCGGACGGAAACCTGATCAAATCGCTTCCGCCGTCGTGGCAGCATCCGATGGGCACGGACGAAGCCGGCCGCGACCTTCTCGCACGCGTGCTGCAGGGCGGGCGGATATCGCTGATGGTCGGGATCATATCGACGATCGTATCACTTATTGTCGGAGTTTCGTACGGAGCGATCGCCGGATATCTCGGCGGCCGCATCGACAATATAATGATGCGCATCGTCGATATCATTTATGCGATCCCGTACATCCTGATCGTAATCGTTCTTCTTTCGGTTTTTGGCGGGCCGAATACGCCGGAATGGATCAAGTTTCTCTCTGAAAAGATCGGCGGCGCCGGCAATCAGGGGCTGAGCCAGATATTCCTGCTGTTCTTTGCTCTTGGCCTCGTCTCTTGGCTGACGATGGCGCGTGTGGTCCGCGGACAGATCCTTAGCCTGAAAAACCAGGAGTTCGTGCTGGCCGCAAAGGCGACCGGCGTTTCGACGCTGGGCATTATCTTCCGGCATCTGGTCCCGAACGCTCTCGGGCCGGTGATCGTTTATGCGACGCTGACCGTCCCGAGCGTAATGCTCACCGAAGCATTCCTGTCATTTCTCGGCCTCGGCGTTCAGGCTCCGTACGCGTCCTGGGGCAGCCTTGCTTCCGACGGCATCAAGAACATCGCTATCTTTCCCTGGCAGCTCATCTTCCCGGGCGTGACAATGGCTCTGACGCTGTTCTCACTGAACTTTCTGGGCGATGGACTGCGCGACGCGCTCGACCCGCAGACGAGGAAATTCTGATCAAAAATAATTAATGAACAACAGCAACGGCACCATACTGTCGGTAAACAATCTGAAGACGTATTTCCAGACCGAGGACGGCATCGTAAAGGCAGTGGACGGAATCACGTTTACGCTTGAAAAGGGCGAGACACTCGGCATCGTCGGCGAATCCGGCAGCGGAAAATCGGTGACGAATCTTTCCGTGATGCGCCTGATACCGGAACCGCCGGGAAAGATCGTGGACGGTGACATCATTTTCAGCGGTATTGACGTAAGAAAGCTCTCGATCGACGAGGTCCGGAAGATCCGCGGAAAGCGTATCGCGATGATCTTTCAGGATCCGATGACGTCGCTCAACCCGTTCCTGAAGATATCGACGCAGCTGATGGAAGTGACGCAGCTTCATCTTGGGCATTCAAAGGAACAAGCATACGAACATGCCGTCAAAATGCTTAGAACGGTTGGCATTCCCGACGCCGAGGCTCGTATCGATGATTATCCGCACGAATTTTCGGGCGGTATGCGACAGCGCGTGATGATCGCGATGGCGCTTAGCTGCGATCCGGAACTGCTGATCGCGGACGAACCGACCACGGCTCTGGACGTGACGATCCAGGCACAGATCTTAGAGCTGATCAAAGACCTGAAAGACCGAATGGGTACGAGCGTCATTCTGATCACTCATGACCTCGGCGTCGTTGCCGGCATGACCGACAAGATCATAGTGATGTATGCCGGTAAGGTGTTCGAGCAGGCTCCGACGCGGGAACTGTTCGCGACGCCGGCGAACCCCTATACGAAAGGGTTGTTGAAAAGTGTGCCTGACCCGGCACACGAGCAGGGAAAAGAGCTGTATCAGATCCCGGGATTGCCGCCCGACGTGGCCCATCTGCCGTCGGGATGTCCATTTGCGGAGCGCTGCTACCGTGCAGAGGACATTTGCCGCAAAGAGTTTCCGCCGTTCGTACAGATAAACACGGACCACTATTCGCTGTGCCATTTTGCGGACGAGGTCTACGCGGAATCAGTGAAGGAAAGCGGAACGCGAATAGGCTAAGAGTTTTGCGGCCTTTTCGTGAATCTACTTTTACTCACGAAAACCGCCAAGAACTCAAGAGACGGTGAAGGGGCAGGATTCAATTTATTAAGAGATCAATGGAAAAGAACGGAAACAATTTGATATCACTTCAGGACCTCAAGGTCCATTACAAACTCGGCGGCGGCCTGTTCAAAGAGGCGAAGTACGTAAAAGCCGTCGACGGAGTCACGCTTGATATCAAAAAGGGCGAGACACTTGGCCTCGTAGGGGAATCGGGCTGCGGAAAATCCACGCTTGGGAAGGCGATCCTTCGCCTGACGGAGCCGACGGGTGGACGCGTCATGTACCACGGAAGCGACCTCGCCGTATTGTCGCAAAGCAGCATGCGCGAGCACCGTAAGCACCTGCAGATGATCTTTCAGGACCCCTATGCGTCGCTGAACCCGCGAATGACGGTCGGCAATATCATCGGCGAGCCGATCCGCACATACGGCCTTTCGAATGGGCAGTCGGTCGAATCGCGTGTGCAGGAGCTTATGGAAACAGTGGGCCTGAGCCGCCGGTTCGTAAAGCGTTACCCGCACGAGTTTTCCGGCGGTCAGCGGCAGAGGATCGGCATTGCCCGCGCCTTAGCGGTCGATCCGGAATTTATCGTCGCGGACGAACCTATTTCGGCACTCGACGTCTCCATTCAGGCTCAGATCATGAACCTGATGGAGAAATTGCAAGCGGAAAAGAATCTGACTTACCTCTTTATCTCGCACGACCTGCGTGCCGTGCGGCATTTATCGGACCGAGTCGCCGTGATGTATCTCGGCAAGATAGTCGAGCTGGCAGACGGAAAGGAGATCTATGACCAACCGCTGATGCCTTATACCATCGCGTTGATATCGGCGGTTCCGGTGCCGGATCCCGAGGTCGAAGCGGCCCGCGAACGGATAATTCTGACGGGCGATGTCCCGTCGCCCATAAATCCGCCGTCAGGCTGCCCGTTCCATACGCGCTGCGCCTACGCGATCGAAGAATGCAAGGCGAAAGTACCGCAATTGGTCGAGATCAAACCGAGGCATTATGCGGCCTGTATTAGGATCAACTCGAAGAATCCGGACATTCGGGAGAATGCCAAACTGGGGCTTGGAGCAATCGGAAATTGATGTGCTGCTCGCGGCACTGAGTCCAGATAGCTAAAAAGGGTCGGCGGATCAATTCCATCGACCCTTTGCTACAGGCTGCAGTATATAAATGGAGATAATTTACAGCCTGTAAACCAGATCTTAGAAACCTGTGGTCGCCCGATTTGCGGTGTCGCCCGATGCCGAATCGCGCAGAGCTTTGACCCGGTCATGCGCCGACTGAACGGAGGCATACTGCGTCCGAACGGTTTCCATCACGTCGGACGGCAGCGGCTGTTCCAGTGCTTCTTTATACATGTTCTTTGCCGAATCCTCGCCGCGTTCGCATTCAGAAAGGATCGCATTATCATCCTGGCCGGTGATTGCCGATTTCAGATTGATCCAAGCGCGGTGTATCGACCCGGACGTGCTCGATTCCGTCTCAGGATCTCCGCCGAGCGAACGTACGAGGTTTTGAAGCTCGCCGGCAAATTGGGAACGCTGCTGCGAGAATTCATAAAAAAGCGTTTTCAGGTCGGAGCGTTCCACCCCTTCTGCTGCTTCCTTAAATCCTTCGTGACCGTCCTTGCAGGTTTCTATGAGGCCGTTGAGTGTTGAAATGACAGTGTCATTGTCGATCGTGCCTTCAGTGATCGGCGTTGCGTCTTCCGTCATTGGTTTTGTGGCTTCGTAATCGTTGATCATAATTATTTCTCCCTTCCTTGTTATTTATTGTCATAGATTGACGATATATCTCTCACGTAACTCAATTTGCGTGCCAACTGTTAAGTCCTTTAGCTGCATCGAATAGGCACTCGCCCGTTTTCGTCGGTGACGGAGATCGAAACAGAGGATGTATCGAATTACTGCAATGGCGGCAGGAAATGGAATTGACAAATATTTGTGTGAGATAATCTATCTGAACGCACCGGGACCAAAAGGGATAATGGCTAATTGAAGTGTGATTTGGCGGCCCGATAGCGAATGTATTTGCACCCTGGAAGAGGCATTTAAACCTAGTGCCTTGGAATGCCGGATATTTGGGCAGAGGCGAGATCGTGCGTGACAGGAATATTCTTGAAATGCGCCGCCGATTAGTCGTATTTAGGCAGTATGCCAAATGCATATCGCCTGTATTGATGCGGTTTTAGGGAGCATCAAGGATGCTTTCGCATAAATTAATGAGCGATTCCCAGGAGAAGGACCCTATTCAAAAAATGATCGACGAAATAGCAGCCGAGAACGGCGCCGCGGTCGTCATAGTGGATCAGCGCTCAAACGTCGCGGCGAAGGCTAATAACAATTCCATTTGCGAAACGCTGATGGCTTCTGTGGAGTTTGCTCCGAAATGCGGTGAGTTTTGCGGTAAAGCATATCAGCGAACGGTCGAGGCGGGCGGCCCGATCGAATACGAATGCCATGCCGGGCTCTATTGCAGAACGGTCGAAATTGAGGCCGGGAAGAAACCGCTTGTAGCTATAATCGGCCGTACATTTTTGAAAACGGGTAATTACAGAATGGCAACGTCGCGCGCTGTGGCGGGTGACTGGAGCGGATTTTCCCCATTCGAAATATTCGACAACGTGATACTTGCGGGCTCAACGGCGAATTTTGAGCGGATGGAACGTGAGCTGTCGAGAATTGATAAAGGTGACGCATCAGCGACGACAAAACATGCCAAGAAAGAGCCCCGGGAAACGGTCGAGGAGAGCGCTGTCGGACGGCAAATTTCGGAGCCGGCGACCGTCAATAATTCAGAGCCTGCCGAAGCCATGCAAATGCCCGATCCCTTCGAATCGTCAATGCTGAATTTCAAGATCGAAGATGCAGCGAGCACCGAAACCGGTGCTCCGGACCCGTTCGCGTCATCGATGATGAATTTCAAACTCGACCCGGCCGCGGCATTTCAGCACTACGACACGATAGACCGCGAGGCGTGGCGCTCGTTCATCCCGACGCTGCTGCGCGTGCCGTACAAGCTTGCATGTCGCAGGATCTTAGAATTTATTTCGAGACATTACGGCATCGAATCGTCACTCTGGCTTCAGCGCGAAGGCTCGGAATTTGAGACGGCCGCGGTTTACGGAGTATTTGAGAGCGAGCCCATACGCATAGGGATGCCGGCGGACGATAAACGAATACGTGCGGCGGTCAATGACGATTCGCCGATCGTTTTGAAAGAACGGCAAGCGGGCGCCGGAAAAGGCAGACAGATACAATTGTTTCCTGTGGTCATCGGCGGCGAAGTTCGAAACGCGCTCGGTGTGTCGCTGGACAGGATGGATGCGGAATTGAGCGGCCGTATCGTGAAATTCTGCCGTTATGTCGCCTCGAGGCTTGAGATCCTTCGTCTTCGTGAGGCCGTCGCAGAACGCGAGCGGCATTCGAAAATGCTCAAGGAATTCATTGAACAGCTTCGGAACATCGACGCCGATAATTTCTGGCAGCGGCTCATCACGGTATCGGCAGAGGTGGTCGGAGCCGAACGTGCGTCACTGCTGGTGCGCGGCGCCGATGACAACCTGACCGCTAAGGCGGCGATCGGAGCGCGTGTCGACCTTGGCGGGGTCACTGATCTGGGGAATCGCGTTTCTCGCGCCGTTTTGGAAAAGGCAAAACCGGTATTGGTGACCGATGCATCGCGGGCTTCGCTTCCGTCGCCGCCGCCTGAGCGTGGTTACCGCACGTCGTCGTTCATCAGTTACCCGATAATGCTCGGGGAAAAGGCCATCGCGACGCTGAATTTTACGGACAAGGCCTCAGGGTCGAATTTCGAGCGCCGGGACATAGAAACGCTTGACTGGATCGCTCCGCAGATAGCGGTCGCGATTGACCGCACCGCGCTTCGCGATGCCGCGGGCGAATACGCTCAACTCTCTATTACGGACGTGCTAACGGGCCTGCTGAACAGGCGTTATATCGAAGAGCGTCTCACAGAAGAAATGAACCGCGTAGATCGCACGGGTGAACCGTTGAGTTTCATGATGATCGACGTTGACGAATTCAAGTCATACAACGACCGATATGGGCATCCGGCCGGCGACCAGGCTCTCGAGATCGTCGGCCGCATTCTGAAAGAGAACCTGCGCGGAGCGGACGTTGCCGCGCGTTACGGCGGTGAAGAGTTTTCGGTCCTGCTGCCCGACACAGGCGTAGAAGAGGCAGGAGCGATCGCCGAGAGGATCCGGAGCCAGGTGGAACAGACCGTTTTCCCAAAACGCCGCGTGACGGTGAGCATCGGCGTTGCAAGCAGGTCAGACCAAATAACTTCTGCAAAGGAGTTGGTGGAATCGGCGGACAGGGCACTTTACAGGGCCAAGAACACGGGCCGGAATACGGTGCATATCTACGACTCGGATGAGGACGCCGGTGAGAATGTTCACTAAATGAACCCGCACAACGACAAAAATATAATTGCCGGGAATTCCCCCGACCGGCATGTGGGGAGGCTCGACCTGATCGAGCGAATTTACCTGCATGCCATATCACGGTCGGAGCCTTTCGGTATGCGTATTTCGGCTCGGCCGTCGGCGGGGGCGTCGGAAATGCTGCGGCAGGTTTACGACAGGCTTTTCAGAGAGCAAAGGTTCGTTGTGCCCTTCTATTTCGAATTGCGGCCGGAGGACGATACGGCACGCTCTGCGGCGGCGCGATTCGTGTACGAATTTCTGCTGCAGACCGTCGCGTTCAGGCGTAACGAACCGGAACTGATCGCGGCGTCACCGGACGTCTGCGAGCTTTCGGATCTGGCTCCTGCCGGGGATCGTGGCTGGGCGGAACCTCTTTGCACAGGGCGGTTCACCGAAGGACGTTATAACAACGAGAATGTCTTTCTGCGAACGTCATTAGCGATACCCTTTCGAGCCGCTGCGGCAGGCAGAATGCAGGTGTTCGCGATGATCGACGGACTGCATAATTCGACCTTTCTGGATGGAGGCAGTGAGTTTATGAGCGAGCTTGCGGCCGTCCTGCGGCAAGCTCCGTTTCCGTTCGTATTGTCCGCGCGGCGAAGATTCGAAATCCCGGGAATTTATCTGAGCAGTGTTGAGATGCCGGAACTCGAACGCGAGGACGCAGCGAGATTTGCCGAAACGCTTTCGGCAGACGCCGGGCCATATCTAAGCGATGAGGCTCGCGACCTGATCGCAGTTCAATTCGGCAGGGATCCGCTGCTGATCAGGGCGATGCTTGACGCGGCACGCGAGCGGGACGGCAAGCTGGAGGGTTTTCGCGACGTTGAGGCCGTGTACGCCGAGGAGTTAGTGCGCGGGCGTATCAATGATGTGATGAACAATGCGTTTGTGAGGGCCACGGAGGACCTGTCCGTCAGACGAAAGCTTAAGGATGCTCTTTATCATTCCACGGGCGGACATGACAGGGCGTTCGCTCTGGATGATCTTCGTGAGCAACTGGGTGTTTCGGCGGCCGAATTCGAACGGATCACACGAGTTTTGGAAACGGACGAAGTGATCGACGTTAGCGGCGGTATGGCCGCGGCCGGCACCGACCGGATCTTGCGCGA
Organism: Acidobacteriota bacterium; assembly: GCA_023436495.1. GTDB lineage: Bacteria > Acidobacteriota > Blastocatellia > Pyrinomonadales > Pyrinomonadaceae > OLB17. The sequence continues at coordinate 38,844 of JAEZIT010000039.1, forward strand.
TCACCTGCAGGCGCGGTACCGGATCGACCGCAAGGGCGAAACGCATGCAACCGTGATCTCGTCGATCGCAACCGAGGCCTTGAAGCGGGCGCCGCGGCTGATGTCCGACGTATATCGCCGCGAAGCAGCAATAGATTTGAGAGCGATCTTAGAACTTATGGACCTGCAGGAAGTCCCGAGAGCACTTCTCGATCACACGCTGTTTCGCGACAGATACAGGGGATTGAACTACGACGAATTCCGCAGCCGCCTGGCGGAAGACATGGCGACGATACGTCTGCCACAGGTGTTATTCGCAGCTCCGGTAACGGAATTCTATCCGGAATTTTCCCGTTTTGCCGAACCGGAACGCGCGGCGGCGGGAACGGGGTTTTCGGACAGAGCTTATCGTGATGAGCACGAGACGGCCTGGCTTGCGGCAGAGGTGGAATCAAAGCTTGAAGCGGAGATCGACGTTGCCAGGGAGTGGTACGAACGGCTGGAAGCGGCTGCCGCGGCGTGCGGGTTCAGGAATTACAGGATATGGCTTGTGGCTCCGGAAGGCTTTACTGATGAGGCTCTTGCGTTCATCACGGAACGCGGCGGCATAGGCTCGAACCGGCGGCAGGCGGAGATGCTGCGGGAACACCTGCTCGGCGGCGATCGTGAACGCCGAACCGAGGCGACGGAATACGAGATGGTCATTCCGGTGGGCGAGGACACGGAATTAGTGGCGGCGCATTCGGTCGAGGAGATCGCGCGGCGGTACAATTTCCCGGCGAAGGCGGTAAACCAGATAAAGACCGCGCTGGTCGAAGCATGCATAAATGCTGCCGAACACGGGCTTTCCCCCGATAAGAGGATCCATCAAAAGTTTGCGATCGACGACGAAAAGATCGTGATCACAATATCAAACCGGGGCTTGCGCCTGACGGACCGGATGCCGGCCCGCGAGGTCGAACCGACCGAGGGGCGGCGCGGCTGGGGGCTGAAGCTTATACGCGGTTTGATGGACGATGTACGGATAGAATCGGTCGATGACGGGACCAGGATAACGATGACAAAGTACCTGATCCCTGAAAGGGCCGCCGCATAATTTGAAAAAAATCCTGCAAATACCGCATTTTTCAATCGACGCCCGCGAATTTTCCTATTAAACTAATCGGTACTTATTTCCGGGAACCCCAATTTCCGAAAACAGATCCCCGCTTCACAGCGGATCGAGCCGATACGGACGCACCAGTTCCGTAATGGCCGGCCCGCAGATTTGCTGTTATGTATTGCCCGAATTGCAGGTCCGAGAATGAAGGCCGGAACGGCTTTTGCACCAGGTGCGGAAGCGCGCTGCCGGGCGCGGAAGATTCGGTGGGCGACGGCAACATCATTCTTTTCAATGAGATACAAGAGGAGGCCGGTAGCGGCTACATTGAGTTTGGGCAGGGGACGGTGATCGCGGAGGAGATCCTTTGGCCGGAGGACACCGTGTTCGAGCCGGCTTCGGGCGATGAGCGGGCGGAGGCAGTGCCGGCGGACGCGTTCGATTTCGAGGACGCGCAGGCGGATGACGTTTTCGAACAAAGCTTTAGCGGCCTTGTGCTGCCGAAGGAACCTGAAGAATTCGAGCCCGCGGCGACCCTTCCGGCGGTCGAATTGGACGTTCCGGAAGAGCCGGCGGCGACGGCGCTGTCCGAGGCAGTTGTTCCCATCGCGGGCCCCAGACGGCGGCGCGGTATCGGGCTGTTAGTGACATTTTTGCTGACGGCGGTGTCGTTCGCTGCCGGAGCGGCGTTTGGAGCGTGGTATTTTCGGCCGGAACCGGTCGTCATTCGGGAACCGGCGGTGCAGGCGGCGCCGGATCCGACCCCGCGCGTTCCGGAGGGAATGGCGCTGGTGACGGGCGGTACGTTCGTGATGGGGAGCGATGAAGGAGATGTTTATTCACGGCCGGAGCATTCGGTATCAGTGGCGCCGTTCTACATGGACGTGATGGAGGTTACGAACGAGGAGTACGGTAAATTTGTCGCGGCGACCGGTTACGATCCGCCGAAGAATTGGACGAGCGGCGCGTACCCGATCGGCGAGGGCGGATTTCCCGTCACAGGCGTGACGTGGTACGATGCGGCGGCTTACGCGGCGTGGGCGGGAAAGCGTTTGCCGACGGAAGAAGAGTGGGAATTCGCGGCCCGCGGCGGCGACGGGCGTTTATATCCGTGGGGCAACGAGTGGAACGGCCTGCAGGCAAACGCCGGCGAGGGGGCGACGGGGCTTCGCAATGCGGGCGAGGGCGGCAGGTCGCCGTTCGGGATGTTCGACATGTCGGGGAACGCCTGGGAGTGGACCGCCAGCGATGCCAAGGCGTACCCGGAAGGCAAGAATTTCCCCTGGTCGAAGCGCCGTTTGAAGATAATTCGGGGCGGGAATTGGCAGAGCGGCCCCGAAAAGGCGACGGCTGTTTTTCGCGGATTTTACGGGGCGGACGGCGAGCGGGAATATAACGGCACAAGTTTTAGATGTGTAAAGAGCGTGGGGGAAAATTAGCGGTATTACTGGCAGCGCTTCTGGCGGTGCTGATCCCGGGCGGGACGTACGGCCAGGGCGGCGACGGGCGAAGTTCGTCGCCATCGGTTACGGCACCGGCAAAGGCGAGGCCCGCGCCCAGGCGAGCGGTCCGGACGCGCGTGCCGCGTCCGCGTGCTGCTGCCGAAGCGCCGATCGTTCGGACCGGCGGTTTGGCGGTCTTTGTTAACGAGCGGGGGAGCGAGGTTTTTCTGTCGCGGACGGATAGCACAGACGCGGGCCAATCGAAATTTGCGCTCTCCGGCGGCAGGCCGCTCGTGCTGACGAGCCTAGAGGCCGGAAATTACGCGCTGACAGTCAAAAAATACGGGTTCAAGGACGAACTTCGGCACGTGGCGATCGCCCCCGGAAAACGGCGAAGCGTGCGGGTGAACCTGCTGCCGAAATTGTCCGTCCTGACGGTCGCGACAAATGTCGGGGACGCCGACATCGAGATCGAACGGGTCGGCAAATTTAAGGGAGCGCTCCGGAAATATCCCGTAAAACCGGGCATCTACCGGATCGCGGTAAAACGGCGCGGTTACGAGCCGCAGACGGTGACGGCGGACCTGCTGCTGCCGGGGCGCGAGCAGACGGTCGAGGTCGTGCTGCAGCCGCTGCGGGTCGATGCGGTCCTGACCCAGGCGAAAGAGAAGATAAATTCGGGCGACCTGAAAGGCGGGAACGAACTGGCGGGCGACGTGCTGAAGCTGAACGACGCGCACGGCCGCGCGAACCTGCTGGCGGGAATGGCGGCGTTCGAAAAGGGCGACGTGTCGGCGAAGGACCTGTTCTTCAAAGCCGTCGCCAGGAACGAAGCCGTCCGGCTGCCCGTAAATCTTCAGGACGCGGCACGCGGCGGGATCCTGGTCCCGGCGGAGATGTCTATTGACCGGAACAGCGTGGAATTCAAGACCGCCGGCCGGGTAGAGCTGAATTTCAGGATCGAGCGTTCGGGCGTCACATCGGTCTATCAGAGCGTAGATGCGTCCCGCACGCCGTTCTTTGTGATCGGCGGCAAAGGCCGTTCGTACGGGCGGCCTCTGACGCAGGATATAACGATCTTTTCCCGGCTGGCAGCGGCGAATTCGGGCGGAACCGCCTGCGCAGCGGCGCGGGCGGGGCGCACGTGCATTTCGGACATACAAGTGATATCGGGCCTGCTCCATTACTGGCGCAGCGGGGTTTTTCCCGACAGCGCCGATGCATTGCGATAGGCGCGCGATATATAATTTAGGAGATGACGAGAGATCCTGCCGAGAGTTATGTTCCGATGTCGCTTGCCGCGGCGATGCGCCGGCAGGCGCTGAAGGTCTGGGCCGTCGGCGGGATCGTGGCCGCCGTCTGGGTGGCGTTGATCATTTCGGTGCCGCTGTCTGCTGTCGCGGGAATGGACGCGTCGCCGATGTACAAGTTCTTCAGCTATATCTGTCATCAACAGGCGGACCGGTCGTTTCATATCGACGGGTATCAATTCGCGGTCTGCCACCGCTGTTTCGGTATTTATTTCGGGCTGCTGGCGGGTTTCGCGGCCTATCCGCTGTGGCGATCGATCGGCGACACCGAGCCGCTGCCGAGGTTCTGGCTATTCCTGTCGATGATCCCGATCGGGCTGGATGCGGTCCTTGGGATGCTGGGCTATTGGAACAATACGGCGCTGACGCGATTCGTTACGGGAACGATACTCGGGTTTGCATGCGGAACCTTTATAATCCCGGCATTGGTCGAGATATTCCGGAACCTGACGGCCGGCCGGCGCGCCGACAAGTAAAAAAGGCTGCCTTTCGGCAGCCAATTCATCTAAGTCGATTTACGATATTAAGCTTTGATATCCTGTTGGCAGCACAACACTTATCGTCGTGCCCCTTGATAAGTAAATTTTATTATAAACCCAATAAAAATGTTTGGCAAGCTTTTTCGGCGGTGATGTCCTAATTCTGTGTTGGTATGCAATGAGGGGCTAAAGCTTCTTTGATCTGGGTGAAGTAATCCCCAGACGAATTTTCAGCCACTTTCTCAGCGGTCGCAGAACATTCTCCAGGGGTCAGCTTATCGGCACGGGCTTTTCCGCCCTTCAAGCCGTCTGGCTGGCCCGCTGTCTGTTTGACGGATAATCCCGGTTGCGTTTCGTCACCCGTCGAAAGGTCAACGATTATATTTGCTAACTGGTTTGTGTCGCGTGGCTTTTTAGCATTCGACGTGGGGCTAGTATATTATGCTTGAGCAAACTTCATTTGAATCCCACTCACCATGATCAAAATACTAGACTTCTTTGAATGGGCAGAGATCGAATCCAGCATAAAGGTTATTGATGAAATCCTCTCGACCGGAATACTCCACTACCCTAACGAGAGTCCATTCACGCAGGCAGCATTCGTCATGGTACTAATTCGGTTGCGTGACCTAATGTATAAGGTCGAAAAGCACGGTTCGCGAATCGATTTTACTGACGACGTGTTAACGACTGCACCGGGAGTAAAACCAAAAGTCGAGGACGTTTCCGACCTAATAAAGTTTGTGCGCGATGCGATGTGTCATCCCGATATTGACCATCACAACCTAACGGAACACACCCGAATGTCATGGACGGTTATTTACGGAAAACCGCATTCAGGCGGTCTTGTTATGATCGCGGGACAGGATTTGACGCCGAAAGCAGACTATGAGGATGATGTCGCATACTGTTTTGGGGCCCAGAGAATTTACCTACAGCGGCATATTTTGCGCGCTTTCGCAGAAGCCAAACAGCAATTACTCCCGATGATTGAGGCGTCTAAGAAACCCAATAAGTAACGCTTTCAGTCGTTTAGCTTCGTCGGTGTTAAGTATGAGGGCAATACTTTGAAGATTTTCGGCGCAGCATCATGAATCAACGCGTCAGCGTCTTTCGGACAAGACTACCTTTTATTTTCAAATTCAAACTGATGCACCGCCCGGCGACGGATAGCCTTCTAATTCTGTGGGTGCTATGCAACGAAACTCACTATTGATAATGTATGCTATCCTATTAACATCTCCCTTGGGCCATTCCTATCCGGGATATGGAAATATCGCGTGACGAATCCAGGGCCAAGTTTGGAAAGGGTCTCCGGTTTAAGATCGGAGGCCTTTTTCAGTTTAAACCGAAAGAGAGCAAGCATTTAGGGTAAAATTTCTCGTTTGTTGCCTCGTACATCGGAGGCCGCTTTCATGACGCATTCAGGCGGTTCAAAAGCATATTTACAACACGGGCGCGCAGGCCGATAATGTCGTTTTTGACCGGGACCACAGAAACAGGTCGCTTTCGGGGCATTATTTCGTTGACTTACTGAAAAAACAAGGGCAAAATTAGCAGTCTATTGAGAATATATGGGCATGGACAAGAACTCCGCGGTTGACGCGGCGAAGAAAGACCTTTCGGCCCGCATTGGTGTTCCGGAGGGCGAAATTACTGAAGTTTCCGTGACCGAGCAGGAATTTCCCGACATGTCGCTCGGGGCTCCTGTGGGCGACGAAATGTCGGCACAGATGATCGCGAGCGGGTGGCGGATCAAACTCGGGGCCGGCGGTAAGAATTACGAATACCGCGGCGATAAATACCAGCTTCGCCTGTACGATTTCAATGGCTCGAATTTCATGGTAAAATCGTGATCATTGAATAATACCAGCGGCAGGCGCGAAGTTTGCTCCGAGCCGCGAACAGCATTGCGTACGGTTTCGTCCGCATTGCGGGAGCAGTAAAAGATGAATCGCAATAATATCTGGGTCCACATCGGCATAGCCGCAATTTTGGTCTCGATGGCAGCAGTTCTAGGCCAGATCCGCAGATGGCAGGTGGCACTTAACCCGATCCCTGAAGTAACCACCAAAAACACTCCTAAACCGCTTTCAGTAAAAAGATCGACGAAGGACAACGAGCCGGAAGTGCTCGTCCGGTTCAAGCCTGGCGTGTCAAAGGCAGAGATCACGCGGATAGCGGCGCGCAATAACGACCGCGTTGAAGATAATATTGAGATAGTAAAAGGCCTCGTATCGATCGACGACCTTGACGATGCCGATCCCGATCTTGTGGCGCGGCAATACGCACAAATGTCGGACCTGGTCGAATATGCACAGCCGAATTACGAGATCCGCCTGGATGAGCCGGTGCAGATGCCTACGCGGCAGGACCTGGTCCATCGCGAGCCGGCACTGAACCAGCCGAACGACCCGCTGTTCTCGGAACAGTGGGCACTGAACAACCTCGGGCAAAACGGCGGCAAGCAGCGTGCGGATATTGACGCACTGAAGGCTTGGCTGAAAACGCATGGAAGCGAGGAAGTGGTCGTCGCCGTGCTCGACAGCGGAGTCGATTACACGCATCCGGACCTGATCTCGAATATGTGGACGCGGCCGGACAACGTTCCGCAATACGTGGACGACGAGCTCGGGCCGTTCAACGACGAGCACGGATATAACGGCACGGACAACGCATCGGACCCGATGGACGAAAACGGCCACGGGACACACTGCGCAGGCATAATCGGAGCTGAGGGCGATAATAATTTAGGGATAGCGGGCGTCAATTGGAACGTGCGGATAATGCCGCTGAAATTCCTCGGGCGCGGCGGTTTCGGTACGACCAAGGACGCCATCGAAGCGATCAATTACGCGGTCGACCGCAAACAGAAGGGCGTCAATATCAGGGTGATCAACGCAAGCTGGGGTTCGACGATGCGGTCGAAGGCGCTGGAAGACGCCATCCGAGCGGCAGGCGAACAGGGAATCCTGTTTGTCGCGGCGGCCGGCAATGCGAGCACCGACAACGACAGGCGGCCGCATTATCCGTCGAATTACGACTTGCCGAACGTGATAAGCGTAGCGGCGACGGACCGTAACGATATGCTGACGTCGTTCTCGAACTACGGTGCGAAGACCGTGCATATCGCGGCGCCCGGAAAGGACATACCGTCCACGTGGCTGAACGACCAATTCCGTGAAGCTTCGGGTACGTCGATGGCGGCACCGCAGGTGTCAGGCGTTGCGGCGTTGATCGTCGCGAACGAACCCAACATTACAATGGATGCGTTGAGGAAGAAGATCCTCGCGTCGGTCGATAAGCTCGATTCGCTGAACGGCAAGGTGGAGAACGGCGGGCGGCTGAACGCAGCCAAAGCTTTGAGCGAGTAAGGGGTAATACATTCATCAATCCTTCGCGGAGGCCGGCGCCGGGCTCCGGTTTTT
>JAEZIT010000006.1 GCA_023436495.1 Acidobacteriota bacterium
TAATGCGTTGGAAAAGTTTTCGTAGCTCCGTAGGAGCGGCCCGTTTGTAGTATTGCGTTGGAAAAGTTTTCGTAGCTCCGTTGGAGCGGCACATTGGTTTGGGCGGTGCGGGAACGGGTCGCTCCTACGGAGCTTGGTGCGTCTGGTTGATGTGCGGTTCTACAAACGCGACGCTCCTACGGAGCTTGGGATCATCTTTTGGTGTGCGGTTCTACAAACGGGTCGCTCCTATGGAGCTTGGGGCGTTGGTTGGCCTGCGGTTCTACAAACGGGTCGCTCCTAACGGAGCTGGGGATCATAGTTTGGTGTGCGGTTCTACAAACGGGTCGCCTTAACGGAGGCTGGGAGAATGTGACGCGGGACGGCGGAGATGTAACGCGGACCGCTGGGCCGCGAACTTGGTGGGGGAGCGGTGTGTGGGGATATCCTGAGGGCCGATGGATTACGCGGGTGGGCGGACCAGCGGTCCGCCCTACATTTGGTGACGGACCGGCGGTGTGCCTTACATTAAAGACCGCCTTGTGTGGTCAGACGCCGGCGATGCGTTGTTTGTAGACGGCCAGGGCTTCTTCGAGGCGTTCTTTTGCGGTGGTGTCGCCGGGGACGTTGTGGGATGGGTGGATGTAGAGTTTCACGCCGCGTTCTACCAATATTTCGGCGACGGTCAGGACGGTCATCCAGACGCAGGTGACGAATGCCATCGTCGAAACCGGGCCGAGTTTGTCCTGGTGGCCCTGGATCGGCACGGACGCGTCTTCGGCGGGTGCGCAGGTGTCGACGACGATGTCGGCGATGTCGAAGATTGTCTTGCCGCTCGAATGGCGGGTCTGCTTGCCCTTGGCTTCGGCGGCGGAGCCGAACGCGATGACCTTCATTCCCTTCTTCTTGGCTTCGAGCGCGACGTCGATGTTCACGTTGTTGATGCCCGAATGCGAGAACACCCACATCGTATCGCGCGGGTCGAACGTATAGCCCTTCATTATTTCGACGCCGTAGCCTTCGACGCGTTCGAGAAAGACGAATTGGTGCACGCCCATTTCGCCGGTGATCCGCGTGAAGAACGTCAGCGGCAGTTCGACCATCGGGTGAAAGCCGACGAAACCGCCGATGCGCGGGTACATTTCCTCGATCGGGATCGTCGCGTGGCCGCAGCCGAACGTGTGGACCCAGCGGCCGGCTTCGATGCTGTCCGCCATTGCTTCGGCGGCCTGTTTGATGTTGTCCAACTGAGTTTCCTCGATCGCGGACATCACGTTTCTAGCGTTGTTTAACCATTGAATTGCTAACATAAATTATTAAGTTTATCGATGATGTTGAGTGTTTCGCCCTTACTGCGTGCGGGGCTTTTGCCGAAATCTTTGGGCTAAAGCCAGGGGCAATTTATCTAATTCTCCGATTCGTGAAACACCTGCAGCCTTTTCGCGATAAAGAAAAACAGCGCCGACATCACGGCAGCGCCGATGTATGAGACGGGCGCGAGCTGGGCGATGCCGTAATGATGGACGATCAAGCCCATCAGGAAATTCACGATCTTGTTTCCGACCAGCGCGACGACGAAGACGAAGCTGAACGCCGTTCCGGAAAGTTCGGAATAGCGCTCGCCGACGAACCCGAGCATGATCGGGAAACCGCCCGCGAGGCCCGCTCCGGAAAGTATCAGGCCCGCGGTCGCGCCCGGCATCGCCGACGCGGCCTGCATCAGAAAGACGCCCGCGAACAGCATGACGAGGCATGCCCACATTATCTTTACCTGCGCGACGTGCCGCAGGACGCTACCCGTAAGAAGCCGCATCGCGACCATCCCGACGATGTGCAGCGACAGCGCATAGAGCGCGTTGCTCTCCGACATTATCCCGCGCGTCGTGACGTAGGTAGTCGTCCAATTGTTTATGATCGCTTCGAGCGCGCTTTGCCAAAAGAGAAAGAAAGCGATGAGCACGAGCAAGGGGCTGAAGAGCTCTCGCCAGTGCATCGACGAGGCGCCTTCGCGAAGTTTTGCGGGCGGCAATGCGATCGCGGCAAAATAGGCGGCGACGGCGAGCGTCAGCCAGCCCACCGCCGACAAGACCTGAAACGAATCGTACCGTCCGGAAAACGCCCCGAGCACGAGCGGCATCCCGAGCGCGCCGAGGCCGAAGAAAACGCCGAGCAGGCTGAGGTTTGCACCGCGGCTTTCGTCGCTGATGTCGGCGACCAAAGCGTTCGTCGCGCCGTTTATGATCCCGGCGCCGATGCCGAAGACCAGCACGCTCAGTTTCAGCATCCCGAGCGCCGCCGAAAACGCTATGCCCTGAAAACCCGCGAACATCCCGATCAGCGCCGCGATCAGAAGCAGTTTGTAGCCGAAACGGTCGATCACCGGCCCGAATATGAACGACCCGGCAAGAATTCCTATGGGCAGTATGGAAAAAAGCGTTCCGCCGGCGATGGCGTCAAGGGCGAATTTTGCCTGGAGTTCGGTCGCGACGGACCCGAGCGTTATCAGCGTGACCCCGAACAGAAGCATCCCCGCGCACGCGCCGATGAATACGAGGTTTTTGTTGTACATACGCCCGTCCTTACTTTTCGTCCGCGTTCTGCATCGCGAGATACGCCGCGCCGAAGACACCGGCGTGGTTGCCCAGGCTAGAAGGTTCGAACAGCACGTTCTTTATGCCGACGGGCTGTGCCCATTTGCGGGCTTCGGCGTAGATCTCAGGCAAAAACCTTATCGCCGGGCCGAAAACGCCGCCGCCGAAAATGATCTTTTCCGGATTGAACAGGCTGACGAGGTTTGCCGCCGCCATTCCCCAAAGCTCGACGCAGCGGGCCAAGGCGCGTTCGGCGACAGCATCGCCGTTTTCCAAAGCACAGAACACGTCGGCCGCTTCGAAACTTTTCCCTTTAAGTTCGCCGCCGTAGCCCGGAAGTTCGGCAATGATCTCGGCCGCAAGTTTCGGAATGCCGCCGCCCGATGCGTGTGTTTCGAAATTTCCGCATTCGTCGAATTTCGCGGCATACGGCCGTTCGAGCGCCATCCATCCGATCGCCCCGGCCGAATCGTTCGTGCCGCGCAGCACGACGCCGTCCGTCATTATCCCGGCACCGATGCCGGTCCCGACCGCCAAAAATATCGCATCGGAACAGCCCTGCGCTGCGCCCTGCCAGACCTCGCCCAAAATGTAGCACGCGCGGTCGCTGTCGATCGCGATCGGGATGCCGCCCGCCGCCGTCTGCAGCTCCGCGAGCAGCGGATAATCTTCCCAGCCCGGAATGTTAGGCGCCCAGACCGTGCCGGACCGCTTTCGGCTGATGCCCGGCACGCAGACGCCGATCGCCGTTACGGAATCGCCGACGGCCGCCCTGGCATCGAGCATCGCGTCCATCCGGTCGCGCAGCATCTCTCCGACCTCGGTTCCCTTTCGGCCGCCGAGTATCGAAATGTCCTCGCTGATCATCGATCCGTCTTCGGTAAAGGCGGCGCAAGCGAGTTTTGTGGCTCCCAGATCTATTCCAAGCAGTGCCATAAACTTGTTCGGTTATGAGGACGAGAAAGCGCGCCCTTATGGAAAGTGCTCTAACCATAAGCAACGTGAATCAGGAATGTCAAGCGAAAAAAGAAAAAGCAGCAGGATAGACCTGCCGCTTTTGATGTCTGGTGGAGATGAGGAGGATCGAACTCCTGGCCTCGGCATTGCGAACGCCGCGCTCTCCCAGCTGAGCTACATCCCCATGAATTGGAATTTTACGGACAAGGGTCCAAAGTTTCAAGTCGAAACGCTATTGAACGCCGGCCGGAAGCAGCGAGCCCTTCGGGTCGGACACGTAGGCAAAGCCGTCCTCTATCTTTCCGATCAGCCCGTGGAAATGGACCTCGCCCTCGCCGGCGATGACGACGACGGTGTCGCCGGGGCTTACCTGTTTTTCATCAACGGGAAATTTGATGATGGTGGCGTTGCCGTTTTCCTGTGCGACGGATTCGTATTCGAACGTATCCGCGTTGAAACTAAGTGTTTGAACAAATGAAACTTCCATTTTTTAATTATCGCAGATAGCGGTCATTCTATCCACATGATGGCACGGCGATCGGGTTCCTGATCGGTCTCGTACTTATAAAATTCGTCTTTGGTGCGCGACATTTCCTTCGATTCGTCGAAGTCGGTGGTTATCTTATATTCGGCTTTGGAATTGCCGGCCTCGTATTTGCTCGGGTAGTAATAGATCTTGTCGCCCTCGATCTTGGTGATCTTTTCGCCGTACTTCCAGGTCTTGCCGTCCTTATCGTAACGGAAGACGACGACGTCGCCGGGTTTGAGTGCCTCGAGCTGTGCCCGCGTGACCTTTGCCGCGGAACAGGCCATTGAAATTGTCAAAAATGCAAAAACTAAAGCAGCCGCAAAACGGTGGAAAAGCATTTCGAACTTGTCTCCTTTAGAAAATAGAATTGCGAAAGAATTCTAATCCATCGACGGAACAAAACGCAAAGCGATGGCATCGTGATCGGAAAGCGGCATTCCTTCGCGGTCGTAAAGGTCGGCGATCGTTTCGGGTTCGGTGCCTTCGGCTATTCGGATGCCGCGGCCCGCGAACCAATCCAGCCGGCCGGAAACCTTTCCGCCGACGCGGCCGGCGGCCCAGAAGATGAACGGGAAACACCACGCCGGGACCCAGTCGCGGAGATTCGTGTTCTTTTCGATGCTTTCGATGTGATAATGCAGCGTGCCGGTGCCGATATTGTTGAACGCCTTGTATTCGTACCCGCGAGATTCCAATCCGCCGAACAGCCGCCGTTCGAAAAACCGCTCGGGGTACGGCAGGTGTTTCTTCGCCACATTCTTCGGACCCATAAAGACACGCCGCCAGTAGCCCATGATCGCGCGCGTCGCGCTCTGTGAATTAAAGGTCGTCGTGTTCCAATCGCCGCCGAGAAGCGTCGGCATCGGCGGAAGCGTGTCGACGTGATCGAGAATGATCCGCATTTGCCGGCGCCGGTGGTTTCGTGAGCAGTGAGCGTCCAGATGGATGGTGACCGCACGGAATGTTCCGGCGGGATGTTCGATGTCCGCGAACAACGCCCGCAGGTGACCGAGCCGCTTTTCCTTGCCGTGCATCTTGTCCTTGCCGTTCGGCAGAGGAATGGCATGCACGTTCCGCATCGGGTATTTCGAGAACATCGCCAGCCCGTGAAGCGAAAGCGTATTTTCGCCTTCGATATTCGCCTCGACGCCGCTGCCTTTTTGCAGGGCGATATAGACCGGCGCGAACGCGTAGTTCAGCCCGAGTTCCCGTGCCAATTCCTGCGCGACGAAACGGTTGCCGCTGCGTGCCATGCCGTGGTCGAGTTCGGTAAGCAGCAGCACGTCCATGTCCTTCAAGCGGTCATGATCTTTCAGCGCTTCGACAATGCCGTCAAAGCGGCTGCCGCGTTCGATGTTCCAGGCGAGAGCGGAGACGGTTTCTTTGGCGCCCGCTGGACGTTCCGCTGCGTATTCCTCGGTGACGACGGCGTTCAGAATGCGTTCGACCTCGGGCCGGATCTCGCGGTAGAACGGCGCGGCTTCGGCGTCCTTTAACGATTCGAACTTCAGCAGCCGGGGAAAATATTCGTTCAGCCGGTGGCCGAGGATCGAAGGCGCGCTTGTTTGTCGGGATACTACGGGCGTCATGAAAACTTTAGGATACGATAGTGAAAGGCCAAAGAAAAGCGGCCGCGCGGGTGGCGGCCAGGCTTTGTGGTGAGTTCCCGCGTCAATCATCGTACCGCTCTTTTGCCGGAGCGACCGCGAGAAAATCCGCCGTTATCCGGCTTGTGTAAATGCTGAGGAGCTCGTCGATGCGGTTTGCCGCAGGCGAGCAGAATATGAGGCCGACATGTTTGGGCTTGGTGATGCGATAGACGATTTCGG
>JAEZIT010000038.1 GCA_023436495.1 Acidobacteriota bacterium
GAATGCGACTACGCAGCCGGTTGACCAGGGAGGCAATGGTTCGTCGACGTTCGGACGCGTCACGACGTATCGCGACCCTCGTGTTATGCAGTTCGGTGCGAAATTCTATTTCTAGATTTTGGCCCGAGATGTTTTAGAACTGCCCGCGGCAGAAATTGGCCCCGCCTCCCCGGCGGGGCCTTTCCTTTACCGTTTTCTGGATTTCCCGCCGGCCGCTCCGGCTCAGCTCCCCTCTTCCTTCCGGAACCGGTAGTCATGGTGGAGCAGCAGTAGCATCTGCTCGCTCTCGTCGAACCAGGGCTCGCCTTCGGGGGAGCCGGTGCTGCGGGCGACGTACCTGGATAGCGACTCCTGGATCTCCTCGAGCCACTCGTACGCCTGGTCGTGAATGCCAATCCCGGCGCTGTTGTCGGAGGGGTATTGGATCGAGCAGTCCGGGTAAATTCGGTACTCGTCACGGCCGACGCGGTAGGTCTCCAACGGTTCTTTCGCGAACCGGCCGATGAATTCGACGTCTGAACCCACGCTCGCGTAAACGGGCTTCTCGCGTTGGTACGCGGCTTTTAGGAAGGCGGCGCCGGCGTCGCAGCTGAGCAGGTCGATCCCGCCCTTTAGGCTGGCGAACTGCTGGTAAATAAATTTTGCCGCCTGCTCGCCGAACATCCGAACATCGAGGCGGCCGCCGTTCACGAACGCCGGCCAGTTCGCTCGGCTCGCCAGCGCCCAGGCCTGGAAGCCGCCGGGCTCCCCCGCGGCATCGCAATCGCGCCATTCGACGAAAAACTTCGGGAAAAGCGTAGCGAAATCCTTCAGCGCGTGGACGGCGTCGGCCTTGTTAGTGAATGCTTCAACGTCGGGGTCGCTGCCCTCGACGGTGACGAAATAGATAGATTTTCCATCGGCGGAGGGTTCCAGCCGGGCGGAAACATAAAGTGACATTTAGTTAGCTCCTTTGTAGGTCGTTCGTAACGTCCATGTCTAGCTCTGCGGGCCCGGATTTTCAAATCGGCATGAGCAGAAAAAAGCCCCGCGAAGGAGGCGGGGCTTCTCTGGCTTGAAGAGGTTCGACTGTTACCGGCCGACGGCGGTTCCTCGGCGTCGGCTGCCGAACAGGGCCTCCAGGACCCGCTCGGTTACGGGATCCCGCTCCGCAACGCCGATCGGCTCGAATTTGCCCGCGGCGATCCACCAGCGCAGGTACCGGCCGAGCTTGTTTATCTGCTCCGCGGGCGTCCCGGCGTACAAGCGCTCGGGGTGCGGATCGTGCTTGATCGACGGCCTCGCCCACCAGCTGGTCCCCCCGAGCATCAGGCAGCCGAGGCAATAGCTGCCGTGCTTGTACAGCTCGATGATGGGGGCGAACTCGTACGTGGAGCGGTCGGCCTCGCCGTAAACGGCCACGGTGGCGGCCAGGTGCTTCTCCTCCCGCGGGGTGAGCGGCTCGGTGCGGGGCCGCCCGTCGCCGCAGAACAGCCGGTACCGCTCGGAATAGCTAATCACGGAGCGGAGGGCGACGCGGGAGAATTTGTCCATCCTGACGGAGCCTTCGGCTATCGTCGGGTACCTATCGTTCTCGAGCAGGCGGGCGAGGTAGAGCCCGTCATGGTCCAATTCGTCTAGTTTCACGGTGAATGTAAGCATATGTTTTTCGCGTATTCTTAGGTGCTGCCGCAATGTCTGGGGTTATCGGTCGTGGGAGGCACGCTCGTTGCAACCTCCTGCTTGAGCACAGATTCGAGGTTATTTTCGACAGAGTCAATAGCGATTTTCGATCGTAGGCCTTCCTTCTCACGAGTTCACAGGTTCCGCCCTGAAACCCAATGAACAAGGGGGTTCGAGCCTCAAGAGTCTCACCGCGGCGAGGAAGATACCCCCTAGGGCCAAAAAAAGCACCGCGATGCTGATCGCGATGCTGGTTTCCCGATGCCGACACTTCCCCGTAACCGGCGAGGAGAATCTACCTACGCCCCGCCTTCCTGGATACAAAAAGCTGTGCCGCCGGAAGCAGCCGGCACGGCTTGAAGAATCGCGAATTGATGGCCCCGCGCTGCCGCACGAAGGCCCTACCGCGGGCTTTGTGCCGACGGCAAGGGACTTACTACCCGCCGAATCCCGAAGCCACAGACGAGGCGTGGAACCCGAATATCGCGGATACGGACAGCAATAACGCAAACATTAAAAGCACAATTAGAAGTCGCATAATTTCATCCTGCTCCAGCCGCAGCGCGTCCGCAGTATCGCCGCGGCCCGCGCGTAGGTGTAGGTTTGTATATTCGCCGATTACAAGCAGCATCTGAACCTCCTCAGTCGAATAGCTTGTCCTGGCAAGGATCCTGCTCCGGTGGCGGGAACACCCCGCCGGCAAGTTTCCAGCGCAGATCCCGAAGCCGCGCCGTGTGGCCGCGCGTCCAAGATCCGCCCAGCGGTAGGCCGAGCTCCAGAGCCGGGGACATCTCAAGCAACTCGTCCAAAATTTCTAGTTCTACGGCCGTCACCCTTTCGGCCGCGTCCGCAGTATGTTCGGGGGTCGTCCTCATATAGCGTCCAAAAGCCTGCTGCACTTCACCGGCAGGCGGCGGTTCCCGCGGGCTTCCAGATCTCCCGCACCAGAGCGGCCGCGGCACCGGCGGGCGTGCCGGCCCGCGCCGCGATCGCTTTTTGTAACGTTTCCAGGTCCTCGTCGACGCTCTGGTGTAACTCAAATCCGGCCTCCATTTCAAATCCGGATAATCGAATGTACGCGTAGGCGAGCCCGTCGAGGCTGTTCAGAGCCGCCAGGACGCCGCCGCGTCGGGCGCAAACGACCGTCAGGAACGTGCGGGTCATCGGATGCAAGTCTTCGATGGTGATAGCGTGTTGTGTGTTCATATTCGTCATAGTATTGCTCCCATTTTTAGCTTTAGCAGTTCGTCCCTAAACGCCCGCCAGAGCCGATCAAGCAGGTACGGCGACAGGGTTACGATTCTGCCGTCGGAGGTAGCCCGGCCGGTCTCCATCAAGGTTTCCAGCTGCCCGAAACGCCGTACTTTCTCGATGCTGGTGGCGGTGTCCTGGCACCGGCGGTAATGCGCCGCCAGGACCGTCCTTCTTGTTAATACTCGATAGTTGCTACTCATCTCTGATCTCCCTGGAGGCTCCGCCCCCTTACTCTGCAGATTCCTCGGGATATTCGACACAGTCAAATCCGGGTGGGCCCGCTATTGTTCGCCGGCGGGCCGATCGGGCTGGTTCAGGTGCTCCGCGGCGTATTCCGGGGCGAGCTGGATCTCGAATTCCGGGCGGCGCAGCAGGTGGTGAAGCTCGAACGCCCACCAGTTGTGATTGACCTTGGCTTCCGTGCCGATCTGGTCCGTGTAGGTGCCCAGGGCGCACTCGACGATCGTGCCGGCGAACGCGAAATAGATCGTGTTCCCGCGGCGAACGAGGTCGACGGTCTGGGGGGCAACCTCCACCTTCTGCCACCAGGCGATGTTCTCGAAGCTGTCGTCCCTTTTCACGACCTTTTCTTTCAGGCGGATGGTGCCGATCTTCTGCGCGATGTTCTGATATCCGTTGTTGTAGAAGTTCATGGTGGTAAGAGGGCCCGCTTTCCCCGGCGGGCCGTTCGGGCTGGGGCCTATAAGGAAGCAAGCAGCGCGGCTTCCTCGGGGAGCAGCACGCCGAGGGCCTGGCGCTGCAGCAGGTCCTCGCGGATCAGGCGGTCGGCCTCCGCGTACTCCGCCGCCTGGATCGGGCAGTCGTCATCCAGGCAGGCCCAGAATTTCACAACGCCGCGCAAGTACATCTGGCTCCCGCATTCGCATGTTTCGGGTTTTCTGATCATTATTTTCTAGCTCCTTTCGTTACTTAAGTAAGTAACCGAGACTTACACCTCCAAACCGGCCTCTTCGAGCTTGTTTGTCCAATGCTCGATGAAGGCCGCCTTTGCCGGGCGGTCGCTCCGGGCAAGCCAGAACTGCTCGCCGGCGTTGTAAATGTCCTCGCGGATGCTGAGGAAGAGTTTCGCGTTCTCGTCCGGGGCGTGCTTGAATTCAGGGCGGGCGATAGAACGATTGAAGATCCCCATCCATTCGCTCCGTATCCGGCGAGCCACGTCTGTGTAAAGCTTCACCACCCGAAGTCCCCCGCGGAGGCGCTCGAATTCCACCCGCCCTTCGGCCAGGACGTGCTTAATACATTCGGGTCCGAACACAAGCCCGAACGCCTCGTGGATGTTCTTCTCGTTTATAATCTCTCGTCGGCAGCGTGCGCAATGCATAGTTTCTTAGCTCCGTTTTTGAATCCGTAAGGGGCTCTCGTTACCACCTTATGTCCATAGATTCCCCATTATTTTTGACAACATCCAGCGGTTTTCCGGTTTGTGAAGCGATTATTTTCAGTATTTGCGGGGAACGCGTAAAAGCGCCGTGTTTATTGGGTCTCAGCGTTTCCGGCGATATCGCTCCGAAGAAAACTATCTTTCAGCACGCGAAAATCCCTCGCCGAAAAGAGAAGACCGCACTGCGATGCTGAGCGCGATGCTGGTTTGCTGCTGCCCGCGAACAGCCCGGGAACATCCGCGGCCAAGCAAGCGACGCAGAATAATTTTGATCTTTAAGACTTGGAGGACGCGCGGGGGGCAGGACGGAAGGACGATGGTTCCCCCTCGCCCTTTTTTGCAGTTCCCTGCCGGTAGTCCCGCGCCGGCTACGGATCAGCATCGGGGTTCGGATCCCTGGAGCTTCTAGCAGCCGGAGGGACGCGTTGTATCACGAGAAGCTGCTACCGCGATCCGTTTCCCTTGATGCCTGGAAAACGCCAGGAATGCTCGATTAAAGCCGGTTAGTGGGCGTTTCGCCGGATTGGGCGGGCGCGTTTCTGATCACGCCGGCCCTGGAGAATCACTGCCGGGGAAAGATTTGTTGATGCGGTGATTTATTACGACTATGGTGTGTGCCAAGGTACCAACGACGGTACGTGACGAATCATATGAAAAAAAAAGAAACCCAAAACCCTAGCGAAAAAAGGCCGTATATATACTCGAATTTTGGCGCACTGGTGCCGAATTCGCGTGTCTCGGTAAAGCTGCCAGAACCCTACCGCGACCACTGGATGTTGTCCGCACGGCGGGAGAAGCGTTCCCTATCGTCCGTGATCGTGGAGCTGCTTAAAGAAAAGTATGGAGTCCCGACTACGTAGAACACCATGAGTAACTTCATTTCCAACCGACCCGGGATTTTACTGCTCGCCTTCGCGACCGCGGCGGCCGCGTTCTCCGCCGTGCCAGCACCTTGGCGCTACAAAGCGATCAAGGCCGCGAGCGAGTATGCGGCCGGACAACCGTTCCGTCGCGGCGGGTATATCCTCGAACGCGCACCGGCCCGCCGCCTCTTGAGCTGGAACCCGAGGAATTCCCCAATCCTTCACCCAGGAAAACCGGCGAGGAGTCGCCGGTCGGCATTGTGTAGACTGCCGCGAACCAGCCCCGGCGGAACTCGGACGGCCTAATGGCATTCCGTTGCCATAAACCGCAACCGGCGGCGCGACCAGCAGACTCGGCTTGCGCATAGAGTGCCCGATCGGCCCCATTCTGCTCCCGTTCGTACTCTTTGTAGTGCCAAGCCATGCAGCTTTTGACCATCTGCAAATTGACGTCGGTGCCATCGAGATCGAGTTTACCGATCATGCGGCCATATCGGTCCATCTTGGTCGACGAGCAGGAAACCACCCGGTTCAAAATCATAGCGGACAAACTAGCCTTGGCGGCCATGCCAAAATCCTGATTCTTCTCCGGCGCGTCGATCCCGGCAAGTCTTACCGTAACGATGCGGCCGCTGCCGGTCAGAATTTTTACCGTGTCGCCGTCCACCACGTCCACAACTCTTCCGCCGCAATTGCCCGTGTTGGGGGTGAAGCTCTCTTCTCCGAATACCCCCTCGACTGCGGGGCCTAAATTCGTCCACGCCATTTGCGCCAGCGCGGCATCGCTGAACGGATTCAGCGTTTTCGAAGTCGCATCGCGAATCTCGGAAGGACGCCGCAATCCGTCAATTCCCCATATCCCTCTACGCTCCGCCTTGGCGGCATTCTGCATCTCCGCGTATACGTTATCGTCGCCGACATTCGCCGCGGCCGCCCCCTCGGGCGCATACCACGCAGCTCCGTCCCGGACCATCTGAAGACCGAGATTTTTCCCGCCAACGGTGATCACCGCGCTCCAAGGGCCGTCGCCCCGAGATAGCGACCTGATCTCGACAGCGCGATCTTTTGAAAGCATCGACAGATGCTCTTTAACGACATCGGCGAGCGGCTGCCCCTCATCAGGAGCTTCCGTGAAGCGGAGCTGCACTACCACGTCGACGTTCGTGGACGTGGTAATGCGAATCGTTTGGCCATCGATCGCATCGACGACTTTCCCGTAGATTGCCCCCTGGGCACGTGCCCCGATGGCGAAGAAAGAAATCACGAGAAGCGGGAAGAAGTGTTTTATAAGCATAAATTCGTGGGGAATTGGGAAAGAAGCGGCAGCGTAGAGAAGCGGCCAGTGGGCAAAACATTATAGCAGTCAACTGATAAGTAGGGGTAAAAATATTCAATCTGAGCCAGAGATGCTGTGAAAGGCTAGTTAAGCAGCGTGCTTTTTTCCCTTCGGTTCGGGACGCGGTATCGTATCGGGCGCTAATTGAGCGTTTTACGAAGCCGTATTCAGGTTTTCGACTCGTCTTAGTCATGACTTGATGGAACCTTATTTCAGAGTTATCTGTGTGACACGCGAGTCCGTCCGACGAACCGGACGGACTAACGCAATACGGACAACTTATGAAGAAGGAAACTTCCAAAGAAGAAAACAAGCAAAAGCGTTACGGAATTTGGCAGGAGGAGACTGCCCGGTACGGGCGATGCTGGCGGTTCAACGTTCGCGTCCGGGACGCGGACGGGCGGGTCCGCCGCAAAGCCGGCAGCGGGTTCGCCACGAAGGCGGAGTGCGAGACCGCGGTTGCTGCCCTCCGGCTCGCCGCGCGCGAAGCCAGATACGGACTGACCCGCCCGAAACCTGAAAAAGCGATCACGGTCGGGAAGGTCGTGGAGGCGTACATTTCGGCTCTCACCGCCAAATGGACCGCCAAGCACGGGGCCGGCTACGCCGCCCGGAACACCGGGCAGCTCAACGCCCTCCGCAGGTGGGCCGAGTTCGTCGGCAAGGAGAAGGGGGTCAAGGATCTCAACAAGCAGGACTTCGCTTCGTGGGCGCAGCATGAACTGTATCGCGGCCTGCAAGCCTCCAGCGTACAGCGGCGGCTCAACAACATCCGCGCCGCCCTCAATGAGGCGATCAGCAATCATAAAGAACTGGACGGTTTCACTCTTCCTCGCTACTCGATGGGGCGGGAAGCCGCTCGGGAACGGATGCGCATCCTGGACGAGTCGGAGATCCGGGCTTTGAGCAAGTTCCTCCAATCCAGGGCGGAGTACCGGGACGCGTTCGACTTCTTCCGGGTCGCTCTCGGGACCGGCGGCCGGTTTGACGAAATAGCACCCGTCGTCATCCGGCGGGACATGACCACGGCCGGCATAAAGTGGAGCGATATCAGCCGGAACCGCGGGACGGTTAAGCTGTTCTCCGGGAAGACCGGTAAGGAACGGACCATCTACGTCCCGGCGGTGGTGGATATCCTTCTGGAGAGGAAGAATGCGAATCTGGGCGACGGTGTGCACGCCTTCCGCTGCCGAGACCACTGGATACGGAAGGTCTTCGCCCGAGCCTCCAGGCATTGCGGCATTCCCTATGGGCAGAGTGTCCCCGGCGGTTGGACCGTCCACGACCTCCGCCACACCTGCCTAACACATCTGCTGCAGAACGGCGTCGACCTCGCGACCGTGCGCGACTTCGCCGGGCACAGCACCATCGCGGAGACCTCCAAATACGTACACGCGACCGAAAAGTCTAAGACTAATCTCGCCCAGGCATCGAGCGGGCTGATCACGCTAGCGACCACCTGATTAGCCTCGACCCGGTGAACTTCTCCGGCCGGGGCGGCGATCGTGATGCGACCCTCCAGCAGGCCGGCCCGCTGCTTGCTCTATAACCCGTTTTAATGTAAAAAAGGACCGACTTCTACCATCCAGCGCACGGACGCGAGGGGATATATATTGGGCCACGAATCGAGAGAGTTTGGTGCGAAATCGAGCCAAATCGGCCCCCGCAAATCACCTCAACTCCGGTAAATTGTCGAGGTATTAGTAATTTAGGCGGAAATTTGGGCTCCACTTTCCCTCCACTTTTGGTGTGAAATGTGTGAAATGTGTGCACAGTGTGAAACAATGTTGAACCGGTTAAGTGCTTGAAAGTAAACTATTTAGTTGAAAACAAAGGGTTTAAGAAAAGGCGGGTTGGTGCCGGAGGTCGGACTCGAACCGACATGGGGTTGCCCCCGCCAGATTTTGAGTCTGGTGCGTATACCGATTTCGCCACTCCGGCGCGAATTAGAGATGATAAAACTCTTGCGGCTTAAGGTCAAGAGAGCGATAGGTACATCGCAGAGCTTTAGAAGCGGGAATTGCTGCCGTAAAAGTTGACCTGCTCAAAATGCGGACTGCTGTCGGCGGAAGGTGATCTACTCTACATGGAAATGCAGCCGCTTAGAAACGACGACTCGAAATTGGATCGCCCATGTCTGAGGCGGCAGGCAGGCGCGTAAATTTCCCCACCAAAAATAAAGTGTTGAATCGGCCAGTATTTATGTGCTAGATTCGTCATGGGAAATTTTACCCGTCTATTCCCGGCTCTACAGTTCTTAAATTCACTTCGGAAAACTTCCATTAGAAATGAACCAACCGGTTGAGAAATCGCTGCTCGTCATTGAACCCAATCCCGAAAAGTGTCACGTGCTGCAAACGTTCTTTTCCAGAAATTACGATTGCGACGCGGCCGGCACCATCGAAGACGCGGTTGCGTTAATGAAGGCGAAAGAATACTCGGTAATGTTGGCTGCTACCGTCAAGGATGGCTTTAACGGCCTTGAGATCATTCCGCATCTCCAGCGGCTGTCACTGCGGTCGATCCCGGTATTTATGAGCGAAGGCGGCGAGGCGGGCAATACTGTGAGGGCTTTCCGGGCGGGAGCTTTTGAGGTGGTACAGATGCCGATCTCGCTGCGAAAGCTTGAATTCGCGGTCGAGAAAGCGCTGATCCAGTACGAGATGAAATGCTTCAAGGACCAGTACCAGGACCACCTTGAAGAACTTGTCAGTGAACGCACCGCCGAGCTCGACCGCGCGCTTGAGCAGATCGAGAATTCGTACAGAATGACGCTCAAGGCCCTCGTGCAGGCACTGGCAGCGCGCGATACGGAAACGCACGGCCATTCGGAACGCGTGGTAACTTTCAGCCTTCGTATCGGCTATGAACTTGGATTGGATAAAAGTGCGATGCGCGACCTCGAACTCGGTTCGCTGCTGCACGACATTGGCAAGATCGGCGTCCCCGATGCGATCCTGCGAAAACCGGCGAAATTGAACAACGCCGAATGGTCGAAGATGAAAATGCATCCGCAGTACGGCCGAAAAATACTGGAGAACATTCCGTTTTTGGAGGGCGCGGCGCGGATCGTCGCGCAGCACCATGAAAAATGGGACGGTATGGGATATCCGGAAGGACTTCGGGGCGAAGATATCGACATCGGCGCGCGCGTTTTCGCTGTGGCCGATGCATTTGACGCGATGATCAGCGACCGCGTGTACAGAAAAGGATGCTTGTACGAAGAGGCGCTAAAGGAATTAGAAAACAACGCAGGAACGCAATTCGACCCGATGGTCGTCGAGGCATTTAAGAATATTCCACCGGACGATTGGGAGGTTCTTAGTGCGCGATCAATGACGGCAAAGCAGGAAAACCTGTCGCTGCAGGCGGTCGTGTCGGATCTTGTCTTTTTATCGCGGAGAGTTGAGCTCGTTCATTGAACGAACTCACTTTCCGCATGAACAAGAATAGCCGTCGGTGATCGTCAGGTTGTCGATGTACTGGCCTTCGCGCGATCCGCCAATGTCCGTTGCAACGCGCCAGCGCAGCTGCGATTTGCCGCCGCGTGCGGACGCCGGCAGCCGGATCGACGTCGTAACAAACACAGGCGTCTGGCCGATGCCGCTTCGGCCGGACCATCCCGCGCGGCCGCCGAGAGGATTCTGACAACAACTGTCGATCGTTCCGTCGTATCCGCCCGAATTAAAGGCTCCGCCTGCTTCAATGATGTCTTGCCATGGGCCGCCGTTTGTCCGGATCTCGAGCACAGAACCGTCATAAAGGCGGTTTCGCAAAAACGTAGTTTCGAGATCGTACCAGTTTTGGAACGCAAGCACGGCATCTTCAGCGGTAACCGAAAACGGTGCCGAAACCAGGTCACTAATACCCACTTGATTGACCGTAGGCGAGAACGCGGAATTGAGCAGCGACATCCGTCGCCGTGCGGAAGCTCGCCACGGGCGCTGCTCGCCTGTTACGGAGGACGTCCAATCTGCGGGAAGCCTCGCCGATGACGTCCCGTCAAAATTCTCGCGCATCGCGTAATTCAATTCGCCGGTTTGAAGCGGGATCTGCATGCTGCCGATCGCGGCAGTTCCGTCGAATAGCTGCAGTTCCAATAGGGCTTGTTCACCGCACGACAATCCCGCCGCGACCGTGAACGTGAACGGCCGCGTTGCGGCAGCTCCGGGCGCGAGCGTCCCAAAAACCTGCTGCGGGCCCGGGGAATTGACCGACGTGTTCGGCACGATACGCGCTATCAGGTTCTGTGCCGGGAGTGCGCCCGTGTTCTTTACCGAAACATCAAATGTGACCGTTTCGCCCGGTTCGGGCGAGCGATTTAGCCGGCAGCTTCCGGCGGCCAGGTGCGCGGATCCGAACTCAATAACCGGGACAGGAGCCAGGCGAATCTCGGCGGATATAGCCGATGTACGGTCATCCGGTACGTTGACTGTAATTGTCGCCGGAGCATATCCGTGCAGTTCCGCCCGAACACTATAGATGCCCGGCGGTATCAGCATCGTGTCGGTCACGCCGCGGGACTGGGTTCGACGCGTGAACGGAACGGCGCTTGTATCGGCATCGGGAAAGAGGCTGACGTCTGAAGATTGGAGCGGAAGACCGGTTGCCGCATTGACCACCTTGATCGAAACACGGCCGCGCGGCGCAGGCGTGCATTCTGGAAATCGAAATGCCCCGATCTGCGTCAGCCACGTAAAATCGCTGAAATTCTGGCTCTCGAGCGTGTAGTATTCGTTCGTCATCCAGAACGTGCAGTCATCATCCGGATCGACGGACATACCCGTATAATTGCCCCAACGCCAGCCGAACGCTTTCTGGACGCCGGTTCCGCGAACGAGAGTCGCTTCCGTCCTTACGGTTCCGGGCGGGTCCGTGGCGAGCCTTCCCGTATAAATGATCGACGGCTGTTTGTCGTCATTGGTGAAGCTGTAGCCGACCGCAAGATTCCCGAGTCGGTCCTGTGCCGCGCTCGCGACCCACCGTGACGAGGTGTTCTCGCCGATCGTTGACTGTTCATGAACACCGAACTGTCCGGCGGTGCTGCGGAATTCGTAAAGCCGCACGCCGGCTCGGTACTGCTCGCCCGGAACCGAAACACGCACGGTCTGATTGATCACCAGCGATTCGTGCGTGCCGAAGTTTCGATAGGCGACGCGATACATCAATCGATCGCTCAGCGAATCTAGCGGCTCGCCCGGCGGCGGTTGAACTATGTCCGCGCGGCCTTCGCTGCTGGTCGGATCAAATGCGGCAACGATTATCGGGCTTTCGGGACGCTCAATGAAGGTAGACAATTCCGGTTGACGGAAATCCGCGTGAAAATCAAAAAGGCGGATCGCGTCCTGTGCGTCGCCGTACTCGGTTGCGGAATATCCCGCGAAGATGTTCGGCGATCTCGCCGGCGGGGCCGTCATTCCGTCAAGGTCGGCAGGCAGCAGTCCGCCCTTGCGTTCCGGCGAAGACGACGGAATGTGGAAATAGATATATCCCGCATCGGGCGCACCCGCAAGCATCCGCCCGCGGTCGAATGCGAACAACCCGGCACCCATGTAATCGGGGCCGACAAATTCATCGGTGGACATGTAATAGGCGTCATGCCACACGGCAAGTTTCGCGTGATCGTTGAGCCGAAAATTCGGCATCACGAATTCGTAGAGGTAATAGGAGCCAAGCGGATCGCCGGATCGCGAAACGGCGATCATCTGTTTGAACGGCGGAAAATTGCTGCAATACGTGCTGATGATCCAGCGGTCCGCCAGCGGGTCGTAGAGCACGCTCGGGGTGCCGTCGTTGCGCTGCGAGCACTGTGTATTGAGCGGAGCATAAATATCGCTGAACCTGAGCGGCGGCGACAGCGGTTCGCCGGCCTTACTGAATACGCGCAGAAGAGCGTTTACCGCCTGGACATAATGGTTCGGCCCGACATCGCCGATCGGGTCCGGAGGCAGGATCAGAAGGTTGTAAGCGTCAATATTGTCGTAATTTGAAAGCCCGTCAAACGAGAGTTCCGGCGACGGCATTGGTTCACCGTTTGGGACGGCCACTGCCGCATCCGTGTCTTGGGTTCCCGAAATAGCAAAGCCCCGGACGTTGGGCTCATTGCTCTCTTTTACTCTTAATGGATCTTTGGACCGTGTAAACGATGCGGGCGCGATGCTGCGAAGTTCGGGTGAAACCGCCGTAGCCGAAGCCTTTCGAAATTCCGGGACAGGAGGCGCCGGAGCCGCTTGTTTTCGTTCAGCGAAATACCAAGCAGCAGCGGCGGCAGCTGCGAGCAGGATCGTGGCGATCGTAGCACTCCTCTTTATCATCTTTGTAGGCAAATGATAATCGAGAACGGCTTGAAACCAAAGGTCTATTAGGGAGTTATCAGGCTTCGCTTATGATAACGATCTCGACGCGGCGTTTGGCTTCGTCTAGAAATGTTTCGATGTCGGCGGCGACCTTTTCTTCCGTGAGCGTGCGGTTGATCTCCACGCGTTTTTCGTCCAGGGTCGGCATGATCAGCCCCGGAAACCGGCGACGGAAATCGGGTACGAAAACGTCACGGTAATACCGGGCTTCGTCTTCGGGCGTGATCACGACGAACGAACGAAAACGAAAATCGAGATACTTCTCGATGGCGACGCGTTCGCGAATTATACGTTCGAAATTATCGTCTTTGATCGACGTAAAGCCGACCTGCTGAAGGCGTCGTTCAAAATCTGCGGTCGAGGCAAAATGGCTTAAGAGTTCGGCGATCTTGGCGTTTATCTCGGCCTCGGACGGCGCGGATCGCGGAAGCCGCTCGGCTTCGACGGCAAAAAGCCGCTGATTTATCAATGTCTGTAGGGCGCGGTTCAGATCCTCCTGCGAAGGCGGCGCCAGCGGCGAGCCCGGCTGAAGCGCAAGCTGCCAAAGAAGGTCTGAATAAGTTATCAATTCGGTGCGGACGCCGTCGGAAACGGTCGCAACCGTTTTATCGACGACGGTCTGAGCGTTGGACGGAACAAAAAATGCCGCAAGAACCGCCAGAAAAAAAGCGGTTTTCAAGGCGATATTGTTGAAATTCCTTAAGTCTCGCTTCATATTTGACCAATTCTATTTTTGAACGGCAAAACGAATGTGTCAATACCTTTAATCCGGGGTTTAAACAGTTGACAAAACGTTAAAAATCCTTTTTAATTTTAGGTGGAGTTCCTCACACTTCGCAACCCTGTATTTGCCTCATCAATTGATGGCTCCCTGTCCCCGGATTTGACCTATAACCATTTATTTCTACGATGCTTAGCCCGACGCAGAAGAAGGATAACAGAACATTTGCGGCGGTCACGGAAACGGACGATTCTTCCAGCGAGTTGAAGTTCATTTCGGACCTCGGCAGAAGCCTGTTGTTCACAGTTCATCCCAAAAAAGTGGCGGGCCGCGTCGCCGACGCGTTGCAGGCCGGCGTGGAAGCCAGCGTTTGCGCGTTTGCCGCCGAGCTCGAGAATATCGGCGTCGTTAGCTGTGCGTTCGATGACAAAGGACAGATCGCCGAAGATCCGATCGATTGGCAGCGGTTCGAAAAATGGATAAGGTTTATGCCGCCGCAGGTCGGCCACAGCGTTGCGAATGCGGACGAATTCCTGCTCGCGGCCGGCGGCCACGAACTCGAATATATCTCGCCTCTGCACATTAACGGCGAAATAAAGGGTGCGATCGTTGTTGGGTTTGCCAAGCCGCAGGACATGACCGTGCGAAAGGCTCGTCTTATCGATGCGGCAACGCAGATGGCGGCGATGAGCGTCAACCTCTCGGCACATTACGAAGCCGCGTTGAACGATTCGATCACGCAGGCAAAAGAAGATAACAGGAAATTTACTGAGGCTGTGCTCGATGCTCTGCCCGTTTCGCTTTATGTGGTCGACCGTGATTACCGGATCGTGACATGGAACCGCCATCGCGAGATAGGTGTTCAGGGGATTCCGCGCGATTCGGTGATCGGCCGCGACGTTTTTCAGGTATTGGCGAAATTTCCCGAAGATAAGCTGCGAAGCGAATTCGAACGGGCGTTTCGAACCGGACGCATCGAACGCATCGAACAGCAAACCGCCTCTGCCGACGGCTCAACGAAGCACTGGGTCGTCAGCAAAGTGCCGATGAGAAATGCCGAAACCGGTGAGGTCACTCACGTTATAACGGTCGGCGAAGACGTGACCATGCGGGTCGAAGCGATCCACGCGATCGGCCGCGCGGAAAAGCTTGCCGCGGTCGGAAGGCTGGCTGCCGGCGTCGTCCACGAGATCAATAATCCGCTTGCCACAATAGCGGCGTGTGCCGAGGCCTTAGAGCATCGCGTCGAAGAAGGCGCGTTTGCCGAATCGGAGGCCGCGGATGATCTGAATGAATACCTCGGGCTTATCAAGAGCGAAGCCTTCCGCTGCAAATCTATCACGACCGGGCTGCTCGACTTCAGCCGTATGCGCACGGGCAACCGCCACCCGATCGATATTGCGGAAATTCTGCGTTCGTCGGCTAATCTTATCTCGCATCAGAAACGCGGCGGCAACATAAAGATCGAAGTCGAACTGAAAGACGATCTGCCGATGGTCAATGCAGACGGCGGCCAGATCCAACAGGCCGTGATCGCACTCGGAACAAATGCGATAGATGCCATGGCGGGCGGCGGTACGCTGACGCTAAGGGCATTGTCACAGGCGAACAGCGCCGTGATCGAAGTCGAAGACACGGGCGTAGGAATAGCGCCCGATAACCTCTCAAAAGTATTCGAACCTTTCTATACGACGAAAGAGGTCGGGAAAGGCACAGGGCTGGGGCTTGCCGTATGTTACGGCATCATTACCGAACATGGCGGACGATTAAGTGTCCGCTCAAATCCGGGAAAAGGGACGACCTTTTCGATCCTGCTTCCGATCACCCCCGCTAAATAGAAGTACAACTTAGGATCTCGAGACCGCCGCCTCATCAGCGAACCGAGACCGTGATCTTATGGCAAAATTATTAGTAGTTGATGACGAAAAGAACCTCAGGCTGGTCGTTCAGAAGGAACTGACGCGGCAGGGCCACGATGTCGGGACGGCGTCCGACGGAGAAGAGGCTTGGGAATTGCTCGAAGCGCAGGATTACGATGTTGTGCTTTGCGATATTAATATGCCGCGGCTCGACGGAATTGGCCTTCTGCGGCGGATGTGCGAAAAGGTGCCGGTCCGGCCCGAGGTGATAATGCTGACCGGGCAGGCGACCGTCGAAACCGCGATCGAGGCGATGAAGCTCGGGGCATATGATTACCTGACCAAACCATACCGCATCGCGGAACTGTCGGCTCTGGTCACCCAGGCCGCCGAGAAACAGACGCTTAAGATCGATAACCAGCGGCTACGCGCTCAGATCGAACATTCCAGCCGTTCGCTGCCGGAGATAGTTGCCGAATCAAGGCAGATGAAAGACGTTCTGCGCTTGGTCCAGAGGGTCGCACCGTCGGACACCTCGGTTCTGATCACAGGCGAATCCGGCACGGGCAAGGAACTTGTCGCGCAGGCCATTCACCGTTTGAGCAAGCGCAGCGATAAGGCGTTCATCGACCTCAATTGCGCCGCGCTGCAGGACACCTTGCTCGAATCGGAATTGTTCGGTTATGAAGCCGGAGCTTTTTCGGGCGCCCGTACGCGAAAACTGGGGCTGTTCGAGATAGCGGACGGCGGAACACTGTTCCTTGACGAAGTGATGGAAATGCCGGCCCAGCTGCAATCCAAATTGCTTCGTGCATTGGAAACACGTTCGTTCTTTCGCGTCGGCGGCGTGAAAAAGGTCGAGGTTGACGTTCGTGTCATTGCCGCGACCAACCGAAATCCGGAACAGGCCGTGGCTGAAGGCATTTTCCGCGCCGACCTGATGTACAGGATCAATAGTTTTGAGATAAATATTCCGCCGCTTCGGCATCGCCGCGAGGATATCGAACCGCTCGCACAGCATCTGATGCAAAAGATCGCCGGCAGTAACGGGCCTGAGCTGCATCCGTCGGCCCTCGATGCGTTGAACGCCTTCGATTGGTCCGGCAACGTTCGCCAGCTTCGAAACTGTCTCGAACGTGCCGTGCTTCTTTCGGATAACGGCGTGATCACCACACGCGAACTTCCGCCTGAGATCGTTTACCGGATAGAAAAAACAAACGTTTCCGTCAGCTATAACTCAAACCCGTCATCGACGGTCGGATCATTCCAGAATCCGTCACCGGTAAATCTTCGCGATTCAGAGAAACAGCAGATAATACAAGCGCTCGAAAAAACAGGCTGGCATCGCGGAAAGACGGCTGAGCTTTTGGGAATATCCTCATCGACGCTGTATAGGCGGCTTCGCGAATACGGCCTGGATGTCCGATAGACGGGATCGGCCGTGATCCGCGGGCCGGCTAGGCCGCGAAGACAGCATCAAGGAACATCATTAGCCCAAAACCCATGAACAGCGCGAACGTCGCGCTGTTCTCAAATCCGGGACGATGCGTTTCGGGAATTATTTCGTCGCTGACGATAAAGAGCATTGCGCCCGCCGAAAATGCCAGCGCCCACGGAAGGATCATTGCCGAAACCAGTAAGACGGACGCCCCCACAAGCCCGCCGAAGATCTCGACCAATCC
>JAEZIT010000047.1 GCA_023436495.1 Acidobacteriota bacterium
CTTTAGCTACAGGTGCAGCGTAGCGTAACCTGTAGTCAGACGGATCCGAACCGCCAAGCGTGTGAAACACGCGAAACCGCCCGATGTCCTACACCCGCCTTCTCTACCACATCGTCTTCGCCACCAAAGACCGCATGCCGCTGATTGCCGCATCGTGGGAAACCGAGCTTTATAAATATCTCGGCGGGATCATCAAAAACCACGGCGGTGAGGCGATCGAGATCAACGGGATGCCGGAACACGTGCATGTGCTTACGCGCCTGAAGCCGCTGCCCGCGATTCCCGATTTCATGCGGGAACTCAAAGCGAGTTCCTCAAAATGGGCCAAACGCCACCAGCCCAAATTCTCCTGGCAGCGCCGTTACGCAGCATTCACGGTAAGCGAGTCGATGTGCGAAACTGTCCGCAAATATATCCGGAACCAAAAATCGCATCACACCATACAACCGTTCCACGACGAATTCACCAGCCTTTTGCATTTGCACAATGTCGAGTTCGACAAAAGGTACTTGTGGGATTGAGTTAATATTCCGCGTGTTTCACACGCTCGCGGATTTACACGAATCTGGTCTACAGGTTACGCCTTCGGCTTCACCCGTAGCTAAAGTCATCTCGTCTGCTCCGCAGACTTGCTGAGCGTCCGTTTCACCATACTCGGCCCGAATTCGACACATCTCCGACAGCTTCCTAACTCATTCCGAACGCAACCTCGAGCTCCCAGCGTGCGGAGCACGCGGCCGTATCTTTAGCTACAGGTGCAGCGTAGCGTAACCTGTAGTCAGTCAGACGCCCCCGAACCGCCAAGCGTGTGAAACACGCGATACCTTCATTTTTTCCGTTTTGCCCCATTCGGTGATATATTCGCCTCTGTCACAACGCGTCTAATTTAAACGCTCCTACAAGTTCAGATCTTTGGAGGACTAGTTTTATGAGCACCGCAGTGTCGCCCGAAATGGCGTCGTTGAAATCACGTTTGAAAACAGTTTGGGAAGCCGGCGACTTTTCCGAGGTCGCCAAGCACATCGAAACGACCGCGGAAGCCTTCGTCAACCGCCTGAATATTCAGCCTGGGATGAAGGTCCTGGACGTTGCGTGCGGCAGCGGCAATTTGGCGGTCGTGGCCGCGCAAAAAGGCGCCGATGTCACCGGGATCGATATCGCGGACAACCTTGTCGAAGCCGCAAAAGGCCGTGCCGAAAAGCTCGGTCTGAATATCAAATTCGAACAGGGCGACGCCGAAGCCCTTCCCTATCCTGACAATTCGTTCGACCTTGTTATGACGATGTACGGAGCAATGTTCGCTCCGCGCCCGGATGTCGTGGCCGATGAACTTATCCGCGTCTGCAAACCCGGCGGGCGGATCACCATGGCAAATTGGACGCCCGATGGCTTTGCCGGACAGATGTTCAAACTCTCGACCAAATACCTGCCGCCGCCCGATATGCCGCCGCCGGTACAATGGGGCGTGCCGGACATTGTCCGTCAACGGTTCGGCGACCGCGTCTCGGAACTGAACATGACGCCGCAAATGGCGGACATGATCTTCGAATATCCGCCGGCCGGCGTGGTCGAGCACTTCAAGACGTATTTCGGCCCGACCGTCATGGCATTCAAGGCGATCCCCGAAAGCGACCACGAAGCCCTGACGTCCGATCTGACCCAACTCTGGGAACAGAACAACACCAAATCCGACGGCACGACGCTCGCAAAGAGCGAATATCTCGAGGTCGTCGCGACCAAACGTTAAATAAAAAAGAGGCCGCCCTTTTCAGACGGCCTCTTTCCTTTTCTTCCGGTCTACTTCTTTTGCGAAGTCGCCTTATTCGGAGCCTTGCTTTCCGCAAATCCCCGTTTCCGCATCAGTGCCTCGACCTTTGGGTCGCGGCCGCGGAATTGCCTGTAACCTTCCGCCGGGTCTATCGTATTGCCCACCGTGAAGATATACTTCCTCAGCCTCTCTGCGACGGCCTTGTCGTACGGCCCGCCTGCTTCCGTGAACGCCTCGAATGCGTCCGCGTTCAGCACGTCCGACCACAGATAGCTGTAATATCCGGCCGAATATCCGTCGCTCGAGAAAACGTGACCGAACTGCGGCGTCCGGTGACGCATAACGATCTCGTCCGGCATCCCGAGGTCCGCCAGCGTTTTCTTCTCGAACGCATCCGGATCTATCTTCTGCGAACCCGCCAGGTGCAGCTTCATATCGACCAAAGCGCTCGCCAGATACTCGACCGTCGCAAATCCCTGGTTGAATTTCGAAGCGTTCTTGATCTTATCGACCAGTGCCTGCGGGATCGGCTTTCCGGTCTCGTAATGCACCGCGAATTTCTGCAGCACTTCCGGCGTTTCTACCCAATGTTCCAGCAGCTGCGACGGAAATTCCACATAATCGCGTGCCACCGCCGTGCCCGACAGCGTCGGATAGGTCACATTCGACGACAATCCGTGCAGCGCGTGCCCGAATTCGTGAAACAGCGTCGTCGCGTCGTCCCACGATATCAGTACAGGCTCGCCGGGCTTGCCTTTGACGAAGTTCGAATTGTTCGAAACGATCGTCGTCACCGCGCCGTCCATCTTCTCCTGCGTCCGGTACGAATTCATCCACGCTCCCGACCGCTTGCCCGCGCGGGCATACGGGTCGAAATACCACAAACCGACGTGCTTGCCCGATTTCTTGTCCGTCACTTCCCAAACGCGTACGTCAGGATGGAATACCGGAACATTCGTGACCGGTTTGAAATCGAACCCGAACAGTTCGCCCGCGACCCAGAACATTCCCTCGCGCAATTTCTCGAGCTGCAGGTAAGGCTTCACCTCGTTCTGGTCCAGGTCGTATTTCGCCTTACGGACCTTTTCCGCGTAATACCTGTAATCCCAAGGTTCGATCTTGATCTTCGCGCCTTCCTTGTCGGCAAGCGCCTGCATGTCGGCGACCTCTTCCTTCACGCGTGCGACCGCCGGTTTCCAGACCGCTTCCATCAGCTCCATCGCGCGCTCCGGCGTTTTCGCCATCGCGTTCTCGAGCCGCCAGTGTGCATGCGTCTCATACCCGAGCAATTTCGCACGCTCGGCCCTTAGCTGCAGGACCTCTGTGATTATCCCGTTGTTGTCGTGTGCCCCGCCGTTGTCCCCGCGGTTCACGAACAGCCGCCATGCCTTTTCGCGAAGGTCGCGGCGTTCCGAATACGTCAGGAACGGATCGATCGACGAGCGGGTGTTCGAAATAAGCCAAACGCCTTCCTTCTTGCGGCTTTTAGCCTCTTCCGCCGCGGCGTCCTTGATCGATTGCGGCAATCCCGCAAGGTCCGCTTCCGACTTCAATTCAAGGTAAAGGTCGTTCTCGTCCGCCAGCAGGTTCTGGCTGAACTTCGTATAAAGCGTTGCAAGCTGCTGGTTGATCGCGGAAAGCCGGGTCTTCGCGTCCGGCGAGAGCTTTGCGCCCGCACGTACGAAATTCGTGTAATACCGCCAGGTCAGACGCTGCTGTTCCGGCGTAAGCTTCGATTTTTCCGGCGAATTATAGACCGTCTCGATCCGCTTGAACAACGCCGCGTTCTGCGTGATCTTATCGTAAAAACCCGCCAGCTTCGGGTCCATTTCGCTCTCGACCGCGCGAAGCTCCGGCGTGCTCATATTCGAACCCCAGATGCCGTAGATCGTCGATACGCGGTCCAGCGTCCGGCCCGTGCGTTCCATTGCCGCGATCGTATTCTCGAAATTCGGGGCTTCGGGGTTCGCGGCGATCTTGTCGATCTCCGCCAGGTTTTCGGCCATCGCCGTCGCAAGCGCCGGCTTCATATCCGAAACCTTTACACGGTCGAACGGCGGAACACCGTCGAACGGCCCCGTCCAATCCGCTAGCAGCGGGTTCGTCTCGCTCTTTTCGGCCCTTTCCGTCTGTGAATAATGATTGTCCATAGCGATCGCGGCGGGCGCCATGTTCAGGCACCCGATCATCAACAACACACTTCCTTTCAGCTTAAAATTACTTTTCATACTGCCCATCGGCAAGCTCCTTTACGATTTATCTTCCTGCTTGTCCCTTTCTGTAAAATTTATCAGTGCCAGCCGTTCGACCGCTTTTCCGTTCTCAAGGTGTTCTTCGATTATCTCCGGCACATCGTCCGCCGTGACCTGCCCGTACCAGATGCCTTCTGGATAAACGAGCACCGCCGTCCCTATCGAACAAAATCCGACCGACCCGCAATCCGTCAGCACGATCGGGCCTTCCGGGTTTCTTCCCTTCGACACCTTTCCGTAACGCAAACCCTTTTCTTCCAGCTCCTTTTCGAACGCCGCCTTGACCTCCGCGCTGCCCACGGCCGAACACGATTTTCCGTTGCATACGAAAACGTGCCGCTGGATCGGCGCCGTCATGACCGGCGCAAGCTTCTCCAGCTGCTCGCGGTCATCGATAAACTTCTTGTTGCCCATTATTACTATTTTGCCACGTTTTACGGCATTTTCAGAGTCCGCACGGCCCGCAGGTCCCGGCGGCCAAGGTTGTTTGTTTCGATATCACCGTCGCCGGGTTGCCCGCACGATGCCTGCCCGTGCGCGGTGCGTTTTTATAAGCGAACTTTTTCACGTGTTTCGTTCTCTAACGTAAGGCGCAATCTCATTTTTGTTCAGGGTTTATGTTAAAATCCAGAATGCGGCACCGTCCCGATTAGAATGACACCAGGCATTATCATCCATATTACGGTCGGAAGCGAACGACGCACTGAATTCTTCACCGACGAACGTATCCGCATCGGTTCGGACGATTCCGCCGACCTTCAGATACATACGCCCGACGTCGCCCCCGGCAAAATATGGTTTGAATTGGAGAACGCCGACGGCATTTACCGCATCGTCAATTTCGACGAATCTGTTTCGCTGACGGTGAACGGCAACCCGGTTCGGCGGTTCATCGCCATTTCCGATGGCGACCAGATCGCCCTCGGCGATACCAATATCGCGTTCGATTTCTTCTCGCTCGCATCGAAATCGTCGCTGATCACGACCAATCGCGAACAGCCGCACATCGCCCAATTTATCGAAGAGGCCGCTCTCGAATCCGCCGCTTCCCCGAAACGCGACGATGCAAAGGCTTTCCTTCGCGAATTTACACGCGAACTGCTTCGCGAGATCTCATGGACGACCAAATTGATCACGCTCGTCCTGACGATCGGCTTTATCACCGGCATCCTGTATCTCGGGTTCGCTGTCAACCGCGAACTCCGCGAAAGCCGCGAACAATCACAGCAGCAAAGCCAGATCATCAAGGTCCTGAACGAACGCCTCGGCCAGACCAGCGACCAGATCGGCCAGCTCGAAAAGACCAATTCCGACATCATCAAGACCGTTTCGCTCGCGCCGAACCTACGCGTCGAATACGGCAACGGCGTCTGCCTGATCGTCGGCGTTTACGACCTTGTCGATCGAAAGACCGGCAAGACGCTTCGCTATCCTTCGCCGCAGGCACTGCAGGCCAGCCCGTACGAACCGCAGCTTCCCGAAGACCCGAGTGCACAGCCCGAAGGCGCTTCGATGGGCCTGACGACCGAAGGCGGCGGTTCGCCCGTCGAATATGATTTTATCGGCACCGGCTTTCACGTCGGCGGCGGCTATATCGTCACGAACCGCCACGTCCTCCAGCCCTGGGAAGAGGACGACCTAGTCAAACAGATGATGCGCGATTCCGACGGTCGCGCCCGGATCAAACGGCTGGTCATCTATTTCCCGAATATTCCGTCGCCGTTCCCGATGCGGATCAGGCAAATGAGCGACCGCGAGGATGTCGCCGTCGCATCGATCGACTTTAACTCGCTGCCTTCGTCCGTGCCGACGCTCCCGCTCGATACCGACGTTTCCGCGGTGGCGATCGGAAAGACCGTCGTCACGATGGGCTATCCCAGCGGCCCCGACCGCCTCTTGGCGATGGTCGATGACGACGAGGCCAAATCGATCAACACCCGCTTCGGAAATTCGCGGCAGAATCTTATAAACTTCCTCGCCCAAAGCCGCAAGATAATGCCGCTTACGACGCAGGGAGCGATCACCGACCTGGACGCCCGGCGCATCGTCCACGACGCCAAGACCGCCGAAGGTGGATCCGGCGCGCCGCTCTTCGGCCAATCCGGAAAGGTCATCGGCGTAAACTTCGGCGTCTTCACCGAAAACGCCGCCGCCAACATGGCGGTCCCCATCGGCTTTGCCCTCGACCTGCTCAAAAAAGCCGGCTGGGATTCCCCTGCCCAACCCGAAAAAGACGTCGCCGCCAAAAACTCCCCAGCCACTGGAAACGTTAGCCCGACGGCTCAAAGTAAGGTACAATAGCTCGGCGAGTTCCCACGAACTCGCGATCTTGGCCATCTCTTACTCCTAACACCCGATTATGTATAGCTTTAAGACCGTCCTCCTCGCGCTCGCTTTTATTTCGTCGCTCGTATTCACGTCGTTTGCGCAGCCTCCGAAACCCGCCCGCAAAACGCGGCCTGCGGCTGTTCCGGCAGAGGTACGAAAGGAGACCGTTCAGCCGGTCGAAGAAGACCCGAAGACCATCGGGCTGTCGATCGAGCGCTTTGTAAATACGATAGATATCAATTCCGACGGCACCGGCGTTCAGGTCACGGAAGAGCTTCGGCGTTTTAATTCCGGCATCGCCATCGAGGCGTTTGGGAAATACGAGCAGTTGTTCAACAAGAGCCTGGAAGAGGCCGAGGTCGCTGAGGCATACATTCTAAAGGCGGATGGCAAAAAGGTCCCGGTCGGCTCGCCCGGCAGATTCATCAAGCCGACGCCGCAGGCTGAGGCGGCACCGGCGTTCTCCTCGCTGATGATGATCGAGGTCAAGTTCGAGGGATTGGCCATCGGCGATGCCGCTTATGTCAGGATCGTGCGAAAGACCCTGAAACCGCTGTTCGGCCGGCATTTTGACGAGCTGATATTGCTGCCGGCGATCTTCGATCATAAGAACGCCGAATTGAACGTCTCTGCCCCGGCCGACTACCCGCTCCATCTCGAAGCCGTCGACCTCGACGGCGGCCGCATCGCCGACCTTGACGGAAGGGCGCGATGGCAGTGGCGAAAAACGGATATGAAGGCGCTGGAGGTCGAACAACTGATGTTCGATCTGATGGATGCCAGCCCGCGCCTGGCCGTCACAAGTTTCAAGGACCACGAAGAGCTCGCCGCCGCGTACTGGTCGGAATCGCGTGACAAAAGCACCGTGACACCCGCCGTCCGGAAACTCGCCGACGAGATCACGGCCGGAATTACCGAACCGAGTCAGCAGGCATACGCGATGTACGATTGGGTGAACAAGAATATCCGCTATCTGCTGATCGTGCTCGACCGCGGCGGGTGGATACCCAATTCGACCGATCAGATTTTGGCGAACGGCTACGGCGACTGTAAGGATTATACGAACCTGCTTCACGCGCTTCTGGCCGCGAAGGGCATAGAAAGTCATCCGGTCCTGATCCGGTCGGACATGGGGACGTGGTTTCCGAAGGTCGCGGTTCCGGCGTTCTTTAATCACGCGGTCCTGTACATTCCGTCATTGGACCTGTTCGCCGATGCCACCGCGCCGAATACCCGTCTCGGGCTGATCCCGCAATCCATCGTCGGAAAGAAAGCCCTGCTCGCGGGCGAAAAGCCAGGCCTGATCTCCACTCCGGTCGATCGGCCAGGCGACAACCAGCTCATCAGTTCCGTCGACATCGCCTTTGACCGGGCCGGCGGGCTCAGGTCCGTTTCTAAGACCACATTCAAAGGCCGCACCGAAATACTGTTCCGGCCGCTGTTCTCCGATCCCGATCTGCGGTCCAGGTCCGAGGCCTTCGTAAAAGCGATGCTTCTATTTCACGGCCTCGACGGGACGGGAAAGATCCTGAGCATGGGCAACCCTTTCAAGCCGGATCAGCCGTTCGATATCGAGGTTGAGGCCGAGATCAAGGATTACACCACGTTCATGCCGAACGGTTCGTTCAGCATTCCCATCGGCACGAACCTTATGAACATTTTTGAACTGGAGCAATACGTCAAGGCTGGGACCCGCCGTACGAACCTGATGCTGGGTGCGTCCATCTTCGAAGAGACGTTCGTGGTGACGCTTCCGGACGGCGTTGTGATAGAAAAGGTCCGGCCCGCCGTCGAGTTTTCCAACGCGGTCGGCAGCTTCGCGAACCGCC
Organism: Acidobacteriota bacterium; assembly: GCA_023436495.1. Classification (GTDB taxonomy): domain Bacteria; phylum Acidobacteriota; class Blastocatellia; order Pyrinomonadales; family Pyrinomonadaceae; genus OLB17. The sequence continues at coordinate 8,178 of JAEZIT010000047.1, forward strand.
TCACGATCGACGGGCAAAAGCTTACTATCTCGCGAAGTCTGCTGATAAGCAAAGACATCATCCCGCCGTCCGAATATGCACAGGCCCGTGAATTGATCGAAAAGGCGACGGTCGAATTCGGGGCACTGATCCCGTATAAAGCCGACGTCGGCCTTCTGGCCGCTAAGGCAAGGCAGGTGAAGACGGCAAAGCCCAAACAATTGCTCACCATCGAAGAACAGCTTATGGCTTCGCTTCCCGGATACGGCTCGGACGATAAACCTTTGACGGGAGCTGAGGTCCGCCGGCTCGAAACCAAGCTTGCCCGCAACCCGAACGACGCCGAAACGCGGAGCCTTCTGGCCAGCCACTATCAAAGGCCCGGGCCCAAGGATACGCCCGCCCGCATCGCCCAGCGGAAAAAGCACCGGCTCTGGTTCATTCGCAACCGGCCCGACATGGAATATTTTGAATACTCGACTGTGTTTTCCCTGTTCGGGGATCTGGACGCTTCGGAACTTCCGGAGCTGAAAGCGGCCTGGATCGAAGCCGTCGGTGCGCACGCTTCAGAACCTCGGGTCCGGCTTAATGCCGCCGAATTTATGCGGGAGAAGGATCCGGTAACTGCCGAATCGCTTCTCGTTAAAGGTGCCGAACTGTTTCCCGACGACTATCGATTTATGCTCGAGCTGAGCAAAATATATCGAAGGCGGGCCCAACTGATCGCCATGGTCGACGTAGAGGCATCGGCAGCTGTCAGGGCCAGGGAGCTCGAGGCCGGCGAAGCAGCCCTGAAATTGCTTAAACGCGAACGTTCGGAAAGCCGCGACGCCGACCGCCGGTCGCTCCTGCTTTCGCTGTCCGGCACCGCACTCGAGGCCGGAAAGCCGGACACGGCAAAAGCCCTCGCTACCGAGCTTATCCTCGACTTCGGCCAGAACGCCGCAAGCCCCATCTTCGACGATGCGGTCCATACGGGCAACATCGTACTAGGCCGTGTCGCACTAAAGGCCGGCGACGTCGAAAAGGCAAAGGAACACCTACTGATCGCAATAAAGGCACCCCTCCGAATGGAAAAAAGCTGGCTCGCGGACATCGACGTGGATCTGGCTCGTGAGCTTCTCGCCATCGGTGAAAAGGACGTCGTTCTCGAATACCTGAAGCTTTCCGAAGGCCTCTCCAACCTCCAAAACGAACCCGAGCTATTCGCCGAAAAGCTGAAGGCCATACGTTTGTGGCAGGTACAGATCAAGGAAGGCAAGACGCCCACCTTCGACGTCTATGCAAAATGACCGCCGCCGGCCCGCGGGACTGCTTGCCGGTAATGTGTGTCATAACTACTTGTCAAAGACCCGGCTCCGCACAGCGGCGGCCTCGTGAACTATCAAACCACACTCACCCGGATCCGAAAACGGTGATTTTTACGAAACAGGGCAACTTTTATGATATTTATGACTTTTATGATTTTTATGGAAAAACCCGGGCGTTTCGGGGCAGAACTACCGCAAAACTTCCCGGGCTTTCGTCAAAAATGTCACTAACCGCGCATTAACGCGCCGCTAACCGCGCATTCACGCGCCGCTAAGCGGGCGAGAGCGCGCCGCTAAGATCGTCACCAGCGGCACCGGCGATCCCGTCCATTCCGGCCGTTCCTTCGATACCATTCATGCAACTACGCGCGCCGATCGCGCTCGGCGACAGGCTGATTGCGCGCGTTGATGACGGTCTGCTCCGCCATGATCATCCGTTCCCCTAATCCCTCGTCGGTCCGGTGCTCTTCGTCGCCTGCCTTGTGTCTGGGCAGCGCAAAGACCACCAGCAGCGCGAGGCCCGCCATTACGGCCCCGAACCAAAAGATCGGATGGATCGCCGCGGCCATCGCTTCCTGCAGAACATCCAGTGTTTCCGGCGGCAGCGCGGCCTTCGCCGACGGTTCGATCAACGCGTTCGGGTTCGATGCAAGCTCCTGCGCCTGCTGCGGGCTAAGCGTGGAGCTCTCAGCCTCGGCAACCCCGACAAGCTGTGCCGACAGCGAAGCCGTCAGCACCGCGCCCATCACCGCCACGCCGAACGCTCCGCCGATCGCCCTGGAAAATTGGTTCAGCGACGTCGCGATCCCTAGCTGGGCGCGGCTCACCGCCTGCTGCACCGCGATCAGCAGCGTCAGCATCGTCAAGCCGAGTCCCGCTCCCACCAGCACAAGGTCGATGTACAGCCATATCATCGGCGTCGACCGCTGGAAATTCGCCAGCATCACAAAGCCGAACGCCATCACGATAAAGCCCGCGATCGTGATGTTCCGGTAATTCGTCCGCAGCAGCAAACGCCCGCCGATAACCGACATCGTCACCCAGCTCAGCATCAGCGGCGTCAGCAGCGAACCCGCCTCCGTCGCCGTCATCCCCAACGCGCCCTGCGCAAACAGCGGTATGAACGAAATGGCGCCGAACATCGCGACACCGCCCAGGAAACCTGCCACCACAGCGACCGAAACCGTCCGGTTCTCAAAGAGTTTGAAGGGAATTATCGGATCCGCCGCACGCTGTTCGATCATCACGAACGCGGCGAACAGGACGATCGCGGCGATCAGAATGCCCACATTCATCGGCGAAAACAGCGTCGCCAGCGACCCGCCGCCTTCGACCATCGCCAGCATCAACAGGCTGATCGCCGCCATCAGCGTAGCGGCACCGGCGTAATCGATCACGGGCTTCTGCTTGTTCTTCGGCTCCTTCAACGCGAAACCGATTATCAGCGCAGCGACCACGCCGATCGGAAGATTGATAAAGAATACCCATCGCCACGATATCTGGTCAGTGATAAAGCCGCCCACCACCGGGCCGATCACGCTCGACAGGCCCCAAACCCCGCTGAACAGCGCCTGCATCCGCGCACGCTCCTCGAGCGTATAGATATCGCCGATGATCGTCATGCCCAGCGGTATCAACGCGCCTGCGCCAAGGCCCTGTATCGCCCGGAAAATGATCAGCTGCTCCATTGACACCGACAGCCCCGACAGCAGTGTGCCCAGCAAAAACACGGCCACGCCTATCTGGTACAGAAGCCGCCGTCCATACAGATCGGACAGTTTCCCCCATACCGGCACCGTCACCGTCGATGTCACAAGGTATGCACTGAAAACCCAACTATAATGGTTGATCCCGCCGAGCGACGCGATCACCGTCGGCATCGCCGTACCGACGACCGTGGCCTCCAGCGCCGCGATGAACATTCCCGTCATCACGCCCGCCGTCACCAACCATCGCCGCCCTCCCGGCGCCGTATCCGAACCATTCATTTGACTACCCTTATTCGCTTTCATTCAATTCAAACCCAAATAACCCGCAAATTCGATTGTATGCGTCCGTCTCTATAATTGAAAGGATTTCCAATATCGCGTTCGCGCATTCAGGCAATTATATATCCGACAAGCTCATATTTCCCTGATACTTATCCGCACCCGAAACCGCGTTCATATTGGAACATGCCTGATCAATTTTAATCATACATAACCAGGAGGAACTCAATGGCAGATTGGGGAGAAAAGTTCGATTCGATGTGGCTGACGATCAGAAAAAAGGCGGGCGCGTGCGCAGCGAATGCCGACCTAGAAGACCTGAAGGCGTCAGCCCAGCTCGGACAAAAGCGCATCGGCCAGGCTCTGATGGCAGGCCAATTTTTTCAAGGAAATTCCGGCGTTTTCGACAAACTGAACAAGGCTAACGAAGGCCTCGGAAAGATCGGCGAATCGCTGGAGACCGTTCAGAATTTCTGCGTCAACGTCGTCGCATTCGCCAAGATCCACGATGCGGTCGTCGCCCTCAGCGATGACCGTATCATTTATGACGATCCGCAAAAAGCCGCAGATTCGTTCGATGTGCTGTTCCAGGGATTCGGAATGCTCTGCAAGCACCTGCCGCCGCCGGCGAACGAGTGGGCGGCGTTCTTCGAAAAGTTCAACCTTTTCGGCAATATGCAAAAGAACGTTTACGCGCCTTATTTCCAACGGCTCAATGATGCCGCGACGTCCAGCGGCCGCTACCGTTGATCCTTTTCGCCGCCGAATTCCGCGCGGTCAAGCTCGCCGAGATCGCCGATCTTCTCCATAAGGAAATCGGCGATCTCTTTCTGTGTCCGAAGCCTGTCCGACTTTTCGTAAAACGCCGACAGGTCGATCTGTTCGCCAAACCAGATCCGCACCTTCTCTCCGCCGGTCCAGTTCCCCATGATCTGTTTCGGCAGATCGTTGCCGAGCCCGGCTATGAAGACCGGAATGACCTGCGGACGTGCCGCGTGAATGACCTTCCCGATGCCGGGCTGCGCCGGCAGCAGGTTGTACGGGTCTTCGTTCAGGTTGCGTTTCCCTTCGGGGTGAAACCCGATCACGTGCCCGTGCCCGGCGGTGCACAACTGTATCAAGCGGCGAACCGAATACTTGTCGAATTCGCGCTTCGAAGCCTCGTTCGCTTCGCGAAAGAAAGGCGGATACATCGCCCACCAGCCCATTACCAGGTTCACGAACCATCCGAGCAGACGGTCATAAAAGAACCTCGCCCTCACGGGAAAGAAAAGCGTGATCGGGCGTTTTGTCCGGCGGAATATCACGCTGGAGACCGTGTACATATCAAAGAACGAACGATGGTTCGCGACCAGCAGCAGCGGCGTTTCCGTATCGGAGTTTTCAATGTTCTCGATCCCGCGGACGTTCATCAGATTGTACGTCGCGAGGTAGATCCACAGCGAGCCGATATGCCTCTGGCAGAACGTCCAGAACCGCTTCCATGTACCGAGATTCATCCGGTGCACCAGCGAAAACCCCGCACGCTCCATCGGCCCCAGGACCGACAATTCTTCTGTTGTCGGCACAAGCGGAGCGGTCGGCTGACGGACCTCGGGACTGGTTCGGGATGGTTCGGCGATCTCGGTCTGCATAAAACAAAACGATAGTTTAGCATTTATCCGCAGACGCAAAAAAGCCGCGCCCAAAACCGCTTTCATGCCGTCGATCCGCAAAGAGATCCTTATCGTTTCCGACGCGTCCGAATTCGCCCGTCATTTCGCTGATAGCCCATCATCTCATTTATGCAAAACACAGCCGTTGAAAATGCCCGGGAATGTCACTAACGCCCGGGCAATCGAATTAACCGTAGACCTTTGAAACGAAACTGCCGTTCAGGAATTGATCCGGTGCGATCTCGCTTTGGAGGACGACGCCCTTCAGGTTTCCCTTGACCAGCATCATCGCCGATTCGCACAGCGGTGCCGCCGTCGTCGTCTGGATCGCCCGCAAATGCCAGCCGTTTATCTCCAGCGGCTCGACAAAAAAGGCTTTTTCCAACATACGTCGCCGGCCGGAAGCGTCAAAACCATCGACCGATGCGTGCACCAGTACCAGGTCTTCTTCGACCGACGGTATCTCGCGAAGCATCACGTCCTGAAGCACGTTCGGCAGATTGGCGTCCTTCGGCAGGTTCTTTACGATCGAATCGACCCAATCGTAATGCCCGACATAGCGCAGCGTTTTGTAATCGAGTTCGCGGGCGCGTCCGGCGAAATAATCCGGAAGGTCCGCCGCTCCGCCCGAGGTCAGATCGGCCTCATACGTACGCGCGCCGATGATTATTCGTTCACGCGCCGACAGTGCCGGCTTTTCCGTTATTTCGTGGTCCCGGATAACACGCGAATTCTTTACGTATTCGGTCGCGACTCCGATCGGCGACCACGTAAACCCGTAAAAATGCGGAGCGTGCGCATGCGCGGTCAACGCGCCGACCTTCATTCCGATCCGCTCGACGTTCTCGTTCTCATACTTATCGACGAATTGGCGATAGAGGGACATCGCGAGCACGTTGATGAAACCCGGGGCAAGGCCCGTCTGGAGAATAAAGCCTGTATCAGCGTCCTTAGCGAGTGCGATGATCTCGTCGGTTTCGGCAACGTACTCGGTAAGGTTCGCGTAATGCATCTTAAAATCTCTTGCATAACGCGCCATCCGCGGAGCCTGCCCGCCGGGCGAACAATCAAGCAGCACATCGCAGCCTTCGAAAACACCTTTGATATCGTCCGAAAGCCCATCCGTAGGCATAACTACAGTTTCGACTTTCGTGCCTTTCTGCGAACCGGATACAACGGTTTCCTTTGCCCGCCGCAGATTGTCTTCGGATATATCACCCAAATAGATCTCAGTTTCAACGTCTGACCACTCGCGCAGCAATAGAGCGGCCGCTTCCCCGATCCCGCCGGAACCGGCTATAAAAATTTTGATTGCCATAAAGATTGATTATCGGCCGCACGGCCTGTTATAAGGATATTTTACAACGCCATAAGCCGGTATCAAAAATGCAGCCTCGAAGATTTGCAGAAATTTAACTTCGGTACCGCGGCTTTGAAATGGAGGAAGCCGACGATCCAATCAAAACACCGGACGGCGCCAACAGCGCCGCTGGAAACGAAAACTCTCCGCTCCCAGCCGCGCGCCGGCGCCCGATGTGTTCAAACGCTAATCAATATTGAAATATTTTGCCTCAGGGTGATGTACCACTATCGCCGAGGTCGACTGTTCGGGGTCGAGCATGTACTCATCCGTCAGGTTTACATCGATCCGGCTGGGATCGAGCAGTTCGAACAGCTTGGCCTGGTCGGCGATGTTGGGACACGCAGGATAACCGAAGCTATACCGCGACCCCTGATAGCCCTGGTGGAACAGCTTGGCGAGCTGAGGCGCGTCTGCACCGGCGATCCCGAGCTCTTCACGTATCCGCTTGTGCCACATTTCAGCAAGGGCTTCGGCGGATTCGACCGAAAGGCCGTGGAATAGGAGATACTCCGTGTAATTGTCCGATTTGAACAACTTAGCCGAATACTCGCTCGCCTTGCGGCCCATCGTTACAAGGTCGAACGCAACGACGTCCATCTTCCCCGAATCGACCGAAGCGAAATAATCTGCCAAACAAAGATTCTTGCCGCCGCGCTGTTCGAGCGGCTGCCGTGGGAACGCAAACCGCATGCGTTCCGTCTTTTCGTCATCTTCGTAAATGATCAGGTCGTTCCCGCTCGATTGGCAAGGGTAATATCCATACACGAGCTTTGCTTCCAGCAAGCCGTCGCGAATAGCGGTCGCCTTTACTTCGGCATACTTCGGATAGACGGTTTCTTCGAGGATCTTAGCATATTCCTCCGCGGACCTTTTTCCCTGTTTATACTGCCACTGCCCCTTGAATAAGGCGGTTTCGTTGATGAATGCGAATACCTTGGTAAGATCCTTGATCTCGACGACCTTTGAACCGTAGAACGGAGCCTTCGGAATTTCGACGATCGTCGAAATATCCGAACGGGTCGTATGGGTCGTATCACCTGCAGCTCGAGCATGGACGCGCGCAGCGATCGTCCCGAGCTTAGCATCCTCGCCAACCAGATCTTCCGCGTCACTGATCTCGATCTCATTCTTCCCTGCATCGTTCATGACAGCGGACGCCGCCGATGACGCCGATGCCGCTTTGCTTTTCTCCGCGCCGTCTATGTGCTTGGCGGTCAACTCATCCATCGCGTGCAGTCCGTCGAACGCATCGCGAGCATAGAACAGCTTGCCGTTGTACAGCGGCACCAGGTCGTTATCGACGTATTTGCGGTTAAGTGCAGCGCCTCCGAGAATGACCGGGACATTTATTCCGCGCTCGTTCATCAATTCCAGGTTATCACGCATGATCAGCGTCGATTTCACGAGCAAGCCGCTCATGCCGATCGCATCCGCACCGGTCTCTTCCCATGACCGAAGAATGTCATCGATCGGCTGTTTGATACCGAGATTTACGACTCTATAGCCGTTGTTGGTCAGGATGATATCGACCAGATTCTTGCCGATGTCATGGACGTCGCCCTTGACCGTTGCGATCACCATCGTGCCCTTGTTCGAGCCCTCGACCTTCTCCATGAACGGTTCGAGAAACTTCACGGCCGATTTCATCGCTTCGGCGGACTGTAGAACGAACGGAAGCTGCATTTGCCCGCTGCCGAACAGATCGCCAACGGTCTTCATTCCGTCAAGCAGTATATTGTTTATTATCTCAAGCGGCGGATAGGTTTTCAGAGCCTCGTTCAGCGAATCGTCAAGGCCGATCTTCTCGCCGTCGATGATGTGGCGCTTCAGACGTTCTTCGACCGGAAGGTTAGAAATATCGGGCTTGATCGACTGTGCCGTCTTCCCTTCGAAAAGCATCGTAAACTCAACCAGCGGGTCGTATGTACACACGTCGCCCTCGAATTTACGCCGATCATAAATCAGGTCGCGTGCCGTCTCGATCTCGTGCTCGTTAAAACGTATCAGCGGCAGTATCTTCGACGCATTTACGATCGCGGAATTCATTCCGGCCGAAACGCAGTCATGCAGGAACACCGAATTGAGCACGACGCGGGCCGCGGGGCTGAGGCCGAACGAAATGTTCGAAACGCCGAGGATAATATTCGTCTCGGGCATCTCCGATTTGATCTCGCGGATGGCTTTGATGGTTTCGTCGGCATTTTTGCGGTCCTCTTCGATCCCGGTGGATATCGGCAACGCCAGCGGGTCGAAGAAAATGTCGTGCGCAGCAAGGCCGAATTCGGTTGCTTGCTTGTATGCACGGCGTGCGATCTTGACCTTGTTAACCGCGGTACGCGCCATCCCATCCTCATCGATCAATCCGATCACGACGGCCGCGCCGTGCTTTTTCGCGATCTCAAGCAGCTTTAAGAAGCGGGGCTCGCCGTCCTCATAATTCGTAGAATTAAGGATCGACTTGCCGCCTGCATGCTCGAGTCCGGCTTCCATCTTTTCCCATTCCGTCGAATCGAACATAAGAGGGATCTTGACGTTGGTAGCGAGACGCGCGGCAAGTTCGTGCATATCGGCCACGCCGTCGCGGCCGACGAAATCGACGTTGACGTCGAGTATGTGGGCGCCTTCTTTTTCCTGCGATTTTGCGAGCGAGACGAGTCCGTCCCAGTCTTCGGCATTCAGCAGGTCGCGCATCTTCTTGGAGCCAGAAGCATTAACACGCTCCCCGACGATCAAGAAAGAAGCGTCCTGTGTGTACGGCTGTTGAAAATATATGGACGACGCGGACGGTGCCAGCTTACCGCTGCGCTGTTTAGGCGCCGTATTACTGAGTTTTTCGACGACGAGCCGCAGATGCTCGGGCGACGTCCCGCAGCAGCCGCCGACGATGTTCGCGCCGAAATCACGGGCAAAATGTTCGACCTGTGCTGCGAAGCTCTCGGGTGTTTCGTCGTAATGCTGCTTGCCGTCCTTTACTTCGGGCAGTCCTGCGTTCGGCAATACCGAAACCGGCAGCGGAGAGTTTTCGCAAAGATAGCGGAAGCTGTCGGTCATGTGCTTTGGTCCCGTGCCGCAGTTCATTCCGATCACATCGATCGGGAATGGTTCGAGTGCCGTTAATGCCGCACCGATCTCGGTGCCGTTAAGCATCGTGCCAAAGGTTTCGATCGTGACCTGCGCGATCACCGGTATCCTTAATTTCTGCGTTTCGAAGAACTCGAAGATAGCAGCCAGGGCAGCCTTTGTCTGCAACAGGTCCTGACAGGTTTCGACAATGAACAGATCGCTGCCGCCGTCAAAGAGCCCGCGGATCTGTTCGCGATAAGCCTCCTTAAGATCGCCATACGTAATATGGCCAAGGGTCGGGAGTTTCGTTCCCGGCCCGATCGAACCCGCAACAAACCGCGGTTTGTCCGGCGTCGAATAATCGCCTGCAACGCGTTTTGCAAGTTCGGCCGCTTTTTTGTTGACGTCATAGGTCTTCTCCGCAATGCCGAATTCGGCAAGCACGACCTCGCTGCCGCCAAAACTGTTGGTCTCGATCACATCGCAGCCCACGTCCAGAAAGCCCGCGTGGACGCTTTCGATCGCGTCGGGCCGCGTGTAGAGAAGGTTTTCCGAACAGTTTTCAAACTCGGGCCCGCCCCAATCATCGATCGTGAGGTTAAGGCCCTGCAGATTGCTGCCCATTGCGCCGTCGAAAATGATAATTCGTTCTTTAAGGAGATCGAGAAAGCTTTTCATATAGGTCAAAACTAAAAAAACTCTGCGCCTAAAAGCACAGAGTTTTTTGATGGAATCTAGTTTCGTTCAAACTCTTAGCTCTTTAGCGGTTTATTTTACGTGGCCGCAAGTTGCTATAACTCGCCACAAATGAAAGATATATATTATCGGAACGTCGAAGGCATGTCGAGTCAGGCATGCCCGAAAGTTTCACCCAACTAGCCGCGGTTCGTCATATAGCGCAGTGCCATTGACGCTATGTCGTCCATCGAGCTGCCGTCGCGGTCCTGATCGAGGATCGAGCTTAGAAACCCGCCCTGCTCCTGTTGAACCTGCTGCTGTTGCCCGCCTAGCCAATTCGAAAGGCCGTCCGGGCCGAGCCCCTGTTCCTGCTTCTGCTTGCCGAGATAACCCATCACGATCGGGGCAAGGAACATCAGGATCTGTGCGACTTGTCCCACATTCAAACCCGTTCGGCTGCTTACTTCTTGTGCAACCTGCCCTTGTCCGCCGCCAAGGATGTGGCCCAGAATACCTCCCGCATCCGCCTGCCGCGGCGGAGCCTGCTGCTGCCCGCCAAATATAAGGCCGCCGAGTCCGCCGAGATTGTCCAGGACGCCCGCGTGCTGATCTTGTTCGAGGGCGTTATTAAGGCTCTCTGCTCCCTGCGGCGTCGAAGCATTATTCGCTAAACCATTGATCAACGCCGGAAGTGCGAGCTGGATCGCTGAGTTCACAAGCGACGAATCGGCTCCGACGCTCTGGCTGATCTGATCGACCGTATTGCTTCCCTGCTGCTGGCCTAGTATGTCTTGCAATGAAAACATAGAAACTCCTCCCTGATTTGTTAATTGAATTGTCGTGTACCTATATTAACAGAAGCAGCCTGTTTCGAATGAAAAAGATGAAATTTCCCCAAACGGCCCGTCAGGCCTATTATTTTCTTATATTTAGCCTAACCGCGTTTGCGATCGCCGGTTCCGGATGTTCATATTTTTCGGTCGGCCGCGTCGAAATTGCCGAACCTGCGGCCGTATCGACCCTGGCCGGCCTGAAACGCGAATTCGGCGAACCGTATGGACTGGCTGTCCGGAATGGCGAGATCTACGTTGCCGACGGCGAAGCCGGCAAGATCTTCCGGGTCGGACTCGACGGGAGCGTCGAATTATTCGCTTCGGGGCTGAGTACGCCTTCTGATATAGAGTTCGATAATGCCGGAAGCCTGATCGTCGCCGACACGGGTTCGCACACAATAAAGAAGATCGATCAAGACGGCACGGTAACCACAATAGCGGGCCGCGAAGGTTTCGCGGGCTCAACGGACGGAGCCGCGACCGAGGCTTTATTTAACGGACCGATCGGTATTGCGATAACGGAAAGTAAGGTTTACGTTGCCGATACCTATAACGACCGCGTCCGCGTGATCGAGAACAACGTGATAAGTACGGTCGCCGGCGGGAAGCGCGGAAGCACCGACGGCCCGGGAAACACGGCCATGTTCGATACGCCTTGCGACGTTGCCGTACTGCCGAATGGAAACATTATAGTCGCGGATTCAGGCAACGGACGGATCCGCATCATCGACGCAAGCGGAACGGTTTCGACGCTTGCCGGCACTAAGCCCGGAGAGATCACCGACGGACTATTGTCGAATGCGGTGCTTTTCCGGCCAATCTCTCTCCGGGTGGACGAATTCGGCTCGCTCTGGTTCACTGATGGAAACTCCATGCGGCAGATCAGAAACGGCGCCGTTCCGGTCATCAAGACGGTCGCAGGTGGCCCCCAGGGGTACGCAGATTCGACGGTAAAGGACGCGAGATTTAATCGGCCTTCTGGCATTGCCGCCGCAAACGGAAAAGTCTTCGTCGCGGACAGCGAGAACCGCGTGGTGCGCTTGCTGTCGGGGGACGGTGCCGGCAAAGTGGCTGCGGAATCTGAGATAGCCGCGCTTCGCGAATCGGCGGAAGAGCTTAGGGCGATGGGTTCGCCGAGATGGCCGTATGAGCCGCCCGATGCGGCGCGCGACGTAGCGGGTACACTCGGTGAGATACGCGGTGACATGGATGGTTCGGGCAAGCCCGTATGGTTTCATAACGGATTCGACATTGCCGGAGCGTATGGCGAAACGGCGTATTTTATTCGTAACGAAACGATACTAAGGCCATTTGCCGCCGAGAACTTCGGGACGCTGCGGGAGCTCGTACGGCTGCCGACCATGGGTTATATCCATATTCGGCTCGGGCGAGATCCCGACAACCGGCCCTTTGGTGACGATCGGTTTCAATTCGAGACAGATATCAGCGGGAGATTATCGGACGTCCGTGTCCGACGGGGCACGGTCTTTCGTGCCGGCGACCGTATTGGCACGCTTAACGCAATGAACCACGTCCATCTTATTGCCGGACGGAGCGGTTCTGAGATCAATGCGATCGCCGCACTTGAGCTGCCCGGCATATCGGATACGAGGCTGCCGGTAATCGAAAAGGTAGAATTCTACGACGACAATTGGCAGCGAATTGAAACCGGATCTGGAAATTCACGTATAACCATCGCGGGCAAAATACGGATCGTCATTCAGGCATACGATCAAATGGATGGTAACCCTGAACGGCGAAAACTGGGCGTTTACCGCGCCGGCTATAACATCGACGGTTCGGCTTCGCCGGCTGAAACCGATTGGAAGATCAGTTTCGATCGAATGCCGCCAAATGACGCGGTTCCGTTTGTTTATGCCGTCGGCAGCAGATCCGGCTACACGCCCGGCACAGCGTTCAGGTATATCGTAACGAACGAGGTCCATGACGATCTCGCACGCGAGGGATTTCTGGATACTGACGCATTACAGCCCGGAGAACATGTTCTTCGTGTCTTTGTATCGGATTATTTCGGGAATTACGCTGTCAAAGAAATTCTTATAGAGGTTAAACAATGAAACGAATATTCGACTTGTTCTTATTGACGGTCATCACCATTTCGTCTGGAACGGTCTACGCAGACACACGTTCGGCCACAGCTGAACCCACGGCCGTCAGACGCACACCGCCCGCTCCGCGGTTTACCGATGCCGAACGGCAGGCCGAGCTTGCAAGCCGCCGAGCTGAGATATTCAAACGAATGGCCAATGACAGCGTAATGGTACTTTTCCCGGCTGAGTCCAAGCTCTATACCAACGACGTCGATTATGTGTATCGGCAGGAAAATAACCTCTATTATCTCACCGCTCTAAAACAGAACGGGATAACGCTGGTTCTTATCAAGAACGGCGGAGCCAATCGTGAAATACTATTCGTCCCTAAGCGTAATCCGCAATTTGAGACGTGGAACGGCAGAATGATAGCGAACGACGAAGCTTCGGCAATGTCGGGCATCTCAACGGTGGTCGACTCTGCCGAACGCGACAAATTTCTCGATGCGTTAAAAAACCGCACAGCATTCTCATCGTCCGATCAGAAATTCTCGTTAGCGGCAGTTCCGAAGAACATCTATCTATTGCTGCCGATGATGCCGAATGACAGCGACGGCAATCGCGAATTTCGTGTCGAAGACGAATTTTCCAAGTCGCTCAGCGGTTACAAGATCGAGAACGCACAGGCGCTGTTTGCGGAGCTTCGCCATATAAAATCGCCGTATGAGCTGAAGTTGCTTCAGCACGCCATCGATATCACGACGGAAGCACAGATGCGTTCGATGGCGATCGTCGGGCGCGCGAAGATGGAATATGAGGTGCAGGCCGAGGTCGAGTATATCTTCCGAAAGCGCAATGCCGATTTCTGGGGATACCCATCGATCGTCGGGTGCGGGCCGAACGCGACGACGCTGCATTATGTCGAATCGCAGGGCGCGATCAAGCACGGTGACTTACTGTTAATGGACGTCGGTGCTGAATACGATCACTATACGGCAGATGTGACGCGTACATTTCCCGTCAGCGGCAAATTTTCAAAAGAGCAGGCGGATATCTATCGTATCGTTTACGACGCGCAAGAGGCGGCCGCTCGTGCGGCCAAGCCCGGCGCGACATTCATGCAGGTGAGCCAGGCGGCGAATCAGGCGATCACCGACGGACTGTTCAAACTTGGGCTGATCACCGATAAGAATTCCGGGCAGACGCGTATGTGGTTCATGCACGGGTTGGGCCATTGGCTCGGGATGAACGTTCACGATGTGGGACGTTACGGGGTACCGCTGCGGCCTGGAATGGTGTTCACCAATGAACCCGGCATTTACATTCGCGGTGATGCTCTGGAATATCTGCCGGACACGCCGGAAAACAAGGAGTTCATTGCAAAGATCCGCCCGGCGTTCGAGAGATACAAGAACATCGGCGTGCGGATCGAGGACGACATGCTCGTGACCGAGACAGGCGTTGAATGGATGACGAAAGCCCTTCCGCGAAAGCTTGAAGACATCGAACAGTTCATGGCGACGGCTTCGAAGCAGGTGCCGTTCTACGCATCGTTGCCGCAAACCGAACAGCCCTTTTTCGCGGTACTGGGCGATACCGCAGTGTTTCCTAAAGCAAGCGGCCGAACAATGCGAGCTGGATATCTATGGTCGGGAAAACGAGCGGCCGAAGCCAAACATTCGCATGCGGGAGAATAAGCTCACGCCAATTATCAGCAAAGAAAGCGGTCCGCGGGGATCGCTTTCATTTTGCCGCCGATCGGCTTTGACTATCCGCCGAAAAAAGGCTAAATGAATAGAGACCAAACTCGCGATGAGAACCACGCTTGTCATTTTAATGATCGCTGCCGTCGGATGCCTTTCGTGTAAAACGGCCGGCGATCGACAGGAGCAAAATGCGGATCGCACAGCTCGGAATGCGAAAGCCGCCGAGGCCAAAGGCGGCGCCGAAAAAGCTGAGTTGACGGAAAACCGCGAGGCCGAACCTAAAACCGCTGTCGTCCCTGCAACGAGATCGGACTGCCTTAATATTGAAACCGGCGACGATGTGGTGCTGAGATCTCAGACATTCCCGATCGATTTCAAACCGTTTGAAGGTTCGTGTTTTGTGACGACCTACAATCCGGAATACGACGACCCGCCGCTCGAGTCTAAGTTTGCGATCTATACCGACGGCAAGAGCGTTTTTGATTTTCCGGGCCAATTTAACGGAGTTGAATTCGGCTGTTGGGTGGAAGCCGTTGCATTTCAGGACCTGAACGCGGACGATCTGACGGATATTATCGTTGTAGGAAAATGCAGCGCCAAATCCGCATCGTATAATGAGAACATGGTTTACCGCAACACCGGAAAATCATTCACGACCAGCGAAGAAGCGAACTCAAAATTGAACGATCTCAAAAGAACGAAGGATATAGCCGAATTTGTCCAAAAGAACCAACAGTCCTTCTTTAAGTAGCGGAACGCTTCCGCTCATCGTCGTAAATCCCAAGTCCGCAGCGGGCTCTACGCGCGAAAAATGGGCCGGCATCGCAAGCGATGTCCGCACACATTTCGGCCCGTATAATGTCGCATTCACAAAAGGGCCGGGCGATGCAGCAGAGATCGCAAAGCGCGCTATTGCCGCCGGCCGAAGATTCATTATTGCCTGCGGCGGTGACGGCACGATAAACGAGGTGGCCAACGGCATTCTCGAATCGGGCGAAGACGCTGCACTCGGCGTTTTGCCGTCGGGAACGGGCGGTGACTTCCGACGAACGATCGGAATGCCGTCCGACATTCGCGAAGCCGCAAAAGCGCTTCGTACGGGCCGCACAAAGAGAATGGACGTCGGCAAGGTCACGTTCCAAAATTTTCAAGGCGATACCGTTAGCCGATATTTTCTGAATGTTTCTTCGTTCGGGCTTGCCGCCGCTATCATCGAGCGGGTAAAGGCCGGTACTTCGCTGAATTGGCTGCCATTAGACACCGTCCGCGGCCGGGCAAGCTTCGCACTCTCGACACTGCAGGAAGTCGTTGGATTAAATAATTCCATCGTCCGCGTAAAGATAGACGACGGGCCTGAAAGGACGTTGAGCACGATAAACTTCTGCGTTGCCAATTCGCGATTTTTCGGCGGCGGGATGAAGATCGCACCGAATGCAAAGATCAACGACGGATTCTTCGATATCGTAAATATAGGCGATATAAAAACTGCAAAGATCATTCTCCGCTCCTACACGCTTTATCGCGGAACTCATCTAGACTTGTCCGAGGTCGATTCGATCCTCGCGAAGCGTATCGAGATTTCGCCGGCAGATCCCGCGGACGATATACACATCGAGACTGATGGCGAACTACCCGGGAAACTTCCTGCCGTTTACGAGATCGTTCCGTCGGCGTTAAAGATCCGTGTGCCGTCCGCCGAATGATCGCTCTTGCATTTTCCCATCGGATTCTATATAAATTTACACAAACGTAACAGCCGAAGTTGTTTAACACAACGCGGGGGAACCAACAGCTTCCTTATGGAAGCACGGGGCGTATCTGATATCCAGAAGAAGACTTCTTCGCTTCCAGCCCGACAGCTAACCTCGTAGGCTTTATCGAAGAAGGACACGAAACATCTGCGTAGAGGTTGTGAGACTGTGCTTCACAACCTCTTTTTGTTTCGATCCGCCGATTCCGGAGGGGCTATTTATGACGAGACTAACGACCATGTTCTTACTAGCGGGCATGATCCTGTTTTCGGGGACGTATTTGACTGCGCAAACCGCTCAGCAGGACGACGAAGACCTGCAGCAGTGGAACGACGTTCAATTGACGGTTCCCATGACGAAAAAGTTCGATTTCTTTCTGACCGGGACTGGAAGGATAACAAACAACGTGCAGCGTTTTAACGAAGGCCGCGTTGGGCTGGGCTACGTATGGAAGGCGAACAAATCGTTTTCGGTATCGCCATCTTACCTATACATCCGCGTTCGCAATTCCGCACTGAGATTCAGGAACGAACACCGCCTGGTTCTCGCCGCGAGCTACAAATTCCCGACGAAGAAATTCGGACTATCGCATCGCAGCCAGTTCGAGTTCCGTATCCGCCAGGGCCAGCAAAACAGCTGGCGCTACCGGCCCTCGCTAAAGCTCGAGCTCAATATCCCTGAGCGGTTCATTCCTAAGGCGAAGTTCTTCGTTAATGAAGAACCGTTCTACGTTTCTACGACCAACAAATTTTCGCGCAACCGGATCAGCGCAGGCATTTCTAAAACCGTTAACAAGAATTTATCCGTCGATCTGTATTATCTTCGCCAGAACGACGGTTTTTCGCACCCAGGCGACCTTCACGTGTTGGGGACTTCGTGGAAGTTTAAAATGTAAATTGCCATCGATCGGTCCGCAGATCATTCGATGAAGTCGTCTCGAATTTTGCAAGAGTTCCCAGGTACACTTTATGAAAAGCGCGAGAAGGATCACAATAATTGGGGCAGGTGCGAGCGGAACGCTATTGGCGGTGAACCTTTTAAGGTCCGCTGAAAAGCCACTGGAAATAAACATTGTCGAAAAACGAAGATCCGTCGGACGAGGCGTCGCCTATTCGACAACGGACGATGCGCATTTTCTAAATGTACCGGCAGGAAAGATGGGAGCCTTTCCGAACGAAGTCGAACATTTTCATAATTGGCTTCGTAAGAACGGGCACCAATTTGAAGCGGGTGACTTTGTACCTCGGCGAATTTACGGCGAATACCTGCGCGATGTATTTGCCGAGGCAATTCGCGATCGCGGCGAGAATTCCGTGGTGCATATTATCGATGACGAAGCGATCGATGCGGCCGAGGACGGCACCGCGGTCATGGTTTCCCTGAGGTCAGGCAAGACGTTAGTATCCGACAGTGTGGTCCTTGCATTCGGGAATTTCCTGCCGCCGCCCGTCGGGGTCAAAGACCAAAGCTTCGTTAACGATATACGATATTTTGGAGACGCCTGGGATCCCGAAAATTTCAAGCGCATCGACCAAAGCGACAATGTGCTTATTATCGGCACGGGCCTGACAGCGGTCGACAACATCCTCACATTAGCGCATCGCGGCCATACCGGCCGCATCACGGCAATTTCGAATCATGGGTGGCTGCCGAATATTCACGCACCGGCCGATCCTTATCCGCCCTTCGCGGATGAGATCGCCCGTGAATCGACCGTTGTCGGATTGGCAAAAACGGTTCGCGCTCACTGCAACAAAGCTGCGAATTGGCGATCCGTGATCGATTCCCTGCGGCCTGTGACCCAGGAAACCTGGCAGCGTTTGCCGGTCACGGAAAAACGACGCTTCATGCGTCATATGCGCCGCATTTGGGACGTTTCCCGCCACCGAATGCCGCCGCAGTGCGCGGCCGTACTTGATCGATTGCAGGGAACCGGCCAGCTCCAAATAGCCGAAGGCAGGATTTCGGTTATTACGCCCAGCGACGACGGGTTGAAGATCACATATTCAAAACGCGGGAAAACAGACATTTTGATCGCCGACGCCGTGATCAATTGCATCGGGTCGGAAAGCAATTACAGCAATATCGAGTTTCCACTGGTGCGAAATTTGATGGACAAAGGAGCGATCAAACCCGACGAGCTTGCGATCGGGCTTGCGGCTCTGCCAAACGGCGTTCTGCTCGACCGCGACGACCGCCCGTCCCCATGGTTTCGAACGCTCGGCACCGCGCTAAAGGGCATATTATGGGAATCAACCGCAATGCCGGAGATCCGAGTTCAGGCTCATCGTCTGGCGTTGGACTTGCTCGCCGATTAACACCGTGTAAAAATATCGAAACCTGTTATGGCCAGATCCTTCAGTTCCCGGCTTATCGATTCCTGCAACCAACGTCCCGAAAAAACGGCGATGCAGGTCGTCGGCGTGGAAGGCGAATCAGTTACGTTTGGCGAAATGCTTTCGCAGGTCCGCTCGATCGCCTACCGGCTGGAGCAGGAAGGCGTATCATCCGGCGACCGCGTCGCTCTGATCGGTGAGAATCACCCTTGTTGGGCGATCGCGTATCTGGGCACGCTCTATCGCGGTGCGGTCTGCGTCCCACTAGACCCGCAGGGCGAGATCGAGACAATTACGAATTTCCTTGAAAACTCTGAAGCTAAGGTTGCCTTCCTTTCGCCGGATATGACCGGCAAATTCGGGCAGATCGAGGAACGCCTGGGCCGCGCGGTACCTGCCGTCGTCTGGCGAATGAAGGAATCGTCGAACGGGTTCAAACGTTTCGAAGAATGGTCCTCGACCGAGTACCCCGAATCCTTCGCGGCAAAGGTCCCGGACGCAGCCGGCGAAGACACCGCGCTGCTCATCTATACAAGCGGCACCACCGGCACGCCCAAAGGCGTTCCGCTAACGCACGGAAACATCGTCGCCGAACTCGACGGCATAAACGAAGTTCTTAAGCTCAGAGATACAGAACGCATTTTGAGCCTGCTGCCGCTGTTTCACGTATATCTTCAGATCGTAAATCTCTGGGTCGCAACAACTTACGGATGCGAGGTAGGATATCTTAAAGAGCTTTCACCAGCGGAATTAGGCGAAGCGATGAAGAAATTCCGCCCGACCATTCTGACCACGGTCCCGCGGCTCTGGTATCTCTTTCACAAAAAGATCTTCGATGCGGTGGCGGCAAAGCCCTCAGCGGTTCAACTGCTGTTCAAAACGATGCTCGGGCTGAATAGCACTCTGCGTTCCGCCGGGATAAATCTGGGCAGCAAATTTTTCGGTCAGGTGCACGAATCGTTCGGCGGAAATCTGCGGCTGGCAATATCCGCAGGTTCGAGATTCGACGAAGACGTCGCGGCCGATTTTCACAAGCTCGGGTTCACCATCCTGCAGGGCTACGGCCTCAGCGAGACGAGCGGCGCCGCGACGGCGACCTTCGAGAATGACAATCAGGTTGGTTCCGTCGGCAAACCCATGAAAGGCGTCGAGGTCAAGATCGACAACCCGGACAAGGAGGGCGTCGGCGAAGTGCTCATTCGGGGCGGCGTCGTATTTGCAGGCTACTATCGCAACCCAGAAGCGACTGCCGATGCCTTTACCGCCGACGGCTGGTTTCGTTCGGGAGACCTCGGCCGGTTCGACCGGGACGGACACCTATATATCGTCGGGCGAGCAAAAGATGTTATCGTTCTGCCGTCCGGCAAAAATGTCCATCCGGAAGACCTCGAGGTTCATTATTCAAAAGCACCCGAGGTCGAGGAACTTGCCGTCATCGGGGTCCGCGACGAAAGCGAACAGCACGCAGGCGCGGAACGACTTGCAGCCGTCGTCGTTCCCGATTTCAATTATCTAAAACAGGCCAAGATCGCAAACGTCAAAGAGGCGGTACGTTACGCGATGGACAACCTGGGCCGCGAGCTGCCGGAATACCAGCGTCTCCGCGATTATATCGTCCGACTCGAACCGCTGCCGCGGACCGCGTCGCGCAAGATCAAACGGTTCCAGTTGAAAAAGGAACTTGAGACAGGCCTCATCTCGGCCGGCGGTGTCGAAAAACGGGACTGGCATCTGTCTGATGACGATCGACGGCTTTTGGAGAATGGTACTGGCCCGGCCGTCGTTTCGGCGATCAGAAAGAATACAAAAGACATCCCGGAAATTCATCCTCAAATGAATCTCGAACTCGACCTGGGCCTGGATTCGCTAGCCCGCGCCGAGGTTTTTGCCTCACTCGAAGAGGCGTTTTCCACGGAATTTACCGCGGAGGAAGCGGTCGCCGCGCTAACTGTGGCCGATGTGATAAGGCTCGCTGATAAATCTCCTGCTGCCGCGAACAATTTCGTCGTCAGCACCGATTTAAACTGGTCGAAGATAGTCCGCGAATCGGGCGAGACGATGCCCGAGATCGAGCCGGTCCTTAAGAACCGGCCACTGTTCATTGCATTCGCATTTTCCGTCTATAAGATGTTCAACCTCTTCTGCCGGCTCTTCATGAGGCTAGAGGTCGAAGGTGTCGAAGAACTTAAAAAACTCGAACGGCCGTTCCTTATTTGCCCCAATCATCAGAGCTTTCTTGACCCCTTCGTCGTTTGCTCCAATTACCCTTACGACACCTTTAAGAACACCTTCCACGTAGGTGCCAGCATGTTCTTTCAGGGCCGGTTCATGCAGTTTGTCGCACGCATGCTGCAGGTCGTACCGATCGATCAGGACACGCAGTTGATGCGGGCAATGAAAGCGGGAGCGATCGGCCTAAAACACGGTAAAGTGCTGAATATCTATCCTGAAGGCGAGCGCGCGTTCGACGGAAAGCTTCACGATTTTAAGAACGGTGCCGCGATCCTCGCAACTGAGCTTGACCTTCCGATAGTCCCGGTCGCTCTCGACGGCCTGCATAAGGTCTGGGCACGGCGCTCATGGAGGATTCGCCCGGCAAAGGTCCGCCTCAAATTCGGCGAACCCATATTTCCGAGCAAAGAATTGTCCCAAACCGCATCCGAACGCCTTTCTGAACCGGGAGATGAGAAATACAAGACGGTCACGGCGCGGCTGCGTAATTCCATCGCCTCAATGATCGACGAAATGCGCGCCGGCGACCGGAAACCTTAATAGGATTTTCACGTACAACAAAGCAGAGTTTTCCGTCTGACCATTCAAACGATAAGAGTACATTCGCTTTGGACAAAAGCCGAGTGAACCATTGACTATGTCGAAGTCCGACTCCATGCCAAAACTATGAGAAACGAAATACTTCGCAAAACTTCATACCTTCTCTACATATTTATCCTTTCCGCCGCGGTTTTCGGCCAACAGGCACAGCCGCAAACCGACCTTGCTACCTATATCAAGGCGAATTACACGAAACGCGAGGTCATGATCCCGGTCCGCGACGGCGTGAAGCTTTTTACTGCAATTTACGAGCCAAAGGACCGTTCGAAAAAATACCCGATCCTCCTTAATCGCACACCCTATACCGTCAGCCCATATGGCCCGGACAACTTCAAGGGCTCGCTCGGGCCTGACGAGCTGTTCGCGCGTGAAGGCTATATATTCGCATATCAGGACGTGCGCGGACGCTGGATGTCTGAGGGACAGTTTGAAGACGCCCGGCCCGATATCCCGAACAACACACCAAAGCAGATCGATGAGTCCACCGATACGTATGACACCATCGATTGGCTGATCAAGAATGTCGATAATAACAATGGCCGCGTGGGTACCTATGGTATTTCTTACCCCGGATTTTATACGTCGGCAGGCTCGATCGATTCACATCCCGCGTTAAAGGCATGTTCGCCGCAGGCTCCCGTTTCCGATTGGTTCCGCGGGGACGATATGCACCATAACGGCGCCCTTTTTCTTGCACAGAACTTTAGCTTCTTTAGCTTCATGGGTCAGCCGCGTCCGGCTCCGACGTCGAAACCCGACTACATTGTTCAATGGAAAGGTCCGCAGCCGCCGGATGGATACAGCTATTTTCTTGATGCTGGCGGTTTGAAGGAGGTCGCCGACGAATATCAAAAATATCTCGGTATCCGGATCAAGTTCTGGGACGAAATGATGGCCCATCCGAATTACGACCAATGGTGGAAGGACCGGAACATCCTGCCGAAGCTGAAGAACATAAAATGTGCGACGATGACCGTCGGCGGTTGGTATGACAACGAGGATCTCTACGGAGCATTGCGCACCTATGAGTATATCGAACGACAGAACCCGGGCATTTTCAATGTCCTCGTGGTCGGCCCATGGGACCACGGCGGTTGGTCACGCTCGGATGGCGACTGGCTGGGCACGGCGTATTTTGGTGAAAAGACAGGTGATTGGTACCGCAAGAACATTGAGGTGCCGTTCTTCAATCACTTCCTGAAGGATGAGGGCGACATATCGAACATCAAAGAGGTAAATCTATTCGACACCGGCGCACACTCGTGGAGGTCGTTTGAAAATTATAGTCCGACCGCTGCCGTCGAGACTCGTCTTTATTTGACCGAGAAAGGCGGGTTGTCATTCGAGGCTCAGAATAGCGTGGCCGGATATGACGAATACGTTTCCGACCCCGAAAAACCGGTTCCATATACCCAGAAGATCACTCGTAATTATCCGCGCGACTTCATGACCGAAGACCAGCGGTTTGCCTCTACCCGGCCTGACGTACTCGTATATCAGACCGAGCCGTTGGCCGACGACATAACCATCGCAGGCGACATCAGGCCTTCCCTGTTCGTTTCATCGAGCGGCACGGATTCCGACTTTGTCGTCAAACTGATCGATGTATTTCCTGACGATTACAACTATCCGACGACCGGGAAAACTCTACCGAACGGCCAGCCGGAACGGGTAAAGCCGCCTGAAAATTCAGCTTGGACGGTCTTTCAGCCCGGTGGATACCAAATGCTGCTGCGCGGTGAACCGATGCCGGCCCGCTTCCGTAACAGCTTCGAAAAACCAGAACCGCTCGTCCCGAACCGGGCGACAAAACTTGAATTCGCAATGCCCGGTGTTGCGCACACATTCCGCAAAGGCCATCGCATAATGGTCCAGATCCAAAGCACTTGGTTCCCGCTTGTGGCGCGTAATCCACAGAAGTATGTTACCAATTACAAGCTGGCAACTGCGGCGGATTTTCAGAGGGCAACGCAGCGCGTCTATTTCGGCGGCAGCACCGCATCGGCAGTAATTTTGCCGGTTTTAAAGAAATAGTTCGACGCGCTTAGCCAAGAGACAAGGGCGATTGCGAAACTACGCGGTCGCCCTTATAATTGCGCATATGCCATCGACATCTATCGCGTTTGGAACGCTGCTCGTGATCATAGGATTGATCGGGTACATTAACGGCCATCTGACTGGCCATGCAAGCGTCACGGCGCTGATCCCGGCCTTTTTCGGTATTGCTCTGGCTGTACTGGGGATCGTCGCCCGCGCAAAAGACAATCTGCGCAAGCACCTAATGCACGCGGCGGTCGTCATCGCGCTGCTTGGATTTATCCTCACGGCGGGCCGTTTGATCCCGCGGCTCGGCGAGCTTACATATTCTGCGGCGGTGGTTTCACAGGTCTCGATGGCGCTCGTTTGCCTGCTGTTCGTGATCCTCGGCGTCCGATCGTTCGCCGAAGCACGCCGCGGACCGAAATCAGCCTGATCCGCAATTAATTCTTAAGTTTTATCTCGACAAGGAGCCCTTCACCCGTATTGCGTGCGGTGATCGCCCCGCCGTGGGCCGACACTGCCCGTTCCGCGATCGCAAGCCCGAGCCCGATTCCGCCTGTTTTGCGTTCGCGGGCCTCGCCGATCCTATAGAACGGCTTGAACAGATTCGTGAGTTCCGCTTCCGGAACCCCGCCGCCGTGATCCTCTACATTGACGGACACCGAACCGCCGTTACAGTCCAGAGAAACGTTCACGTCCGTGCCTTCATTCGTGTACTTGACCGCATTTCTGACGACATTCTCGATCGCACTCCGCAGCAATGGGCTGTTTCCCTTGATCCGACATTTGTCCGCGTGCGTGATCCGAACCGACTTCCCTTTTGGCTGAGCCTCGAAATCGGCATCCGCGGCGATCTGTTCTACCAGTTCGCGAAGGTCAATATCCTTTAGGTCCACATCCTGCGATCCCGATTCGAGCTTGAACAATGTCAGAAGCCTCCCGATCATCTCGTTCAGACGATGGGATTCGGTCTCGATCCGGGCAAGCTGCGGTGATGTATCACCGTTCGCCTTTTGTTTTGCGATCTCGAGTGCCACGTTCATACGCGCGAGCGGCGAACGCAGTTCATGCGAAATATCGCGCGAGAGCCGCTGCTGCGACAGTATCAGCGATTCGATCCGTTCGGCCATTACGTCAAAATCCTGCGCCAGTGCGCCGAGATCGTCGCGGCGGCGTCCGACCTGTTCCGGAACGCGCGTTTTCAGGTCGCCTCCCGCAAGCTTTTGCGTTGCCTTGCGGATCTTTTCGATCGGCTGCGAAAGATATCGTGCGAGTGCCCAGCAAAGCAGGAGCGCCGTCAGCAGTAGCACGCCGAATCTTATATATCGCAGATAAGACTCGCCAAAAACCGGCGTCGGCCTCGGGCGGTCCCACCGAATAATAAATACGAATCGGCCGCCGCTGTCCACCGTAAAGCTTTTTGCCGTCAGAGCTGTCTCGCCCTGCGGCATTTCAAATTGAACGTCGTTCTCAGCAAAAGTTCTTGAGATCAGGCCTGAATAGGCGTCAACATTCACACCCGCAGACAGCCAAGAACGCCCGTCCTGTGAGATGACGTCGACCTCGCTGATGGTTTCGGACGTTCGCAGCCGGTTCAAAAACCGCACGAGCCCCGCTTCGCCTTCCGACGCGAGGATCTGACCGGCTGTTTCCGCGTAGACGGTCGTCTGATTTCGTACGGAGACGCGCCATCGGCTGACAACGGGCTCCGTCTGCACCGACCAATTAAGAAAGAGCACGACGCCGACCATCAGGGCGATCGCGGCAAGGAACCACAAAAAGATCTTGAGGAAAAGGTTCATTCTTTTGTGTAGATATAACCGACGGATCTTACGGTCTTTATGCGCTCGCCGCCGTCAGGCCGCGGCCCGAGCTTTCGCCGCAAATTGCTGATGTGCATATCGAGGCTTCGGTCATAAGGCGATAACTTTCGTTCGAGGACGTTCTCGCTGAGGTCCTCTTTACGAATGACCTTTCCGGCCTCTTGAAGAAGCGCCGCCAGCAGGTCGAATTCCACGGACGTCAGGCCCACTTCTTCACCCTCGAGTTTTACCGACCGCGAAGTTGCTGACAGTTCGACATCGCCGACGCTTATTCGTTCGGATTCGGTGCCCTCGGCATCTTCACCTGCGGAAACACGTCGCAGGATCGCACGGAGCCGTGCGGCCAATTCACGCGGATTGAATGGTTTGGGCAAATAATCGTCTGCCCCGGATTCCAGCCCCACGATCCGCTCCATATCGTCGCCGCGGGCGGTGAGCATAAGAATGGGAACATCGGACCGCTTACGAAGTTCACGCAGCACTTCGAAACCGTTCATCTTCGGCAGCATCACGTCGAGGATCGCAAGATCGTAATTGCCGCTCGCGGCACGCTCAAGCCCGCTCTCGCCGTCGTTGACCGATTCAGTCGCAAAGCCTTCGACCGTGAGGTATTCCGAGACCAGTTCGCACAGTTCTTCGTCGTCGTCGATGATGAGGATTTTATTCATCACATCTACGATTCTACTAAAAAAATCGTAAAGGATGCCGAAGGTTTACAATTCTTTACAACCCGGCCGGTATCGAATCCTCGACCGCGATCTGTCCGCCGATCATTACAAAGACTACTTCGCCCTTGTCATTCAGGCCCACTAGATCGGCTCGCTTCCCGGCCTCGATCGATCCGTAGGCGCTTTCGAGGCCGAGCAGCCGCGCCGGATTCTCCGACGCCATCAATGAGACCTCGGCATCCGAAAAGCCCAACGATCGCATGCGGCTGACCGCGTCTAGCATCGTGATCACCGAACCCGCGATGCTGCCGCGTTCGTTTCGTGTTATGCCGTTTTCGACCGTGATCTGCTCGCCCCAAAGGCTAAATTCACCATCTCCCCTTCCCGTCGGCGCGACGGAATCGCTTATCAGCGACACTTTCGCCGGCGATTTAGTTCGGCACGCGAATTCAAGCATTTTCGGATTCACATGCATGCCGTCCGCGATGATATCGAATGTGACGCCGTCATTCGTCAGAGCCCAACCTACGACACCGACATCGCGGTGATGCAAGCCTGTCATTGCATTATAGAAATGCGTGATATGCCGTCCGCCCGCAGCGAAGGCTTCGTCGAGTATCGAAACGTCTGCTCGCGTGTGCCCAATCGAAACGACCCAGCCCTGCCGCACGAGTTCCCTTACAAGTTCGACCCCGCCCTCTATCTCCGGCGCCATCGTAGTCATATGCACGCCTTTCTTCAATTTAGGCAATTCGGCTGCTTGTCTCCCGGTGAACGATTTGAAATATTCGGGTCGCAGCGCGCCGCACATCTTCTCGTTCGCAAAGACTCCTTCATAATGCACTCCCACCGCCTGCGCGATGGGCTTCCCCACCTGTACTTCCATCAGACGGTCGATCGCTCCGATCACCCGCCGGTAATTCTCATCCGAATCCGGCACCACCGTCGGCATCCACGCCGTTACGCCGTTCCGCGCCAAAAACTCCGCGATCTCCAGCATCCCGTCCGTGTCCGCATCATTCACATCGACTCCGACAGCGCCATGAATATGAACATCGATAAATCCCGGCATTAGCCGAGCGTGGCCAAGGTCGATCTCCCGCACATCTCCCGCCTCAAGGTTCTCCGCGATCGCGCCATTCTCAACGTACAGTTCTTCCCCGGCACCGTCGCCCGCGAACCGGAAATTCTTTATTTTGAATGCATTATTCGACATATCAATTCTTTATCGCCCGTCGCCGCGATTGTCAATCCGCCAACGAAAAAGCCCGCAGCACCTCTCGGCACCGCGGGCAGTCCTAAAACATTTCGGGCCAAAATCTAGAAATAGAATTTCGCACCGAACTGCATAACACGAGGGTCGCGATACGTCGTGACGCGTCCGAACGTCGACGAACCATTGCCTCCCTGGTCAACCGGCTGCGTAGTCGCATTC
>JAEZIT010000107.1 GCA_023436495.1 Acidobacteriota bacterium
GCACCGTCGTCACAAGGCCGCCCGCACACCCGCAGCCTTCGTACGAGATAAGAATGTCCGAATCGTTCAGCACCGCCGAATCCTCTCCGTCAGTGTTTATCTTTCTCACGACACGCCCCATCCAATCGTATTTCTGATGCGTCCACAAAAACCCCCGCACCGCATCATCGCCATTCTAATTTTAATAACGCTTAACTAATCCCCCGATGAGACTTGAGCGCAAATCCTATCCGAATAGACCAACGCAATTTGAGAAATTACTACGATCCAAACGTCGTACCA
The DNA here is from genome assembly GCA_023436495.1 of Acidobacteriota bacterium. GTDB lineage: Bacteria > Acidobacteriota > Blastocatellia > Pyrinomonadales > Pyrinomonadaceae > OLB17. The sequence goes on from JAEZIT010000107.1 coordinate 283, forward strand.
TGTTGTATTTCTAGGGAGGCGACGCTACAGCCCTGTCTTCGAGCTTCCGTAGATAATTCACGAACGAACTTTTGTGTAGTTGGGTCACCTCGTTATCGTCGTCGGTGATTTTGACTTGGCTTGCTCGCAACGAACGCATTATGATTCCGTTGCTGGCCACGCATTTGCAGTCGTCGTCAATGTATAAAAGTAAACGAATGAGGTTTGATCTGTCACTCTCCGAATTACTTTCTTGAATCCGTTCTACAATCCTCGCAACTTTAGCACTCCCATCCTTTTGAAGAAGCATTAGGATTGTCGCGTCCGACGGTTCGACGCAACACTGAGCAAATAAATAAACGTCAAGCTGTGTATCAAGCTTTAAAGTTTCAAGTGCATCTTTTCTCCGAACTTCGTCGGAGGCAGGGATACGAGCAATCTCTTTGTAGGCTTTCATGCCTGGATAATCGCGCGGGTATAAACAAGCGCTCGAAAACAAGAGTCCCATAACCACTAAGCCAATAAAATATTTATAACCAATCATAGTAGTTGCCCCGATAATGCGATCGTCAATCGCACGGTTCGGATCGGAGCGGAAATCGCCCCTTCGTCGATCTAGTATTTCCCTAGCCTACGCTCCAATAGAATTATCGTTACGGGGATCCAGGCCGGCAGCTAGCAGCTCGAATCTTCATTTATTCACCGGAGAGCTAAGACATCATTGGACCGAAGCTCGGCAACGAAACTTCTCACCCAATTCTTTCGTGTGGAAATAGCTTAAACCCGTTACATACTCCCTTCCATCCGCTTCCATCAGAGTTGAAAAGCTGACTCCCTTTTCGGCACTCCCGATATGGTACGCATTTAATATGTGCGGTTCCTCAACCCTCTTGTACAACTCCTTGTTCCATTTCATTCTCGCGATCGGCATCGGCCGGCGTAAATATACCTGGTACTGAATGACAACGTCCTTCTCGAGATTAAAATCGCCACGCCCAAACGTCGTCTTGGTGCACGGATCTGCCGAGTAGATCACGACAACGTTCCCCTCACCCGTCCTATAGACGATGTTTCCATCGTCCGGGCTTTCCGGTGAACCGAAGAGCTTTTCGATCACCACCCGCTTCGTTTTGAGTACCTTAATATTTTTCCAACCGTCCTCGAGTGAAAGTTCCTGACCCATTATCGCGACCGAAAGACCGATTAGCATGATTAATGTAACTACGATTCTCATCCGCTAATTTTCTCCGCGTCGATTATTCCTCATCGCACCCAACCACGTCATCACTGAATCGATAAATTCGATTTGCCGCCGAACTTTATTGTCCTGAGCACCGGTTCAATCTTTTCTAGCAGTTCATAATTTGACGAGATCAATGTTAGGACCACCGAATGATGACGAAGCATTATGAACCGATCAGGATCGGGTTCCCGATTAAAACCCTTTGCCTCATCCCAGAAATTATGTAATTTCAGGTGCTTGACACTCTCCGGATAGGTTTCGTCCAAGGCAAGAACGTCGAACTCAAACGAAAATTCCTTTTTGCTCTCTTCTTCGGATTCGAACTTCTTCGCATGGATCGAAAACCAATCGCCACCGGAATAGAAATAGAGGTAGCATTCGTCATCGCGTGCAAAGGGTTTCGCAGCTTTTGATATTTTCACTTGTTCCGAAACTTTTCGCTCAACCTCCTGACAAACGAACACGTTTTCTCTTTCGATCGCTTGGGTAAACTCCGCAATTGTAAAGGCGAAAATACACACAAGTAACGAGATAATTCGGATAATGTTGCTAACGTTCATAGCGATTTTCCCACTGACAGACGAGTGTTCGTAAGCGTTCACACTCCTCATCGGTCATCAGGCGACGAAAAGCACGCTTCCAATACCCTCTTCTGATTCTTTATACTCTGGCTGGCGTCGACCTCTACCGTACCGTCCGCGCGCAGCGATTTTCGAAAATCTTGTTCAAACACTCCCGTTGCATGAAGAAACTCGTGGATCAATCCGGCAATCGCGTACTCAAAGTTTGTAATAGCAAATTTTGTAACCAACTTCTGGTAGTCTCGAATTGAGTTATTTCTAGCCTTAATGCTTTTATGCATATTTTTAGATTCAGGATACAGCGTTCGTCGATCCTCATTGAACACATACGACCAAGGATTTAGATAAATGTTTTCACCCTCGGTAATTCCGTGAGCCGATCCCACATACTTCCCATCGCTATCATATGCAATGTTCTTTGAAATTTCGCCGAACCTCGAAAGGGCATTGTTGCCCAGAAGCTCGGCACATTTCCCTTTCGCGTTCTCGATAACCTTAAGAGTCGCATCAATCAAATCTTTCAACGGATAAGGCTTTGGCTCCTGCGTCCGCGGCACCGCGACGAAACTAATGTATACAACGTACAACGATCCTCCGATCTGGAAGCCCCGCTGTTCGCCGAACGCCTTCCATTTCTGGCCGGCCATGTCCCGGTCAATGAATGTCTGGCTCTCGCTGTCAAATAGCTGGTACGCGGTGTACTTCCACACTGACGTATCCCATATCTGCCCGCCGAGAAACTTCAGCCCCCAGCTTTGCGCAAGATCCGTCATCTGGGTGCAGTCGACCGGTGCCGAATTGACCATGCAGCCGCTTTCCGCACTAAACACGCTGCCGTTCATCTTGAACCGCGTCGGCATCGGCTGGTTCTCCGGGTCGCCGCCTCCGGCGTACGGGTCGGCCGTCGGGATATCTCCCCCGAACGGTTCGACCTCGGCGTTAAAATCCGAATCGTTCTCGCCTCCCCAATACGGCGTCCCGTCCTGCTTTATCGAATTGATGCTTCCTGTCACAGCGTCGCGGTGCTTCCATATCACCTCGCCCGTCGCCGCCCTCTGCTCGGCGATCTCCATTTCCCCTGCATAAACGCTGGTGCTCACCTTCGCCCCGCTGCCGTCCACTTCCGTCAGTACCCGTCCGCCCAGTACCGTCGATCGGACGAAGTACGACAGCTCCTCGGTCCGGAACGAATTCTGCGGAAACGCGTTCACGACATCCCGTACCGAATGCCGCTTGACATACTGGCCGTCCCCGTCGAGCCCCTGTGCCAGCGAATTCGTGATCTTATAATGCAGTCCGCCGTTCGTCTCGTACGCCTTCTCGTATTGCCGCAGCGCACCCGCGGCATCGAACCTCCATCTTTCATAATTCAACGCATTCGTAGTCTTGTCGATAATGTTCCCGGCCGCGTCGAATATTTCGTTCCCGCCCTGCTTCCGCCCATTCACATACGTGTTCGTGAATGACGACGGCTCGCCGCCCCAGACCGACGCCGATCGTGAGGTCATATCGCCAAAGGCGTTGTATCCGATGAACTGGGAGTAGGCCGGGACCTCTTCTTCTTCCCAATTTGTCACCAGCCCCGAACTGCTCGACAATAGCCGCCCCATGTGATCGAACCTGTAGGCCTGATCGAAGCGACCGTCCAGCCCGTTGTCCACCGCCTTTGCCCGGCCGTCCGCAAAGTACTCGTAATTCGCTTGCCTTACGTATCCGCTGCCGGACACGCCGGAACTCGCCTCGTAGTTTTTCGGTTTCAGGCGCTCGTTGTATTCGTAACTGACGACCGACCCGTCGGAGCTCCCGTATGTCATCTTTTTCAAAGCCCCGAAGGCACGGAACTTGATGTTGTCCGCATATACCGACACTCCCGCAAACCCCGATCCCGTGATCGAGTTCGTCCGTCCCCTCTTGTCATCGTTATAATTCACAACCGCCCCGAACGGGTCCGTGACCGACCTCAGCTTTCCTGACAATTGGTAGCCGTATCCGATCGTATAGCTGCTCGAGAGCCCGTCGAAACCGACCGTCTCGCCCGTCATCCTTGAGAGCTGGTCATACGAATAAGTCGTTTCGCTTACACCGGCCGTGTCCATGCTCGTCCTGTTCCCGAGAGCATCATGGCCGAAGGTGACGGTCGGCGCGGCCGGGATGGCCGGCCCGCTCGGGGCCGAATAGCTGATCTGCGTGGTCAAGCCGCGAGGATCGCCATACGTAAAATTCGTTATTGCACCCCGCGGGTCGATCACCTGCTGGACGGAATCGTCGGGGTTATATATCCAAGCGGTGTTCGTCGCGGCATCCTCCACCGGGTAACGGCGTGTCTTCATCCGTCCGTGGCCGTCGAACGTCATCGTCACGTCCTGGAACGCCTGCGGGTTCGCCGCCGAGGTGTTGTCTGTCTGCCTAGTCCTTATAACCTGGTCGCGGCCGTTGAACGCCTGCTCCGTCGTCGTGTAAGGCGTCGTGCCGTCCCATTTGAAAGCCACCGTCTTCCAGGCCCGGCCCAGGGTGTCCTCGTACACCTTCTGCGTCCGCCGGGCGTTCTGCGTCGGCTGATCGTCCCGCGGCACCGACTCGCCCCGCACCGTCGTCACCAACCCGCCAGCACACCCGCAGCCTTCGTATGAGATAAGAATGTCCGAATCGTTGAGCACCGCAGAATCCGCTCCGTCAGTGTTTATCTTTCGCACCACCCTGCCCATCCAATCGTATTTCTGATGCGTCCACAAAAACCCCCGAACCGCATCATCGCCCGCCTCATCCCACGCCCCGTCAACCTCCGTCGGCACGCTCTGCCGCCTCACCCGCCCGAGAATGTCATATTCAACAAGCGTCGCCGCCCATCCACCGGCACTCCCCGGATGCTCCGACCTCGACCGCCGCACCCGCCCGGCCCCATCCGACCAGCTCTCCGACACCACCTCATCCGCCGCATCGCCGAGAACGCTTCCAGCCGGATCGGTAATAACGGTCGGATATGCGAATGTCGCCGGTTTGCCCTCCCATCGGCGTGATGTGAGCACGTCATATTCGACGCGCGGTTCGATTCAATTTCATACTTACAATCTAATGGTCCGCCGACTGGCACGTCATTACCGATTTGTGTCGTTGTTGAGTTTTCTTAAACCTACGAATACCAAACGCATAACGATCAAAACAACTGCTCCCGACGTGGCCCAAAATGCGAATAATCCCAGAATGCCAGGGAGATAATCCAAAAGATACTGGCTTTGCGTTACGCCAGAGGCTTCAATAAAGCGGCGATAGTGATCCATCCAATGCGGGATCGCCATTGCGACGAGCACAAGCATATAAAAGAACGCTCCTGCGATTGACATCCAGGCCCAACTGCGAATGGAAGGAATATATTTACGAACCGCCATCCCGAACAAGACCGCCACTGAATACGCCAGCAGCGCGATCCCCGCAGCAGCCAAGATGCGGTCAGGGTGCTTTTCCCCGCTGTCCGAAATCATCTGGAAATTCGCAGCCACCCCGGCCGCAAACACCAGGATCCCCGCAGAATCGAGCGTCCACCTGTCCACTTTCAACACATGTTTCATATAATTAGTTACAGATCTGCCTCATCACCGCGTCCGCAATTCCGAAGACTCTCTTCTTTCTTGCTTCATAACTTTCATAAATCGGCACCTTCTCAGGGAAGGGCAGGCGCGGATTATTTCTATTCATTCGCGTTTGCGTCCCGATCTGCCTTGTTCGCAGACTTACGCCCAAGTCGAAGGCCGTGTTTCCCAATTTATAGTCACCATCGTTAGATAATATATCGGTGAGTGAATGAGCGTACGCCTTCCAACTTTCTGTTTCCCAGATACCTGTGTGAAAATAGGCAGCGAAATGATGAGTTTGATCGGAGTATGGATCCAGCGAATCTAAGAATTCAGGCTTGAATCCGGTTGCACCCAAATATGCTCCCGGCGCACCTTGTGCTTGCGTTGATGTAAAATTCTGCTGTCCGACGAAGAAATTGAAAAAAGATGCGTCTATTTCTACTATTAGCCTATGGACTGCTAACATGTCGTTTATTGGTCCAACTTTATTAATACTCTGCGCGGTGATCTCTCTCAGTTTCCCAACCATGCGATGACAGTCGCCGTCCGCGGCGACATCAGATGCGTCTTCTTGCCCCCCTGCCACACTCGCATCAACAAAATCCTCAGGCAGTTCCGGTGGGCCGGGGTCCTTGACCGTCAGGGCACAATCGTCTTCACCGTCCTTGTCCCAATCGCAGCCGCCGGGTGTGTCGTCCGGTTTGTCGGTGGAATAAAGGGCCTTGCCCATCAGGCGCGTCGCGAACGTCTGTGTGCCGAGCGAACTTGGACCCGCGTAGTCCATCGGCCCGTCCGTAAGCTTCGCCGCGTTCCCCTCCTCTTTCGGCAGTTCCACGTGCATCCTCTTCCAAACGTCCCTCGCTGTGGCAGCCCGCTGACAGTGCACCGGCATCTCGCTAAAGCTCCGGCCCAGGTTCTCCGCCGCCTTGCACTGCCATTCGGCAAATCGTGCGTCGTTGAAACCGTCATTCGGCCCGGGAAACGTCGGATCGTCCAACGGCGGCCTACGTTGACCTGAAATTGCGCCGATGACTGCAAACCTGATTTCCTTTCTATTGTCTACATGCCTCACTCGGAAAGCCGGTCCAGTCAGCGATTGTTTCTAATCGCGATCCGAAACCGCGCTTTTTCGAATGCAGCCGAATTTCTCGGGTCGCGTTCGAACCTTTCTATCGACATTTGAATACTAAACGCTCCAAACTCGACTGTTCGTGTTTCTCGAACAGGAAACACAAGATTTCGATCAATAGTTTGGTCTTCGGAGCCCAGCAGGAACCAACCGGGGTAGTCCTCCGCAGTAAAGCTATCTTGCAGCTCATCGTTTGACGGTTTCAGTAGATTCGTCTCGGGGTCCATTAAGGTGAATAGGCCAATCCTGTATTCTATGACCGATCGCGGATTTCCGGCCCAGCCCGGACCGACCGTAAGTTTTAAGATCGGTTTGCTATCGATATCTTTGAGCCGACGTTCGAATGAATAGTTGTCCCGGTCCAAAACAAATGAAAATGTCTGTTCTTGAATCTCCGTTTTAAAAGACTTCCAACTCTTAACGCTGACTCCCTGACCGCATAAACCTGATGAAAGGACGATTATGAGCCCGATACTTGCTATAAATAGTTTCAGATCCATTTTTGTCTGCATTGCCATCAGCACCTATCTCTTAATGGTCACAGTAAGACCCTACTGTTTATACTTCAGACGCTGCCGGAGGTAAGTCGGCATGAAGGGTCATTTCCTAATTTTCTGTTTTACTGCGTTCGGCAATTCCTCGGACGAAAATTGCACTGTATTTTCCACGCTTGGGTAATTAGTTCTTGCCCGGCGTTCCTTCTCCCAAGCATAATTAAAGCTCAAAGTTATCTTACTGGTTAAATTCAAATCAAAATGCTTAAGCGGAGCCTCAAACAATACTGAGCGTTTACCCAAAAGACTAAAGCCGTAAAAATTGTCGCCCCCTACGCTGTGCCCAGATTCGCGCGAGGTATTGTATCGATATAGAACCTCCGGAACTAATACGCCGTCCGGCAGTTCATATTCGACCTCACGTTTGATCATTTGCAAAATAGTTGGATTTTTCGGCAACGGCTTAACAAACTTTTCGGCACTACCCGCCGTTATGAGAACCTCACACGTCGAATTGTTGTGCAGACGCAGCAATACACCGTCGACCGTCCCTCCGTCGTCACTTTTTATCTTCGCATCGCGTTCATAACTGATAAACAAAGCGTCTCGGCTATTGTCGATCAAGGAACACTGAGCGATGACCGCATGGGATAGAATCAGGGATATCACTAACAATGATATAGCTGCTCCGAGATAGCTGCTGAGAGACTTTCGTTTTTTGTGTTGATATCTCATTTCGAACTTACCTACAGGAAATTATTTGCAGTTATTCTTAATAAACTCCCTAATTGCCTTTGATCCTTCCTCTTTAGTTAAATTCTTGTCTTTCTTTTTGATAATTCGACCAATAAATTCGTCCGAGAAATTGGGATCCATCGCATGAATTCCCTCGTGAATAATACTAAATGCTCGATCTCGTAATGAAGTTTTGCTCCCCTTGTATGGTTGCGTTTGATTATTATTAACGACTATCCCCGTTTTCCCACTCATTATCTCATTAAAAAAGCCGGCATAAAAAGTAATAGTCGTGATGCCTTTCGGACGTGTTACCGTTGCTTTTGCGTGACTGTCGTCTTTTATATTTAGGTTATTAACCTGAGAAAAATCGCGAACTGCATTTGTTACAGCGTCCATAAGACCTTTAGCACTAAAATTGTCAGCGATTGACTTGTCAACTTCCGCTCTGACTTCCGGCGAAAGATTCATGTAATTTCCCCCTGCCTCTGTGAACTGTTGTAAAGCAGCTTTTCGTAATAACTCTTCGATTTTACTCTTACACTTCTCCGTGTTAATTATGTGACGTGCTTCGGCGATGGAGCTCTCCACTGCATCCTCAGGTTGTTCATCACGAAACGGCAACCGCGTTAATGTCACGGTCGTAATGAACCAAGATTCGCCTACCTGGAAGCCCCGCTGTTCGCCGAACGCCTTCCATTTCTGGCCGGCCATGTCCCGGTCAATGAATGTCTGGCTCTCGCTGTCAAATAGCTGGTACGCGGTGTACTTCC
>JAEZIT010000118.1 GCA_023436495.1 Acidobacteriota bacterium
TGCGACACGACCTCCGACGCCGACACGGACTAAAAACGACAGGGCCGGATGGACACCATTGAGCTGATCGAATCGGACGGAGCTCAGGCCTTGGTTGATAACATGCTGCTGAAACTCGTCGGCAAAACGACGAAGGCGAATGATCCGGGGATCGTCAATGGAATAGCGGAGATGGTGGCTGCCGTTGACCCGAAAGCCGCCATCGCCGCAATGCGCGGAATGGCGGCGCGGCGCGATAACGGCGAAATACTGGCAAATGTTGAAGTACCCACGCTGCTGATCTTCGGCGAGGAGGATCAGGTCACCGATCTATCTGCCGCAAAGAATTTGAACGATTCGATAAAGGATTCAAAACTTGTTGTGATCCCGTCAGCGGGCCATCTCTCCAATATCGAACAGCCCGCAGCATTTAATACCGCGCTGAAGAATTTCCTTGAACAACTTGGTAAATAACCCCGTCGCAAATCCCGTTGTTATCAATGCCCGAAAGTTCGACGGCAGTATTCGCCGCACCTGGAGCGCGGAACTTAAGGAAACACGTGAAGATCTGATGATCTTTTTAGGCATCTTCGAACATGAAGTAAAGCATGAACAGTTGGGAATTATCAGGAGCGGAACGCTTTCGTACGAGTATTACTGGACCGACCGCTGGTATAACGTCTTTAGGTTTCACGAACCGGACGGCGGACTGCGAAACTATTACTGCAACGTCAACATGCCGCCCGCTTTCTCCGACGGAGTTCTGGATTACGTCGACCTGGACATAGACGTGATCGTTTGGCCGGATGGCAGGCACGACGTTCTCGATCTGGATGATTTCGAAGCTAATGCCCGGCTCTACGCTTACCCGGAAAATGTCGTCCAGCGAGCCGAAGCCGCGCTCGCCGAATTGTTAGCGATGATCGGCCGCGGCGATTTTCCTTTTCGGACGGACGAATGGGCCTGAGCATTTTCAAGGTGGACCTTCGCGATGCGTACGCCGTCTGGCGGCGGAATTCGCGTGTATATGTGCGCCTCTGGAAAACGGAGCTGATCGCTCCCGTCATAGAACCGATATTCACGTTCTTTGCTTTTGGTTTCGGCGTCGGGGCGTTGGTCGCTTCGAAAGTCGAGGGTTTGAGTTATTTGTCGTTTGTGGGCGCCGGCGTGCTGGCGTTTACGGTACTGATGCGGGCGGTGTTCGAAATGACCTACGGCGCGTATTTCCGCATGGTCTATCAATCGACGTATGACGCGATACTTGCGACGCCGATCAACGCGGAATCGCTGGCGTTTGGCGAATTGTCATGGGCAGTGACAAAAGGCGCGGTGGATTCCCTGTTCATTTTGCCGCTAGTGGTCATCTTCGGGTCGGCGACCTCATTTTTCACGGTAATTGCGATCGTGCCGCTGGTTGTCGGGTGCATACATCTTAGCGGGCTTGCGTTGGGATTGACGGCGCATATATTCGACATCGACCACTTCAACGTCTTCTTCGCCTTCTTCTTCTCGACAATATTTCTGTGCGGTGCCTGGTTTCCGGTCGAGATGCTGCCCGGCTGGCTGCAGGTCGTCGCATACGTACTGCCGACCACATCCGTCATCGACCTTACACGCGCTTGCCTGACGGGAACGTTCCATGAACGCCACATTTACGAGGCTGTCTATCTGTCGATAGTATCATTCGTTGCCGTAGAATGGGCTTTGCGAAGCGTCAGGAAAAGAATGGTCGTATGAATTCTACTTTGGCTGGATTCGCAGAACATAACTGCATACTGCGACGGACGAACCCGGCGACACCGGAACCCTCTGTCCCGACGGCAATTCATAACTGTTGATCGCCGCCGGATTTCTGCCCTCATTGACGACCCAGAAACCGCCGCTTCCATCCGTGATCATCACCAGGTGACGTCTGCTGATCTCAGCATCGCCGGCGAGCGAAATATCGACCGGTTTAGATTTCGAACCGCGGCCGATGACCGTTTCCTTTTCGTAGATCGGAATAACATTTTGTCTCACGCCGCCGCGCCAGATCTCAAGCCTGTATAATTCCGCCGCCGCTCGTTTCGCGACGCGGGTCATTTCCTCGGGGTCTTCGCTGCCGAGTGGGACCGCCTGCTGAATGTTCGCCTGCGGAACTGTGGGGCGTGCATCGCCGGCGGGGCGGCCCGGAACAAAATTCGGCGCGGTACCCGGCATCGTCGGTGAATCGGGAGCAGGAGGCACCGCCGCGCGAGGCGGACTATATGCCGGTTCGCCTGACGGCACGGCTTTTGGACGTGCAAGGACGCCGGTTTTGTTGTTGGATGAATCTTCCCAACTGTGCTGAACGCGAAGGTCGCCTTTTTCGAGCGTGCCGTCAACGCGAAGCTCGATCACAAAGGACTTCGTTTCGAGCTTTTTCTTGCCCGCGATCTCTTTGGCGCGTTCGCCGAGGATGTGATAAAGCCCTTGTATCAGGCCTTTTCGTTTAACGCCCTGCCATTCCTTGTCGTCGTCGTTGCTGAGGAAAATGATGTACTCGCTGGGAATGATGGTTCCGCCCTGCGGCAGCGGGACGAGTTCCGCCTGCATCACCTCTTCGACGGCGCGGGCGATCTTGACGATGAATTCTTCGGCCTTGCTCCGAGGTTTGACCTGCGCGTTGCGCGCGGCTTCCTCGAGCACAAGCTCCGCCGTTTCACCATCGATCCATCTTCTTACTTTATCGAGTACGCTCAAATCTGTTCTCCTTCTAATTGTTGATATCGAGGTATTTTCCGTTCAGCCAACCCCGCGATGCCGACGGCGCTCCGCTCCGGACGCGTCCCTGTTCGAGAATATCGACCTGATACCAATTGTTCTGCGAATCGAGGATACGGACCTTGGAATTTTTTGTCACGAGGCCGATCGGGTCATTGTCGATGTTGGGTGTGGGCCGAAGATAAATGTCCGTATTCGCCGTCGCGGTCTGCTGCGAGAATGGGATATTTATTCCCGTGTCGATGCCGAGCCCTCGAAGATATACATGAGTGCCGTAGAGCCCGCCGGCAAACAATAGCAGCACGGCGACGAACGCGATCAGTCCGCGGCCGCGGCGCTTCTTTCTCGGTGCCGCGACATTCGGGTCGATATAGGCCCGCCGGTCGGGGATCTCGACAGGCGGCTGCGACGGCACCACGTTCGGTACGTTCGTGACCAACGCCCCGGGCGGCTGATAGCCAACGGTCTGGCGATGCAGGCCGTCCGGCGCCGCGATCGCCGGCTCCGCATTTGCCGCCGGCGTGGAATTCGGCAGCTTTAGATTTTTCGAGGTGTCGAACCGCGGTTCCTGCGGAGCCAGCGGCGAATATCCGCGCGATACGTGCGCCTGCGGGGCCGCGCTGATGCGCGATCGCACTTGCGTGGGAATCTCCCCGTCCTGCAAATATTTGCGAATGCCGGAAAGATCCGCCCAAAATTCATCGACGCTCTGATGGCGTTCGCGCGGATCGGTCTGCGTGGCCTTTTTCAGGACACGTATCATCTCGTCCGCCCATTCCTCTTCGCGAACGGACGGCGGCAGGTCGTCGATCGGCTGGTTCGAATAGAACCGCGGCGCTTCGCAAGTGACCAACGTATATATGGATTTTGCAAGCGAATACATATCGGCGGCGAACGTCAGTTCGGCGAATGCCAGTACACCTGTGCGGCCCGCGAGCATCGGGCTGTGTTCCGGCGGAGCGTAAATATTGGTGCCGACACGCGTGATCGGCGAATCGGAATGAGCGACGCGCGCGACGCCGAAATCGGCGATCTTTACGGTTTCCGCATCACCGGTCAGCAAGAGATTGTGCGGTTTTATGTCCCGGTGAATTATCCCGCAATTATGCGCATGGCGAAGCCCGGCGCAGACCTGTTCGACGTAATTCATTACCTGCCGCAAGGATAGGCTGTTCGTCCGGCAGGCTTTCTGTAGATCGCCGCCGGAAAGGTATTCGAGAACGAGGTAATGAAACACGCGGCCCTTCAGGTCGCGGGCGGTGCCGTGGCCGAGCCTGCTGATTATATTAGGGTGGCGAACACGGTCGAGAGCGATGGCTTCGTTCTGGAAATTTTCAACCAGCGTTCGTTCCAGATCGGGATCCGGATCGTCCTGCAGAAAGACGTTAAGCGCCTTTATTACCACAAGGTTGTGCGGCGACTGCGGCGAGGCGAGCGAATCCCGTGCGACAAAGATCTCGGCATAGCTGCCGCGGCCGAGCCGTTTCTCTACGTCGTATCGCTTGTCAAGCCTGCAATTATTTAGTGAAAGCTCTCTCATCCGGCAATTTGCGGTACGTGGCCCCGTTCCGCTGAAAATCCATACGATATTATAGGCTTAAAGTTCGAAAAACACATACTCTTGCCGGCTGCGGCACAGTTTACAAAGCATCGCCGGCCCGCGGCCCGCACAGTTTTGTTTTGATGTCGAATTTAGATAGAATGGCAACAAATTTCGGCATTACGTCGTATTTACCGTATTGAATGTCAGATAAAGCGCCGACGTCAAATAGAAACAATTCGCTCGATTGGCTGGTTCATGGGGTTTTGACGAAGGTCGGCGACATGTTCGATCGTTTTACCGGCCGCGGTTGGAAGCCTTCGAGCAGCCTCGCGACCAGCGAGCTGATCGAGCGTCTGAAAAAACTGCTCGACGCCGAGGCCCGCGAAGAAGAAGGCAGACGCCGATTCGTCCCGCATAATATCAAGCTGAAAATGCAGTGGGACAAATTCTCCGCCGATTCCGACGACACACTTAAAAAGCTCGAGAACGAACTGCTGACGGCCGCTGTGGATCATATCAACGACCGGCGATATTACACGCACGCCCCGCTCGCGATCGAAGTAAAGCCGGATTATTTCACTGCGGGTGTGAAGCTCAACGTAAGCTTTAACAAGCCGGGCGAGGACGAACACGAAGCCGAGGTCAACGTGACCTTGCCTGCCGCGAATGTTTCCGACCTGATACCGGAAGCGATAGAGGCCGCGCCGCCGTCCGAGGAAACATTTGTCGCAAGGTTTGAAGCCGCCGGCCGGCAGCAAACGGTGACGATTAAACTGAAGCCCGGCGACCGGCTGAGCGTCGGCAGGACGCGCGAGAACGGCCTTACTATAGACGACGCTAGCGTTTCGAAGATACACGCATCGCTCGCGGTAAATTCGGCCGGCGAACTCGTCATCGCGGACACGGGATCGACGAACGGAACATTTATAAACGGCGAGCGTATTTCGTACGGAAAGGCAGTCGTGCTGAAACCGTCGGACAAACCGGCGTTCGGAGCAGTCTCAGTGGACATCGAACATATAGAACGGGCGTCCGAAACGGCTGTGGCCGCGACCTTGGCGCCGACCGAAGAGTTTTCTGCGGCAGAGCTAGCGCGAACGGTAAACGGCGAAACGACAGTCGTACTCGAGCCTGCCGCCGGAAACGCATCGGATGAACCTCAACAAAAATGATCTTTTCCCTGCTCTTACAGATCGATTGGCAGAAATTCAAACCGGAGAATTTGTTCGGCGGCCAGGTGCTGGAGCGTACGCCTGCCGGTTTGACGATCATTTATATAATCGGGGTCGGAATTCTCCTCGGTTTCCTGGCACTTACCTTCTTCGACAACTTCAAACGACCGAAATTCAACTTCGAACGCGGATTGCCGCGCGAAGTGACGAGAAAGCTTACACAGACGCTGACAAACCGCAGCCTGCGGATATGGCAGGTGCTGTTCGTCGTGCTGGCGTTCGCCGTCTTCGGATTTCAGGTGTACTGGACCTATTACGCAGGTGATACGAACGAACAGTTTCAGGCACTGAGCTATAAAGACCTGCGTACGCGCCGTACGACGGCAGCAAGCCTTCGCGGCTGGATGCTCGATCGCACCGGAAACCTGGGCAACGCGCTTGCCTACTATAAGGCAGACCGCAACGGCGGCATCGAACGGGCTTTCGCTCTCGAACGCGAGATGGCCCACCTGCTCGGTACCGAGCGCGGAACGCCGGGGCTCGAACGCTCGCTGTACAGGCGAAACGCGGACCCAATGCCGGAAGCCTGGGAAGTTCTGACGAAGATCAAACGCGTCGAAGACGAACAGAAGGATGTGAAGGTCACGATCGACCGCGACCTGCAGGCGTTCCTGGGCAAGTCGTTGCAGGGCAAAAAAGGCGCGATCGTCGTGTTGAACCCGCAAACCGGCGACGTGCTGGCGATGTATTCCAATCCGTCATTTAGCCTGACCGAGGCGGAGGACCTTGACGGTTACCTTGAGCTTGAAGGAAATAAACGAGATAAGCCGCTGCTGAACCGTGCTACCCGCGAGTTTTACGTACCGGGATCGACGTTCAAAACATTTACCATGATCTCGGCTTTTCGCGCCGGAAAACACAATGCCGTTTTCGCGAGCTATCCGGGCGGATTCATCCCGTCTCGCGGATCACGGCCGATCGTCGATGCGACGCAGAAGCTCCAGCCCGACGGCAGCGTCACAGGCGTATGCGACGGCGGCTGCCAGGAAAAGGATATAACGTTTGCGTATAAGGTCTCGAGCAATCAGTATTTCGCTCAGCTCGCGATCGAACTCGGGCGCGAACGCCTGCGCGAGACAGCAAACGCATTCGGCATTGCCGCGGTCGACACGCCCACCGAGGCCTTGCTGCAGCGTTTCTTCCCGATCATCTGGAATGCGAGCAACGACGCGATCGCTAACGCACTCGCACCTCAGCAATCTACGCTGGTTACAGGCAAGGACATTTCCTTATACGACATCGGGCTCGAAGGCATGGGACAGGGCTACGCCGGGCAAATGACGCCGTTTCAAATGGCGCTGATCGCGGCGGCTCCCGCGAACATGCAGGGCCAGCTAATGAAACCGAAGATCGAAGCGGACCAGCCGCCGCAGGCTTTTTCACAAGTGCTGACACCACAGCAGGCCGCCGCCGTCAGGAATATCATGTCCACCGTGACGGAAGAACCCGGCGGCACGGGCACCGTGATCTCTTCGAAATTGGCGGGTACGGGCATAAAGACCGGCGGAAAGACCGGCACGGCGGAAAAGCAGGCTCCCGTGTACGACGAAAAGACCGGAAAGCTGAAGACGGTCAAGCAGAAACGCCGGAACGCCAACGGCGAATGGGTCGAATATGACGCCCCGGTTATGTACTTACGTACGGACAGTTGGTTTATAACGATCGCGCCGCTGGAAAAACCGCAGGTCGCTATTGCCGTCGTGGTCGAAGGCGGCGGATACGGCGCACGGACCGCGGCGCCCATCGCGGCGGACGTGATACTAAAAGCGAGAGAACTCGGGCTTTTGGGCGATCAGTATCGTCCGAAAGCGCAGGCTCCGGCCGCACCTGCAAGGAGGCGTCGATAGATGAAGAATCGCACCTCGTCACATTTTTTCATCCTTGCTCTGATCGTCCTCGTGACGGCCATTTCGCATTATTCCATTCATTACGGAGCCCTAATACGCGGGTACGAGACCTCAAGCGTTACTGCTGTCAGGAATCTGTTACTGCTTTCCCTGCTTGCAGTTATACCAATATTCTTGAAGAAGTTTCTGAAGTTTCAGGGTAATTGGACACTGTACACGACGGCCGTACTTCTTTTTTCGGTCGGGCTGACGGTCCAATACCGTCTTTTCAGTGATCCGGAATACGTATCACGTAGCGACAAGGCCGAGGCACGCCGCGAGAAGATCCGGACGATGCAGATGCATTATATCCAGGAGAACTATTCGGCCGATAAAAAGCAGATGATGGGCTTGCCGGCGACTCCGCCGACACCCGTTGATCTGTCCGCCGAAACTCCGCGGCCGTCGACCGAAACCGTGTCGGAGGTGCTGCTGTCGGGAAAGACGGTCAATCCGCTGCTCGGAATTATCGGCCTGATCGGGGCTTTCCTGCTTTTGAAACGCGACGATGTACTGGAACTGCTGCAGCGCAACGGCTTTTTGATCGTGATCCTGACGCTAGGCCCGCTGTTTGTCGCGGCAATAACGTCGCGTGCAGGCAAATCGATCGGCAACATGACGCCGTGGGAGCCTTCGAAGATTCCGTTTCTGATCGGATTCGCCGCTATTCTGGCGGTGTTGTATAAGAATCTCGCCCGTACGTATTGGGGG
This sequence comes from Acidobacteriota bacterium, assembly GCA_023436495.1. Taxonomy (GTDB): domain Bacteria; phylum Acidobacteriota; class Blastocatellia; order Pyrinomonadales; family Pyrinomonadaceae; genus OLB17. Next base: position 8,094 of record JAEZIT010000118.1, read on the forward strand.
CTGCCGCGTGCAAAAGACGTCGTGCCGCTGGTATTTATGGCGGCCCTGCCTTTCGTACCGTTTTTTGTTCTGAAGGATTTTGGGCAAATGATGGTCTTCAGCGCCGTCTATGCCACGCTGTTCCTGATCGCGGTCCGTCGTTTTTCGCAGCGGTTCGTGCTGGTGGGCAGCGTTCTGCTGCTCGTTGGCGTCCTGGTGGTCGGAGCTTTACCCGAAAAGACGCAGGAGCGAATTCCTCTGCTTCCAACGCTTGCGCGTCCCGTAAAGACGATACTTCCCGACCGCATCCAGCAGCGTTTCCACCTTTGGCTGGACGGATTTAACCCGCCCGCGCCGGAAACCACATGGTGGAAATCGGATTTCGACGGTTATTACAAACGCCTGGTCGAACGCGATCCGGAACTGCCGCAGATGGTCGAGGCGGATCCCGACCTGATGCGCACCATAAACGTCGACGCATGGTTCGACATGCTTGCATTTCAACCCGCACAAGCGACGTTCGGGCTGGCTTCGGGCGGGACAACAGGTCGCGGATTAGGACTCGGGTATCCCGAACTTATCCCCGTAGCTGACTCCGATTACGTCTTCGCTGCCCTGGCGGAAGAACTTGGACTTTTCGGCGGTTTATTGGTAACCTTTGCCCTGATAATATTTGTGAGTGCGGGCGTGCGCACGGCTTTAGATTCCCGTGACATGTTCAGCAAATTGTGCTCGATCGGCCTCGCCGCTTTTATCGGTTTTCAGGCGTTGGTCAACATCGGCGGCATCACCCGTGCACTTCCGATGACGGGTATAACGCTTCCCTTTGTCAGCCACGGCGGATTCAGCCTAATTACGAGTTTTGTAATGCTCGGAATGCTGATGGCGTTCTCGCACAGAAACGCAGTGGACCGCGCGGCAGCCGCACCTCAAGCCATGCATTGATCTTATAAGGCTACTTCATTGCATCCAGAGGTTTTAACTCGGCGAACAAATAGCATTTATATTTATGACGGAAAACAATTTTCATCTCACATCGGCCGCTGTCAGCGACAGAGGATTGAGCGAAAAACGGCCTCAGAATGAGGATTCATACCTCGCGATCCAGCAAAATGGCATATTCGCGGTCGCCGACGGCGTAGGTGGAGCCCAGGCCGGTGATGTCGCATCGCAGATGGCGATGGAGATCTTAGGTGAAGCCTTCGCAAACCTCCCGGAAAGTGCTGATGCCGAAGATGTTATGCGCATCGCGATCGAGCGCGCAAATTCCGCTATATTCCAAATGTCGAAGGAACTACCGCAGCTTTCGACAATGGCCACAACGGTCGTCGCTCTGCACATAAACGGAAATATCGCGACCATCGGACACGTCGGCGATTCGCGTCTTTACCGCCTCGACGGCGTGGGCAATCTTTATCGCGAGACCGAGGACCATTCCGTCGTCGCCGAAGAAGTGCGGGCAGGCCGAATGACCGCCGAACAGGCCGAGAATCATCCGAGCAGAAACATCATCAGCCGCGCACTGGGCGCCGAACCTTCCGTGGATGTCGATCTGAAAACCATCATGATCGAGCCGTATACGGCATTTCTGATCTGTTCGGACGGTATAACGCGGCATGTTGATGACGGCGAGATCCGAGACCTGCTCGCCTCCGGCATGGAACCCGCTGCGATCTGTGAGCGGCTGAAGGAACTCTGCTACGACCGCGGGGCCGAAGATAATTTGACCGCCGTGATCGTCGATGTCGCCTCGGAAACGTCGCCGCGGCCTGCTTTGACGGACGTTGCTGCACCGGCCGCCATGTACGAAGGCGATGAAGATACAACGGTAGCGACCGCTCGCTCGCCGTTCGATGCACCGGCGGAAGTATCCGACGAAGAAGACACCGATGTCATTTCCGAACCTGCTCAAATCATTGAACCTGAACCGCTTACGGCGGCAGCGTCTGCTCCGGCCAACGTATATCAGGAAGACCGTTCATTCGGAACGTCGTCGATGTATACCGAACCGCCCGAAACCACAGGCAGCGGAGCCGGCAAGATTCTCGGATTAGTGGGAATGCTTCTGCTTGGCGTGCTGATCGGCGGCGGCGTGATGTATTCGATGCGGCCCGAACCGGTTGTTCAAACCGTGCCTGCACCGCAGATCACGGAGATGAAGACGAACAATCCTCCGCTGACCGCGTACGAGGAAAATCGCCGCAACGTCGACAAAAACCCCGGGGCGTACCTTTCCGCGTCCGGAACCGAACCGCAGGACGCCGAAGATTTCTACCTTCGCGGGCGGGCAAACATGTTGACCGGCAAATATTGGGAAGCGAAAAGGGATTTTCAGGAAGCGAAGAACCGCCTTGCCCAGGCCGATCCAATGAATTCGACCGTCCTGGCGACGGATATCGCTCTTGCAATTGCGGTAATAAACAGCGGCCCGGCACAGGAAGCCTTTGCACGCGACCTGAGTACGGCAGCGGCTCCGAATACCAGCGCAAACGCGAATGTTGCAGCGACGCCGGCACCGCCAGCTCAGTAGCCGCTATTTTCCGGCATCCGCTTGTCGTTTTGCCTCAAAAAGCAAAATTCCGGAGGAAACGGCAAGGTTCAGGCTCTCTACGCCGTTTTCCATCGGAATATAGGTGATCTCATCCACTAACTTAAGCGTCTCTGCATCGAGCCCGTGGGCTTCCGAACCAAATATCAAAAGCCGCGGCCGCGTCCAGTCGATCGATGTATAGGATGTCTCCGCCGAAATGTCCGCAGCGGTTATGAGCATTCCCTGCTTGCGCGCCCATTCGAATGCGGCCGCACGCTCGGCCTTTTCCCATATAGGCAGCCGTAGATTCGCACCCATCGCCGCCCGCAAAGCCTTTGGAGAGAACACATCCGCCGATCCCTGCGTCGTGATCACGCCCGAAACGCCCGCCGCTTCCGCCGTCCGAAAGATCGCCCCGAGGTTCGATGGGTTATTGACCTCATGCAGCAGCAGTGTGATCCCGGCTCGCCGCACACGGCCCTCAAACTCGGTCTGCGTCGCCGCTGGCCGGCCGCATATCAGCACGATGCCCTGCGCTTCGCTGGTGTCCGCGATCGAATCGAAAATGCTGTCTGCGACCTCCGTTGCGTCCGCAGATCTCAGCGAATCGAGAATCTCACGAACGCGCGGATTTGCCATCGCCCTGGATGAAACGAACGCCTCGCGGACGGTGATTCGAGCACGCAGGGCCTCTTCCGAAAGTCGCACACCTTCGACAAAGATCCATCCGCCCTCCTTTCCGTCGCGGACACGTCGGGCGAATTTCAATTTCTCGTTTGCGCGGCTTGTGATCAAGGGAATCTGTCGCATCTTCATTATTTCTAGCATTTATCCCGCGTTTTGAAAAACTCAGGGCTTGGCGTTCCGAAAAGGATCATTTCACGCAAAGACGCCAAGCACGCAAAGAATTGCCGAATATAGTTATGGTAAACTTATCGCGTATGCACCCTGAATCGAGAATTATGAACAAGCTCGAAATACTTCGAGACCGCTCCCGTCAGGCCGAACAAGGCGGCGGCGAGGCACGTTTGGAAAAACAAAAGGCTTCCGGGAAAATGACCGCGCGCGAGCGGATCGAATTTTTTCTGGACGAAGGCAGTTTCGAAGAATTAGATAAATTCGTCGTTCACCGATCGGCGGACTTCGGATTGGACAAACAAAAATATCCCGGCGACGGCGTCGTGACCGGGCACGGCCTTGTCGACGGCCGCGAAGTTTTCATTTTCGCACAGGATTTTACGGTGTTTGGCGGATCGCTGTCGGAAACCCACGCGCAAAAGATCTGCAAGATCATGGACTTGGCGATGAAGACCGGTGCGCCGGTTATAGGCCTGAACGATTCCGGCGGCGCCCGCATTCAGGAAGGCGTCGTCAGCCTCGGCGGTTATGCCGATATCTTTCTTCGCAACACGCTAGCCAGCGGCGTCATCCCGCAGATCAGCTGCATTCTCGGCCCGTGCGCGGGCGGCGCGGTCTATTCCCCGGCGATCACCGATTTTAACGTGATGGTGAAGGACACGTCCTATATGTTCATCACCGGGCCGGATGTTATTAAGACCGTCACGCACGAGGACGTGACCAAGGAAACGCTCGGCGGCGCCATGACGCATAATTCCAAGTCGGGCGTTGCTCATTTTGCGGCGGATTCCGACGAACACGCCCTGCAATTGACCCGCGAACTGCTGTCGTTCATGCCGTCGAACAACGCCGAGATCCCGCCGTTCGTTGAAACGGCCGACCCGGCGGACCGCGAAGACGAATCGCTCAACGCGGTCGTCCCGGAATCTTCGAATCAGCCCTACGACATCCGCGACATCATACATAAGGTCGTCGACGACGGGTATTTTTTCGAGGTCCAGGAGCATTTTGCACCGAATATCGTTATCGGGTTTGCCCGATTAGGCGGATTTTCCGTCGGCATCGTCGCCAACCAGCCCGCGTTTCTAGCGGGCGTGCTCGACATTGACGCTTCGGTAAAGGCCGCTCGGTTCGTACGCTTTTGCGATTGTTTCAACATCCCGCTGATCACGTTCGAAGACGTTCCCGGATTTCTGCCGGGCGTGAATCAGGAACATTTCGGCATCATCCGCCATGGCGCAAAATTGCTATTTGCTTTCGCCGAAGCCACCGTGCCGAAAATAACCGTCATCACACGCAAAGCATACGGCGGAGCCTATTGCGTCATGGCTTCAAAACACATCCGGACCGACATTAATTTTGCGTACCCGACCGCCGAGATCGCCGTGATGGGAGCGGAAGGCGCCGTCGGCGTGCTCTATCGCAAAGAGATCGCCGAACATGACGAGGAATACCGGCGCGGGAAGGTCGCCGAATTCCAGGACAAATTCGCAAACCCGTACGTCGCCGCCGAACGCGGATTCATCGATGAGATAATCGAACCAAAACAGACGCGGCCAAAGCTGATACGCGCGCTTTCGCTGCTGCAAAACAAACGGGACAGCAATCCGCCGAAAAAGCACGGGAATATTCCGCTTTAAGGCAATACTTTAGGTGTCGCGGCGCCGACACCTAAACCATAACTTTAACTTTTTTCGCGATATTGTAATGACACCAATCACGTCCGGCCGGCCGACGTGGGCCGAGATCGACCTGGACAATCTTGCATTCAATTTTCGGTCGGTAAAAGATTTCGTCGGCAGCGACATGAAGTATATGGCGGTCGTCAAAGCCGACGCTTACGG